>JAZLCO010000106.1:0-44442 GCA_045614225.1 Eggerthellaceae bacterium | reverse complement strand
ACGCGCTGCCGATGCGCTCCCGTCCACAAAGGGCGCGCTGTAAGACTTCCTCACAGAGGAAAAGCAAGAGTGCGTGGGAAAGGCAGACCCTTTTCCACGCATTTCGCAAAGAGAGGCACTGAATGATTGTTGTAGTCGATTACCACAAGGGCAACTTGAAGTCCGTCGAGCGCGGGCTCATCACGGTGGGCGCCGACGCGCGCATCACCGACGATGTTGACGAGATAAAGCGCGCAGACGCCATCGTGTTGCCGGGCGTGGGCGCGTTCGCCGATGCGGCCAACTCCATGCGCGAGCTCGGGCAGGACGAGGTCATCGTCGAGCGCATCCAGGAGGGCGTGCCGTTCCTCGGCATCTGCCTGGGCCTGCACCTCTTGTTCACGGGTGGCACCGAGCACGCAGAGGGCAAGCCGACACCCGGTTTGGGCCTCATCCCCGGCGTCGTCGATGCGCTTCCCAAGACCGACATGGCGGGCAAGCCGTTCAAGATTCCCCATGTGGGTTGGAACACGGTCGACTACCTGAGCAAGCGTCCAAACCCGCTGTTCAAAGGCATCAAGGACCGCGAGTTCTTCTACTTCACACATAGCTACGCAGCGCCGCACGCATGCGAGGCTATCGCCACGACGACGCACTCGATCACATTTCCGAGTGCCGTGCAGGTGGGGAAGAGCGCGTTTGCCGTGCAGTTCCATCCCGAGAAGAGCTCGGACGCTGGCCTGAAGCTGCTGTCGAACTTCGTGGAGCTAGCCAGGAACGCATAGAGTGAGTGCATAAAGGTACCAGGTACCTTTATGCAAGAAAGCAAGTTTGCATATTTCTACCAGGTTGAAATATGCATAAAGCAAGATGGCGCATCAGTAGCAGGTACCGATGCGCCACGTAGAAAGGCATTACATGTACCTACTACCCGCAATCGACATACTCGACGGGAAGGCCGTGCGCCTGGCGAAAGGCGACTACGCGCAGGTGACCGTCTACAACGACGATCCGGTCGAGCAGGCGAAGGTGTTCGAGGATGCCGGCGCCGAGTGGATCCACATGGTCGATCTCGACGGCGCAAAGACCGGTCAACCGGTCAACATCAAGATTGTCGAACACATCTTGGCCAATACCAATCTCAAGATTGAGATCGGCGGGGGCATCCGTACGCTCGACGTGTGCGCGCGCCTGGCCGATGCGGGTGCAAGCCGCATGGTGCTCGGTACCGCGCTCGTGCGCGACCCCGACTTCGCGCAGGCTGCTATCGAAGAGTACGGCGACATGTTGGCCGCTGGTATCGATGCAAAAGGTGGGGAAGTTGCCGTCGCCGGATGGCGCGAGGGCTCAGGCGTCGCTGCAACCGATTTGGCGCGCGATATGGCGGCGCTCGGTTACCGTCATCTCGTCTACACCGATATCGCGCGCGATGGCATGCAGACCGGTATCGAGCGCGAAGCTTACGAGCGCATGGCCGAGGCCTTTGGTCACCCGGTCATCGCAAGCGGCGGCGTGGCCAGCATGGACGACATCGCGCGCCTGGCACCTGTGGCCGCGAGTATCGAGGGCATCATCACCGGTCGCGCAATCTACGAAGGTACGTTGCCGCTAGTAGAAGCCATTCAAGCCTGCAAGGAGGCCTAATGCTAACCAAACGAGTGATTCCGTGCATGGACGTCAAAGACGGTCGAGTCGTCAAGGGCGTGAACTTCGTCAACCTGCGCGATGCGGGTGACCCGATCGAGCTCGCACAACGATACGACGAGCAGAAGGCTGACGAGGTCATCTTCCTGGACATCACGGCTACGTCGGACGACCGAGCGACCACCATCGACTTGGCCAGCCGCGCGAGCGAAGAGCTGCACCTGCCCTACACGGTGGGCGGCGGCTTCCGTACGGTCGAGGACATCCGCACGATGATTGCCGCAGGCGCCGACAAGGTGTCCATCAACTCGGCAGCCGTGAAAAATCCCGACCTCATCACCGAGGCTGCCAAGCGCTTCGGTACGCAGGCTATCATCGTGGCCATCGATGCCAAGCAGCGCGCCGACAATCCCAACAAGTGGGAGGTCTACGTTGCGGGTGGTCGCACGGCCACTGGCATCGATGCGGTCGAGTGGGCTGCCGAAGCCGCTAAACGAGGTGCGGGTGAAATCCTGCTTACCAGCATGGACCGCGATGGTAGCCGCGACGGCTTCGACTGCGCTCTGACGCGTGCCGTGGCCCGTGCGGTCGACATCCCGGTCATCGCAAGCGGTGGCGTGGGCGAGCTCGAACACTTCGCCCAGGGCATCATCGAAGGCGAAGCCGACGCCGTGCTGGCCGCAAGCGTCTTCCATTACGGCGAACTCACGATTCGCCAGGTGAAGGAATACATGCGCTCGCAAGGCATTCCCGTACGGCTTTAGCAGCAAGTTCAGGGTGGTCATTTCGGACCAGACCCCAGATGGCCAAATCCCCAAGGAAGGATTTCCATGAATCCCGAAGAGCTCGTGTATAACGACCAAGGTCTCATCCCGTGCATCGTGCAGGACGCGCAGACCGAAGACGTGCTCATGATGGCGTGGATGAACGCCGAATCCGTGCGTCTCACGCTCGAGCAGCGCACGACATGGTTCTGGTCGCGTAGCCGCCAGGAGCTCTGGCACAAGGGCGAGACCAGCGGCAACACCCAACAGCTCGTCGAGCTGCGCTATGACTGCGATGCCGACTGCCTGCTCGCGCTCGTCAAGCCGGAGGGCCCGGCGTGCCACACTGGTAACCAAACGTGCTTTTATCGAGCGTTTGAGCAGTCTCACTCTTGAGTGAGTGCCAACAGAGCTTCGCCTGCGAGCAAATGCCGCCAGCACCGCCCGAAATGTAGTACTACGCATATGAAAACCTTGTAGTTCTTGTCGGTGTTACGTGCGTTGTCTTTGGAATTCGGGCGTTTCTTTGACTCTGCTGCTCTCGCGTACGATAATCAATTACGCCAGTCCGATTAAACGAAAGAGGATGATCGAAATGAGCAAAAAAGCAGCAGCGATTATCATAGCGTGCATATGCGCGTTCGCGTGCATTGCCTTTGCGGCGTGTTCAGCTCCGGTGCAATCGCGCTCGACTGAGTCTATTTCAGCGGAAGCGACGGACGTCACCAAGAAGGAGCCACCTTCGACTGATCCGTTCTACGTGCTTGTCGTGGGTAACGACTCGCGCAAGGGAACAGTTGAAGAAGGTCAGAGCTTCTATGCAGATGGCCTTGGCCGCTCAGATACAACGATGCTCGTGCGTGTTGATCCAAAGACATACAAGATCACCGTTATTACGATTCCTCGCGATACGGCTTGTGATTTTGATGGATGGGAATACAAGTTCAACGAGGCATATCATATGGGCGGAATCCAAGCTTCGCTCGAACAGGTTGAGTTGCTTACAGGAGTCAAGCCTCAATACTATCTCGATACAACGTTCGGAGGCTTCGAAAAACTCGTCGACGCGCTTGGTGGCGTAGATGTAAATGTGCCCATCGATATGTCGCTGCAAGATATTGTGGGTGGCGAAACAATTGATATTACTGCCGGTGAGCAGCATCTTAATGGTCCCGAGGCTCTTGTTTTTGCTCGTGTACGTAAAGAGTTTGCAAACTACGATCTTCCAGCGCCCCAAGAGTCTTATCGCCAGAACGATGATCGGCAGATCCTGCAGTCACTTATCATGAAGGTTGCAGGTGGCATGATAGATTCTGACTCAGCTGTTGAGGCGCTCCTGTCCAATAGCGATACGAATTTTGACCCCGACGACCTTAAGTGGTATGTGAACGATTTTGCTGAAAACGCTGAGAAGATCACTATCTATTCTGGTACGGGTCCATATGATGGCGATGTCAACGAAGGTGGGGCATGGCTTGCCTTCCGTGACGAGGATACTTGGCACCAGATAATTGCAGCGGCTGATTCTGGTGAGGATCCCAACACTGTATTTGCGCATCCTGAGTTTTAACGGATAATCAAACTACCAGCGTAAATGGGGCAAACACATAATGTTTGCCCCATTTGTCGTATAATTAATTGTTTACTACAGGGGAGGAATGGGAAGCTCTGTGGCCTGGCAGCAGTTGTGCATAGTCTTCATCGTGGCGTTCGTCGTCACGTTTGCAACTGTGCCCCTGTCCAAGCGCATCGCAACAGCGCTCGGCGCCATCGACTACCCAAGTAATCGTCGCGTCAACTCAGATCCGGTGCCCCGTTGTGGAGGCATCGCGCTGTATCTGGGTCTCTGTGCTGCAGCGTTCACCGTCTTTTTGGGAACTCGCTTCTTTGGTTGGGAATTCGACGACTACTACCGCTTGGTCGACATGAATTACCCGATGCTCTTTATCGGAGTAACGCTCATGTTTGCAGTGGGGCTCGTCGACGACATTACCCAAATCAGGCCGATTACGAAGTTTTCGGGTCAGGTCATCGCTTCGATAATCGTCGTTGCTGCTGGTGTGTCCATCAACGCTGTGCGCACTGTCATTGATGGTGACTACATCAACCTTGGGTTTCTCGACGGTCCCATCAGTGTGCTTTATCTCGTTGTATTTGCAAACATCACGAACCTTATCGATGGACTTGATGGCTTGGCGTCGGGGCTGGTAGCAATCGTAAGTGCTGCGCTTCTCTACCTTGTCATCATGAGGGGCAGCATGATGCTTGCGTTCACTTGTGTTGCCATGATTGCAGTTTGCCTTGCCTTTTTGCGTTACAACTTCTTTCCAGCGTCGATTTTCATGGGCGACTCGGGTGCGCTCCTGTTGGGGCTTCTGCTCGGCATCGTGTCAGTAGAGGGTGTCGTGCGCACGCAGAGTTTCATCGTTATGCTTGTGCCGCTCGCCATCGCGGGTGTACCTGTTCTCGACACGCTGTCAGCAATTGTGAGACGCTTGCGCGGCCATGAATCCATAGGCCATGCAGACCTAGATCATGTGCACCATCGTCTGTTGAAGGCAGGCTTGTCGCAAAAACGGTCAGTCGCTGTTCTTTGGATATGTACGGCGGTGCTTGCTGTTGCTGGGTGTGCAATCAGTGGCACATCAGGCTATTTTCGCTGGGGAGTGTTTTTTGTTCTAGCTATCGTCGTGCTAATTGTTATTTGGAAATTCGGCCTGTTCAAGCCAGTTCTCAAACACCATTATGACAATCAAGGCAAGATTGGCCCGCGCAAGCCTCGAGATGCAAAGGAAGAATAGGCGAGATGGCGACGACTCTCACAGAGCACGAGCGCCTCGCGCGACGCAACGCTGTCATCGCCGTCGTGGGCGTGGTAGTGTTTGCCGTCTTGTTCCTTACGGCAATCACCATTCTTGATCGCTTGCCAGTTGGTAGGGTGAATCAAGATATTGAAGTCGCAACTGCCGAGATGCCAACCGAGCCGCTCTACGTGTTGCTCATAGGTTCTGACTCGCGCAAGGGCACGGCGCTCTACACGGGCAAAGCAAACGAGCATGCACAGGTTGATCAGCATTCTGACATCATGACGCTCATGCGCATCGATCCGCAGATGTACAAAATCACGTTCGTCACCATCCCGCGCGATACCGTCATGCCCGGTGGCACGAACAAGATCAACGATGCGCTGTTGAACAACAACCCGTCAGAAGTTGTCGAAGCAGTTGAGAAGTTGACCGGCATAGATGTAGCGCGCTACATGATGGTCGACTTCACAACCTTTGCCGATCTCATCGACGCGCTGGGCGGTATCGACGTGGATGTGCCCAAGAAGATCACCGTTCCTGACCCGGCGACGGGAAAGAACCTCACGGTGAATGCTGGCAAGGATCGCCACCTGAATGGCGCTCAGGCGCTTGTGTTGGCACGCGCTCGCAAAGATTACGACAGTGATCAGGATGCGCTCAGGCAGATCAATGTACGCGCCATCGAGACTGCGATGGTCAAAAAAGTGCTTGCATTTGATGGAGATCTCGACATCGACTGGTTGCTCGAATTGCTCGAGGAAGAGGTGGAAACCGACCTTGATTTGCCCATTACGGGCATGGTCATCCTTGACTTCGTGCAACATGCCGACGAGGTGACGTTCTACAGCTGCACAGGCCCCTATGAAGGCGGAATCCGCCAAAGCGACGAGCAGTGGGTAGTGACGCAAGATGACGAAGCATGGGCTGAGCTCATAGCGGCCGTCGATGCTGGCGAAGACCCTTCGGGCATCGTAGAGCTGCCGAAATTCTAGTTGGGCGTGTCAGGGGACGGCTCTCTCTTAACACAACTTAGCGTCAAGAGAGCCGTCCCCCTGGCACCCAATGGATAGAAGCCATCGCCTTGCGCCTGTTTTTACCATGCAGGCAATAGCCCTTTTTCGACCCTGTGCTACCATTTAAAACGTATGTGCTTCCGAAGATTGGAGTCATTTCTTGAGCACATTGGGCACTATCCTCAAAGACAATTGGGAGTGGCGTGGCCAGATTGCCAAGCTGTCTTTGTTCGAATTGCGCAAAAAGAGTCGCGGCGCCGTGCTTTCATGGGCATGGTTCTTCATCAGGCCTGCGATTTATATCTTTTGTTTTTGGTTTGCTTTAGAGGTCGGCCTAAGAGTTGGAAATAATGGTGCAGGCCCTGATGCTCCACCGTATTTACTTTGGCTTTGTGCAGGATTGATCCCCTGGTTTTTCATGCAGGAAATGTTTGGAGCGGGTTGTGACGTTCTGCATCGCTACCCTTATCTTGTCAATAAGATTAAGTTTCCCATCAGTTGCATTTCTGCAATCTATACGGGCGCAACCATGATTGTGCAGTTGATGCTTCAAGCGGTGCTGTTCATCATCTACTTCCTCTATGGTCAGCCGCTTGACCCCTATCTGCTCCAGGTGCCCATTCTTCTGGTTCTCATGTTCGTCTTTTGGACCATGTTCTCGATATTGTTCTCACAACTTTCAGCGCTTTCGAAAGATGTGGCAAATCTTGTTCACGCATTATCGACGCCGTTTTTCTGGCTTTCAGGCGTGCTGTTCAATATCAAGAATGTCGGCATCGACTGGATCCAGACAATTATGGACTTCAATCCTGTCACGTTTTTTGTGGTGGCATGGCGCGATGCGCTTTATGACAAAGTATGGTTCTGGGAAGACCCAGGAATGTGCATAGGTTTTGCCGTAGTGTTCGTAGGAACGCTTTTGTTGATGGTCTGGATATACGGCAAGTTCAACGAGGAGGTGGCCGATGCCCTCTAAAGAAAAAGCCCCCTCTTTGTCTGACGCCAAAAACCTTCACAAGACAAGCGTGTCCGATGAAGTTGTTATCAAATTCGACCACGTGACCAAGACATACAACCTTTATAAAAGCGACCGCGGGCGCTTTCTCGGCATTTTCAACTACAAGAAAAAGGGCCAGTATCTGGGAAGCGTTAACGCTAACGACGACCTGTCGTTCGAAATCAAAAAAGGCGAAGCAGTGGCTTTCCTCGGCCTCAACGGTGCCGGTAAGTCGACGGCGCTCAAGATGGTCACAGGCGTGACCCATCCTACGAGCGGCACGGTCGAAGTGAAAGGCCGTGTGTCGGCGCTTCTTGAGCTGACGGCTGGTTTCGATATGCAGCTCACAGGGCGTGAGAATATTAGCTTGCGCGGTCAGATTCTTGGTCTGAGCAAGCAGGAAATCGAAGAGCTCGAACCAGAGATCATCGATTTTGCCGGGCTGGGGTTGTACATAGACCAGCCTATGAAATCTTATTCGAGTGGCATGCGCGCACGTTTGGGCTTCGCATTTGCGGTTGCCATCAATCCGGAAATACTTGTCGTTGATGAAGCGCTGTCTGTTGGCGACCGCGCTTTCAAGAAGAAGTGCATCGACCGCATCAGGGAGATTATGATGGACAAGAACGTGACGGTTCTGTTCGTCACTCATGCCTCGGCGACAGCAAAGAAGTTTTGCAGTCGCGGTATCGTTCTCGACAAGGGCACGAAAGTCTTCGATGGCACGATTGAGGATGCGACGAAATACTACGAGGAGAACTATTAGGAGATGGCAATGGGCAAAGTGTATGCCGCCATACTTGCGGGTGGTTCAGGCTCTCGAATGGGCAACCCAGACAAGCCGAAGCAATTTTGGGAGATGGGCGATCGTCCCGTAATAGCTCATACAGTCGAAAAGTTTTGCTTGGTCGACGAGTTTGAAAAGGTCATCGTCTTATCGCCCGATAGCTGGATCAACCAAACACGCGATATCCTAAAGCGGTTCATGCCTCAGTTTACGGACAAGATCGTTGTCGTGGCTGGAGGCGCCGAGCGAAACGACACCATCATGAATGCCATCGCTTACATCGAGGAAGCGCATGGCCTGTCCGACGAAGACATCATCGTGACGCACGATGCCGTTCGTCCGTTCGTGTCGTATCGGATCATCGAAGACAACATCGCTGCAGCGCGCAAGTACGGTGCATGCGATACCGTCATTCCGGCGACTGACACGATTGTTCAAAGCATTGATGGGGAAGTGATTGCGGCGATTCCCAATCGGGCAGAATACTATCAAGGGCAGACGCCCCAATCGTTCAACGCAAAACGTTTGAAGGCTCTGTTCACCGAGCTTGCCGAAGACGAGAAGTCGATTCTGACAGACGCATGCAAAATCCTCGTGCTGAAGGGCGAGAAGGTGGCTCTCGTGCGCGGCGACGTTTCGAACATGAAGCTCACCTACACCAACGATATGCGCATTGCGCGAGCTTTGCTGGAAGACGAGGTCTAGGATGCTCAACCGGGTATATCGCCTCGTTGCGCCCCATACTGTCGAACCCGTTGAGGTGCAGGTGCCCATCGACGAGGGCTTGATAGTGGTGCGCCCAACGCATCTGTCGATTTGCAATGCCGACCAACGCTACTACCAAGGCAGGCGCCCGGCGCGCGTCATGGCCAAGAAGCTTCCTATGGCGCTTATTCACGAGGGCATCGGCCGAGTCGTTTTCGGTGGCAGGCAGTTCGAAAGCGGACAGATGGTGGTCATGCTCCCCAATGCTCCTTCCTCGAAGGATGACTGCATTGCCGAGAACTATCTCACCACAAGTCAGTTCTGCGGAAGCGGCTTCGATGGCTTCATGCAGGAACTGTGCGTCTTGCCGCCCTCCCGTGTTTTGGCGTTGCCTGCTGACATCGACCTTGAGGTCGCAGCATTTACCGAGCTTGTTAGTGTAGCTGTGCATGCCATCGCGCGCTTCGATGATATTGCCCACGCGCGACGCGAAACGGTGGGTGTATGGGGCGACGGCAATGTTGGATTCATCGTGTCGCTTGTTTTGAAAACGCTCTATCCTCAAATGCGTGTTTACGTGTTCGGGCGTAACGGCTACAAGCTTTCCGATTTCACGTTTGCCGATCGCACGTTCCTGACAAGTGATATTCCTGACGATTTGCTCGTTGACCACGCATTCGAATGCTGTGGTGGGGAAGGTGCCGTACACGCCATCGATCAGATTATCGACCACATCAAACCTGAAGGAACGATATCGTTGCTCGGTGTGTCGGAGAATTCGGTTGCCATCAATACGCGCATGGTGCTCGAAAAGGGTTTGCGCATGTACGGAAGCAGCCGCAGCGGTCGTGCGGATTTCGAGCGAACGCTGGAGCTGTATGAGGCGAATCCCCAAATGATCGACTACCTGCAGGCGCTTGTCGGAAGCGTTGTGTTAGTCGAGTCGGTGCGCGATATCGCGACGGCAT
Organism: Eggerthellaceae bacterium; assembly: GCA_045614225.1. Classification (GTDB taxonomy): domain Bacteria; phylum Actinomycetota; class Coriobacteriia; order Coriobacteriales; family Eggerthellaceae; genus UBA9715. The sequence goes on along the minus strand of JAZLCO010000106.1, from coordinate 34,778 downwards.
TCGACGTCGACATCCGCAAGCAGATGGGCAAGACCATCATGAAATGGAGTATGTAATAGCCCAGAATTGACGATTTGCCAACAACTGCGCAAATCGGAAAATATAATAGACATGAAGATAGCTCGTGCGCAGTGGATTCGAATATGAGGTCAGTGTTGATTTGCGGGAGTCTTTTGTTGAATATGCAGTGTTACATATGGATGACCCTATTGCGCGCCCTACCGAGATTCGTCCTGCTGAGGATGAAAACCCAAAGAAGAGTAAAACCCATAGTCCCGTTTACAGGGCTATTTCCAAGCGAATTTCAAAACCCTTGAAAAAGACAATCAAAGCTATAGTGTTTGGATTGTTAAGGAATTGGCGGTTCAGGTGCGTATGCGTTTAAGTTCATGAGGATTCTCAAAAAGTGACCATGCCATATCTCGACAGCGGTATGTGCCAGTAACTCAAACCGGAGGTATCGTGTTTCGTCTTTCAATTATCATTCCAATTGGTGCCAGAGCTACCAGTATTGCTGTATGCATGAATAGTATAAAGAGCCAGACTTTCAAAGATGTCGAGGTCCTTTGCGTTTGCCCAGCTGACCTCGATTGCAATTCGCTTTTTTCTGATTCGAATGATGTGGATGACGAGCGATTCAAAGTCTTTTACGTCGAAGGAACGGATTACAGTGCTCTCATCAATGCTGGGATAGAGTTCTCGTCGGGGGAGTATCTCGGGTTTGTCGAGCCGGGCGACTGCATTTTTCCAACTGCGCTTGAATTTCTATACTCGATGGCCAAAGACCACAATTTGGACGTCGTTAAATGTGACTTCCTTACTTCAGCGGGGCAAGAGAAGGCAAAATACGACTACAATGCCGTCCATCGCAGCAATGCTTATTACAATCGAGTGTTCTGCCCAATTGAGGAGATGCCCTACTACGCCAAAAACCTTACCCAGTCACGTATATGGGGTGGGCTTTACAAGACATCATTTCTGCGCGAATGCGGTATAAGATGCGTTTCTTCCTCCGAACAACCGTTCAGGGAGGTGGGTTTTCGCTATCAGGTTTATGCGCATGCTCGAAGGGTCATGCTCGTAGACGAACCACTTTACGTACGCGCAAGCACAACCCCACTTGAGAGGGGTGAATCAATAAGCCTGGAGTTTGCTGCCGCTCGTAGATATCTCGAGTCGCATGCTGATGCTCGAGATGGCCTTCACGCGTGCTATTGCTATCAACGTTACATCGAGACGGTCAGGGGTATGGGGCCGTTGCCTTATGAGAGCAAATATGCTGTCTGCATTGCCCTTGGGGATGAGATGAGGGAGTTGGAAAGATCGGCAAAGCTAAACCTTGCTCTATTTGATGACCGTCAAGCGAGTGATGTTCGTCTTCTTATTGATGACCCTGTGAGATTCTTCACTAGAAAAGGTTATACCGACAGCAGCAGCTCCCGAATAAAGACTCTGAAAAAGCGGCTAAACGAGTCAGAGGACTGCTGCAACAAGCTGTTGAACAGCGAGGAATACCGTCTGGGAAGTCGATTGCTCCGCCAAAGACGGATGAATGATGAAGCGAAAAAACGGCTAGCACACAAGCGGGAGCTGTTTGCCTCAGAATCGAGAAAACTGATTGTTTCCCTTACTTGGACAGCTTCCTATGATGATTACCTGGAGGATGCGATTGATTCGCTTCTCGACCAGACACTTCCTGCGGATGAGATCGACCTGTGGCTGCCCAAGAGCCGTTTTCCTCGTGGTCGGATTCAACTTGGCAGATCCATGGTGAAACGAGGGGGGAAAGTACTCAAGGCCTGCGTATGCGATGACTCAGAGCTTCGTTACGCGCATCTCAACACTTTGGAGCAACATCCGGGCGATATCGTTGTGCTCGTCCGATGTGGCGTGATTTACGACCAGTCGACGCTAGAAGACTTGTATCGTCTTCATCAGGATTTCCAGTTCTCGATTTGTGGAAAAGCTGGATTGGTGATACGTGAAACTCATTCGGGTGGCATTGCTCCATATAGTACCTGGGATTCGGCCAAGGAGGAGCGGTCCCCCCACAAGGAATATTTTGCACTGCCCGAGGGCGGGGTTCTGTATCCGCCCGATAGCCTTGATGATCTTGCATTTAGACGCGATTTGGCCAAGAGAGCTGCTCCCTTCGATATAGATATCTGGCTTAGTGCAGCAGCAAGGTTAAACGGCACGTCGGTAGTATTGTGCCAACCTGGTTATGAGCCCGAAAGGCTTTTCATGGATATTAAGACCAGGCGCGATTCTATTGATGCATGTGTGGCGAGCGTCAGGAACGAGTTGCTATTACAACCTTTTATCTTTTAATAAGAAATGGGAGATTACATGGACAAGCCTCTGTTGAGCATAATCGTTCCTGTATACAACGAAGAGTCATCTATTGGTGGTGCTCTCGATAGCTTACTCGAGCAAACGCTGGAGAATTTCGAGATTATATGCGTTGACGATGGATCTACTGATTCCACAAGGGATGTTCTTGCTGCGCGAGCCAAGGCTGATGGTAGAGTTCGGCTATTGGAGCAGGAAAACAAAGGTCCAGGTCCTGCACGAAATTATGCTATACAGGAAAGCCGTGGGCTGTTCGTCGCGTTTATGGATGGTGATGACTACCTACCCGACAACGATGTTTATAAGACGCTCATCGATACGGCAAATCGATTTGGTGTTGACGCTTGTTGCGGTCATGTGCTTTTAGAAGTCGATGGAGGTTTGAAATGCACCGATCCGCTTCGTCATTTCTCCTGTCCTCAAATCATGCGTTACAAAGACTACCAATACGACTACGGTTTCACCAAGTATGTGTACAAAGCCGACTTGATTCGGCAGAACAACATCACCTTCCCTGCGCTCAGACGGTTTCAAGACCCCCCCTTCCTTGTTCACTATCTTTATTTGGCTCAGAAGTTTGTCTATGCAGGCATCCCCTCGTATGTGCATCGCACTTTGTACAAATCCAACAACTGGTCATACGTAAAGGCTCGTGACTACCTGAAGGGGATCTTGGGCCTGATGGAGTTCTCGCGCGATCATGGTCTCGCGAAACTGCACTACACGCAGCTGATTCACGTTGAGTACAACTGGTACGAGACGGTGATTTCTTGGGCGCGGAAAGATGACTCTGGCGAGATGGCTGATCTTCTCAACAGAATCAATGCAAGTCTCGATCCAACACTCATTGGCGCCTTGAAACCGGACTTCTCTACCCCCTATAAGATTCGACCATTGCGAGAGATATAAAGAGGCGCGTATCTGCTTGAATCTATCAGGGTGTGAAAGATGTCTAGATTGCCTTCAAGATATATGGGCATGCGTTTCCTATCATGTACAAATATATGAAAAAGGGCATTTCGGAACAATGCGTACCGTTGAACGAATTACACTGTCGATACCTCAATAAGCCGAAGAAAGAGTTGGGAAAACGTAGTTATGCCAAGGTTGTCGAAGTGAATTCACGTGGAAAGAGAGAACGGTTCTGATGGGTATTTACGAAGATCTACTTCAAGGCGATGTGCGACTATCTGTGATTGGGCTGGGATATGTGGGCATGCCGCTCGCCGTGGCATTCTCCGAGAAGCTTAGCGTTGTCGGATTCGATTTGAATGAAGAAAAGATCGAGCTGTACAAAAGCGGTGTTGACCCGACAAAAGAGGTGGGGGATTCGGCCGTTCGGGAGTGCAACGTCATGTTCACATCCAACGAGGATGACATCGAGTTCGCTCGATTCCATATCGTAGCCGTACCCACTCCCATCAACCTTGACAAGACCCCGGACCTCACGCCAGTCGAAGGAGCTTCGAGAATTGTTGGGTCGCACCTAAAGAAAGGGTCGATTGTTGTATTCGAGTCTACAGTTTATCCGGGTGTCACCGAGGATGTGTGTGTTCCCATTTTGGAATCCACATCGGGCCTGAAATGCGGGGAAGACTTCAAGGTCGGGTATAGCCCAGAGCGAATCAATCCTGGCGACAAGGTGCATACGCTGCCAACTATCCGCAAAATAGTATCGGGTATGGACGAGGAGTCTCTTCAGGAGATTGCGAGCGTGTACAACCTTATCATCGAGGCGGGTACGTATCCGATGACGTCCATCAAGGCCGCCGAAGCTGTAAAGGTAGCCGAGAACAGTCAGCGTGATATCAATATCGCATTTATGAACGAGCTTGCAATGGTGTTCGATAGGATGGGCATCGACTCGAACGAAGTAGTGGAGGGCATGAACACTAAGTGGAACGCATTGGGTTTTCGTCCTGGGCTTGTGGGTGGTCATTGCATAGGTGTCGACCCGTATTATTTCACATATGAAGCCGAGAATCTCGGCTACCATTCTGAGATTATTTCCGCAGGTAGGCGTATCAATGATGGGATGGGGGCATTTGTCGCGGATGCTGCCATACGTGAGTTGGTGCGGATAGGTAAGGCGCCCAAGCATTCAAAGGTCATCATTTTGGGTTTGACTTTCAAGGAGAACTGTCCGGATTGCAGGAATTCGAAAGTGGGCGACATCATTGACCGATTGCACGAGTACGACATCGAGCCCGAAGTGGTGGATGGATGGGCATCTCCTGTCGAGGCTCGGATTGGGTACGGCGTCGAGCTCGTAGAACTGGCGTCGGTCAAGGGATCGGCTGATTGCGTTATCGCCGCAGTCGCTCACAGGGAGTTCAGGGATATGGGGATGGAAGGCCTCTGCAGTCTGTTCTCGGGCGATGGTGACCTGAGGGGCGTCCTCATTGATGTGAAGGGGATGTTTGACCTTTCTGAAACAAAACGCTACGGAATCGTGCATTGGAGGCTCTAGTCTTCCAAATGGCATGTAATTTGATGGCTTTTCGTTGATCTCAAATGGGGGGGGTAATGAGCGCACCTGCTGTTACCGTGATAATTCCGGTCTACAATGCTGGTGAAGGCATCCGTCGATGCATCGGTTCGATACGAAGTCAATCACTGACTAACCTCGAAGCTATATTTGTGGATGATTGTGGCCAAGATTCGTCGATGGAGGCAGTTGAAGAGGCGGCGCGTCATGACAGGCGAATCAAGGTTCTTCGAAATGAGGTGAACAGCGGAGCGGGATACTCACGAAATGCGGGTATTAAAGCCGCGAAGGGAGAGTACGTTGCGTTCTTTGACCCAGATGATTACGTTGACTGGGATTTTCTCGAGCTGTTATACACGAAGGCGATTGAGGAGAATGCTGACATCGCCAAGGGGACGAGGGACCTCGTCCGGGAGCATGACGACGGCTCGATTCAGGTATTGCCACAGCATGTCAATGAGAAGATAAGGTCAAAGCTCGCGGCGGGTCAGCCCCTCTTTGTCGCATTCACTTTTCAGCATACGACTGCAATCTACAGAAGGAAACTGCTCCTGAGTTCGGGAGCAAGATATGGCTCTTCCCGTAATGGGCAAGACACGACGTTCTTGCTGAAGGTATGCTCGTCTGCCGAATGCATCGCGTTCGAAGATGGAGCCACATACCATTACGTTCAACGTGCGGGGTCTGCGGTGCATCGCATTGACGAACGTCGGCTGGAAAACGAGGTTGTCGCGCTGAGTGAGAAGTTTGACTATCTGGTTGATGTCCTCGATGACGGTGAAAACGAACATGTGTACCGATACGCTGCAACTCAGATAAAGAACATCCTGGGGACTTATTCAGTTGTGGCCTACAATACCGCTTCGCCAGATGTAGTAGCTGGTCATCTGGATGAGGTCAGAAGGCAGGCAAAGCGGCTGTCCAACGAGAATCTGCTCATTTCCCAGGGTCAGAACATCCGGGCTCTGGTCGAAAACGGGCGTGGTCTTTCTTATCGTGTGGGCACAGCCGGGATATCAGGCATCATCGATGACGCGTATGTGCATAATGCTCATTCTTGGGTTGACTTTCTGAACTCGGTGGATGATTCGGATGGGCGCTTTGCAAAGGGGTACGCCGAGTACCTCAAGAACTCCCTTTCGATAATCAATGGATGCATCTTCAAGGGTGATGACCCTGCTCGATACGATGCTCTCATTTCACGGCTTTCGTCGGAAGATCGCAAGCTGTTGTCACGTAAAGCTCTGATGGGCGATGCGCGCTATCGCGCTTTTTCTGAATATGAGACGAACCTCTTCCTTCCGTTGGACGCGAACAGCACACGAGAGTCCATGGAATACCATTTGAAGCTCGTGTCGAAGTGGGTTGGTTTCCTCAACCGGAATCCAGAGCCAATCAAGCCGTTCGTCAATGGGTGCGCTTCCGCCGTGCGAGAAGCTCTGCGACTTCAATGGCGTGCTTTGGAGGAGTATGACGACAAGCTGGAGGCGGATGATCTTCTGAGACGATTGCGAGGCATAATCAGCGAAATGGAATGCATCGAGGCCTTTAAAGCCTATTCGGGTGATATACGTATGTTTATCGACGAGGGGAAGAATTACAGCGTAGCTTTATCTGACGGTTTACTCTCTCGAGTGCAATGCTGCCGAGATGATGTTGGGAGATGGATTGATGTCCTTGAAAAGAAATCCGGCAGGTACGACTTATACGGAAAGACTCTGAGATACAGGACCCAGGTGATGATGAAGAGTTACGGGAACCTTGTCGAGCGTCGTGGGCTTTCGGGAGGCGAGGGCTAGGAAATGAATCATATAAAACGTTGGCTCATGAGGATTCTGCCAGTTCGTGCGAAAACATTTGCGACAGCGCGCGAACAGCAGAACAAGCGTTTCGACGAGATTGACGGCAAGCTTGCTCGATCGTCGAAGGCTCTCAAGGATGCGAATAGCAGTTTGCTTGATATTTCAAGTCGGGTTTCCGGCGTTGAAGGCAAGGTAGCTGGAATGGAGGCGAATGTTTCTGTAGACTTGGCTCGCATCCAGCAGACACTGGTAACATTGGGGCTGCAGCTCATGCGCCTGGAGGATGAGGTCGCGCAGCTCAAACAGGTCGAAACGGTGTCGAAGATCGACTCAAATTCAAGCGCCCAGAAGGGCGCCCGCAAGTCGGCTGTGTCATTTGAATCTGTGCGTATAGATGAGGGATTTGTTGAGTTCGATGTCTGCCATGGAGCGGTGAAAGACCATGTTTTCTTTTATTTGCCTGATGATGTGACGCCTAGACCGAGCGAAGTCGCCGTGGCGATGGCAGCAATGTCTGGGACTAAGTTCGATGAGATTGCATTTGATCTGCCCATTGACTCTCATGTGAGGGACGCTATTCAGAAGTGGACGCATGCGAGTGTCTACTGTTCTGGAAGCGAGGAGTATCCTCGCAGCTTACCTGGTGGGCAAGGGGGAATCGTTCTGAATTTTAGCGGTGGGCTGGACTCTCTTGCGGCTTTGCACTTGCTTCCCGAAGACACCATGTTGCTGTCGACAAATTTCATGGGAAGCTATCAGCGGGAATACGAATGCTTCAAGTGCTACAGCCCCAGGATTGTCACCACTAATCTCAGGGCTTTCGGATACAATCTGAACTCTCCTGCCTTCATTGGCGCGAGTTCATGCCTTGTTAAATCAAGCCTAGGGCTCCAGTACAACGTTTTCGGAGACTGCTTTGAAACGTATCATCTGGTCATGTGCCCAGAGTGCTTGAATATATTCGATGCATTGGGGTGGGAAGCGTCGGGGTGCATGAGCGGGCTTACTCAAGTTGGGACCACGATGGTGGCAAATCATTATACGCCGTTGGAACTAGAGCGTTCCCTGCGCTCTCTCGCTAGCTATGGTTCGGAGAAACATTATCGCAAGGCCCTGCTAATCGAGTTGACGCGTCGTTCCATGTCCAATCGGGCAGGCAAGATCGTATTAGAGCCGTGTGTGAAACCACGTGAGTTCGGGACGGTCTTCTCTTCAGATTTGCTTACTCTATACGAACTGAAGCACGTTGGATACGAGCAGGCAAGTGTGCGTTCTAGGGGTATTCCCGAAGATGCCATGGAAATCGCCAATGATTTGCGGCTCGATTTCCTCGAACGTCTCGATACCCGCAAGCTTGGCAATCTGAGGGACGAGTCTGATCGGTTGCATTTCATTCGCCAGGCAGAACGGGCGGGGGTCGTACCTTATGAGACACGTGATTATGAAGAGCTTAAGACCGTCGTCGATTGGCTGATGAAGCGGCGGGATGATTACGTGTCTGCGAACGAGGATCACATTGATGAACAGCGAGATAACGTTCGGTGGAAGAGGGCGGCAAGTTACCTTGCGGAGGAATTGCCCCCGTTTGCTATACCTTCGGGTGGCTACGGCAAAACGGAAGCGGTGTCCGCAAAGGTGATCGGGAAGGATTCCGAATACAATTACGTCACTGTCGTACAGAGCCTTTCGGCTGGTTTCCATCGGTTTAGCGTGGACGTGCAAGAGATAAGCGGTTGCGATAGGTACTCATTGGCAATTGTACATAATAGCCACAAGAAGCGGGTGCTTTGCAAGACGTACGATGCTTATGGGGGAGAGAGTCTCGTCGTTCACGTCAAGGAGGGTGGCATGAAACTCCTGCTCTATCCGAACGAACCTGGCAAGACGCAGGGATGCTCGATTGATGCGACGGTTTTATTTCAGCAAGAGGCAAAGCGATGGCATTAATTGAATATTGCACACCAATCGGTGCCTTCGGCGTAAGCGCCAAAACGCCCGCATCTTCAACTCCCAGCCGGTAGGCGCCACAGTCGTCATCGTCGAACGGAGGTGGCTGACGATGACGGACATGACGCCGGAGCAGAGGAGGGCGATGAGGCGTGGCCAGGTCGAGCGGTGCCTGGCGACCACCATGTCGATCAAGGACTGGTGCGCGCTGAACAAGGTGCCGGAATCCACGATGTACGCATGGATGGCGCGTTTCCGCAAGGAGGAGCCCGAGCTCTTCGAGAAGCCCAACGCCACCCAGTGGATCGAGCTGAGCAGGGACGCGATCGCCGCGCAGACCGCGTTGGTGACGGCGCCTGACTATTTCGCTGCTATTGATACATCGTTCGGGGATGCTGACATAATTCCGTACGAAACGGTTATTCGGGAAGGACGGTTCTATGTACACGACGGAGGAGAAGCGCAGGGCCATCGAGCTCTACATCCAGTACGATTACAGCTGTACTGCGGTGGTCAACGAGCTCGGGTACCCGTGCAGGGATTCGCTGTACAAATGGTTCAGGGAATATGAGGAATCTGGTTTCGCCGAGCGCAACGACAACGAGCGTTACTCCGAGGAGCAGAAGCGAGCCGCTGTCGAGCACTACATCACCCACGGTAAGTGCAACGCTCGCACCAGGCGGGCGCTCGGGTATCCCGGATCGTGGGCGTACCTCGCCGCCTGGATCGACGAGTACGCCCCTGGCGCGAGGAAGGTTAGGAAGCCGGCGGTCGTGTTCACAGACGAGGAACGTAAAGAGGCCGTGATAGACTTGGTCGCAAGGAAGATACCCGCAAAGGAAGTCGCTGCCGCCCATGGCGTTACGCGTGGCACGCTGTACCAATGGAGGCGGCTGCTCGTGGGCAAGGAGCCGATCGAGATGAAGAAAGCAGAGCTGCCCGACGACCCCGAAGAGCTCGCCAAGATGGTCGTCGATCTTCAGGAGCAGGTCAGGAAACTCCAGCTGCGCAAGGACGTTCTGGAGGGAACCGTCGGGCTGCTGGGAAAAGGCCAGGGCGCCGACCCGAACCGGTTGACGAACAGGGAGAAGACGCTCCTGGTGGAGGCGCTTAGGCGCAAGCATCGGCTCAAGGACGTGCTCGCCGCCGTCGGCATGGCGCGCAGCAGCCACCAGTACCAAGTGGAGGCGATGCGCAGACCGGATAAGTATGCGCAGGTCAGAGACGATATCCGCAGGATATTCGCCACGAGCGACGGCACGTACGGCTACCGACGCGTGCACATGGCGCTCGCATCGGAAGGAACGCGCGTTTCCGAGAAGGTGGTGTCGCGCATCATGCGCGAGGAGCGCCTCGATGCCAGGAGGTGCAGGAAGCGCCTGCGTTGGAGCTCTTACGCCGGGGAGATCTCAAAGGCGCCCGACAACCTGGTCAAACGCGATTTCCATGCGGACGCGCCGAACAAGCTCTGGCTCACCGACATAACCGAGTTCCGCATTCCGGCTGGCAAGGTCAACCTGTCCCCGATAATCGACTGCTTCGACGGCATGGTGGTCAGCTGGTCGATGTCGACTTCGCCCAACGCGGAACTTGCGAACACGATGCTGGAATCGGCTGTGAGGACGCTTTCCGAGGGCGAGCGTTCCGTCGTGCACAACGACCGCGGCTGCCATTACCGTTGGCCCGGCTGGGTGGCGATCTGCGAGGAGAACGGCCTTGTGAGGTCGATGTCCAGGAAAGGATGCTCTCCCGACAATTCGGCGATGGAGGGGTTCTTCGGGAGGATGAAGGTGGAGATGTTCTACGGGAGGAGCTGGAAGGGCGTGTCGATCGAGGAATTCATGGGCGCCGTCGACGCATACATCCGATGGTACAACAGCGACAGGATCAAGGTGACGCTGGACGGCATGAGTCCAATGCAGTACCGTGAGAGCCTAGGGATCGCCGCATAGGGAGGTACGGAGAAACGTCTGCGCCCCCAAGTGTCGATTTTTAGCCTAGCGAATACAAGATATCCCGAGTTTTCAGCGTTTGAAAGTGTTCTGTGTCACCCGGTCATGGCCGCCGGAGAGCCACGGCATTCACGTCGTCGCGGGTTGTCCGCACCACACACCCAGCGCCGCCGCCGTCACCAGCCACACGGCAGGCTGGCAACACCACTTTATAAATGGCTGGCTGTATGATTGCGTTGGGTTGTGTAACGCCTATCACCGCTAGCGGAAAACCGTGGAATAGGTCATCGGCAATTCGTGCATTGCCCATCGGCGAAACGCAGAATCGCTATCGCTGAAGCATGTTGTAAGCACGCGCCCCGCAAGGGGTACCGTCAAGATAGCAAAAGCATAGAAGTTAACGTCAGCGCCACTTTGCACGAGATGCTCTCCCAGCTCTAATGCGACTACAGTCGAGCCCATGATGCTACGTGCGATTGAATGTGTTATCAGAATCCGCTTTCCTGCAAAATCCATGAGAGATAGCTCCTTCGTAAAACTGGGGAAGCTAGTGCGCTAAAAGGACGATAACTTGCTGGCACTATCAAACCATGACGGGTGTTTACCTGTCGTTAATTCCAAGGTTGGCTGTAGTTGAAGTTGCGGCAATTAAGAATTACGAGTTCGTTTAGATTGCTTTCTCACGTATGCGATTGTCTTTTTCGCTGTTGTCAACGCACCGTTTTTCTTTAAGCTGCGCACTCCTTTTGAGAAGAGTGAACGTTTTTTGTTGTTAGCCTTGCCAGATTCTGAAGACTTCTTCTCCGGTTGTTTCTCTGGTTTTGGTACCGGGTCTCCCATTACGGCTTCAGCAGCAGCTACGAATTCCGTACGAGCTGCAGAAACCTTGTTTTGAAGAACGGCCTGATCAATCGCATGCTCGGTTTCTGTGTGAACCAACGCATCGACATCCTGCATGCATCGTATTGTAGGTGCATAGATGCCACATGCTTCAAGTTGATTGCGTATCGCTGCCGATTCAGCGCTTTCCCATAATGCAACTGGTGTGCCAAGTACAACAGCGGTGCATATTGAGTCATAGTCGTCTGAAACAATCAGACTTGAATGATGGATCTTGGAGAGCCATTCGCACAAGGACATGTCTTTTGTCAAATCGATGAGTTCACCGTCAAAGGAATCGAATTGGGATTCAAAACCTTGTTCGAATGAAGATGATAGGGCTATTGCAACAGAGCCTTTCTCATAGGAGCATTCGTTGTCGATGAGGCCCTCAATCTGCGCTTGGCCGAGGAGCAGAATCGGGTTTATCCCTGACGCATTTGGTAGTTCGGAATAAGCTGTAACGTTTTTCTCTCCAACGATTGCGCTCAAGGAATAATCGATGCGAGTAGAATCGGCGACAAATCCACGACAGTAATGCTTGAACTCTTGTTGAGCTTCTTTTGTTCTATGAGCGCTCAATGCGGGGATGAAATCACGGGCGAACTCATCTAAGCGGAATGGGCTGATGTTGGAGATTCTTGTTTGCTCCATTGGCCGACATGCTACAAGCGCACTATGCCCGGATTCCATTAACGTTTTTTGTAGCGAGAATGCGCGCAATATAGCACCATGGGTTTCGGAATGCGCGTCAAGTAGGCAAAAATCAAAGACATTGCTCGTGCTACATTCGACTGCAGTTGCCATTGGGGTGTCTTCCAGCATACGGAAAAAACGCGTGCGTAGCGGGTTGTTTCTGTATGGCCTGCCGTAGGGCTGTCCATGAGTCAAGATGTGCTTTCTTGGTATTGTTTCAAACAGGGACAGGCTATCCCACAAATCGTGGATTGTTTTCAGGCCTTGTTGACTGTTAACGGAAACGATCGAAGTCCCTCTACCATCAGTAAAAGAGGGATCAAACTTACTAACTCCCCAAAAATCGCCGAGTGTGATGTCGCCCTGTCGTGGCAGTTTCGAATAGTTGCAAATCTGACAATGCGGGCGCATCGATACGCATGGGGTAAATGCCCGATAATAGAGATCATCTGCGCATCGTTGTCTGTAAATATCCCCGTCGCCGTAGATAACAGTCATTTCATGAGACCAGCCGAAGTAGTCCTTGTCTCTGAAACCTACATGCGTTATCTGCTTTCCGCTATGAACTTCGTCGAGATATCGTTTGAATACCTTTTGCGATGGACCTCCATGACAGAGCAAATCGACCGTGATTAAATTGTCGTAATGCTTGCGCAAGAATGAATTCAGGCCAGCAACTTGGCAAGGACAGCCAACATAAAGAACTGGCAAACCTTCGTCCAGGTATCGCTTCGTCTCTTTATAAGAATCGCCCGTGAAGCTTTGCATGTACTTCGACATTCGTAAAGGCTCGAGCTCTTCCTCTGAAGCAGCCCACGTTTGCCACAATGTGAAGTCATCATCAAAAGCGGCACCACACACGCGCCCATTCCGTTCGAGTACTTGACGCGCAATAAGTGAGAACATTCCACCCGAAGAGCTTTTCTCGCGAACTTCATCATTGGTATACGCTGCAAAACAGAGTGGTTTTGCACTCTTTTCATATTGTGGGTTCAACGACGGGCAGGCTTTCTTACAGGCTTCGCAATATATGCAAGTTTCTGCATCGATTGAGGGATACAGAAAGCCTTCGTTATCTGGTTCCATTGTGATTGCGTTTACCGGGCAGGCAGAATAGCACGCACCACATCCGCAGCACTCTTTATGCGTAACGCAGTTAATAGTACGTTTGTCGCGAGGTTTTTGCTCAAGCGCCTCTTTTAACCATTTTTTTGATCGCGTTTTTTCGATTTCCAAAACAGTGTCAAATGCCCGGAAATCGATTTCCTTTTTGCTTTCCAGGATGCCACGCAGCTCCTCAGTGTTATGAGCAAAAATGAAGGGAATATTATAGGTATTGACGAGCGAATTAATGCGAGCTGTTCCTCTGGTGTTGGCGAGTATTGCAACTTGAGTATGGAACAGCAATGAGAAGCAAGCGCCATGAAATGAGTCGGTTATCATGTAGTCAGCATGACTAATAAAATAGAGCCATTGACGTGCGTTTGGGCATCGGAAAGCCTCGCTTATCCCCAGCCGCTTGCGTGCCTCATCCAGGTTTCCTCTACCGTCAAGCATGATAACCGGACGCAGCCCTCGTTGTTTTGCTGTGTCTTTGATAATGTTGCCTATCTTGGGACTTGGGTCGAGGACGTAACATAACATGTAGCCTTTTTCAGGCAAGATGTCAGCGTCTGGCACTTGCATGAGGCTTTCGTAGATACTACGGTCATGAAGGTAAATCGGATCAACAACTTGTGTAGCTGACACTCCGAATTCGTCACGCGTGATGGTGACACCGTTCAGTTCTCGTACCGATACGGCATCGAAATCATTCATGTATCGCGCGATTCGGGAGAGCTCTTCAATAGGAGTCAGCGAGCTGTCGTGTCCGTACGAGGATGCATATGAAATACGTTTGTTGCCCTCTGAAACAAAAGGAAGATAACTGAGAAAACGGAAGTAACGGGCAATCTTGAAATTCCAGACTTGGTCTGAACCAACAATAAATGTATCGCAATAGCGGTTGAGTGATTGAAAATCAGACACCTTCAAAGCGGGGGATACATCGTATCCCTCTTCGCGAGCAAAAACTCGTGGGTGTATGTTGGGGTCGAATTCGGCGTCTGCATCTTTTCCAAATACAGGTTTGTCCAGCATCAATACGGAATAGCCCAAATCCATGAGGGCTTTACGCAATGCGTAATAAGTCAGAACGCTGCCGTAGTTTTCGCCAAACCACATTCCGAATACGCCAATATCGTAATGAAAACCTTCAAGTTGAGGTATCGGATTGCCAATATTGGTGTTAGCCATCTCAGCCTTCTTTCTGTGCTCTCCGATCAATTGTCACTTCAATGTTTTAACGAATCGTCTGACTGCATTCTTAGGCAGAGCTGTTTTTGCTGCAGCGCCAATTGTCTTTCCGACTTTGTAAGACCCTGAACGCTCGATTGCTTCGATTCGGCGATTGCGCTGATCGATATGCCAGCTAAGGTCAATGATGGTTTGGCTTTGACGCCTCAGAAGATTGTGCGCATAGTCCTCAAACGATAGCCTGAATGCCTCGTCGAGCACTCCGAAGTCGAGATAGTTTGCATAATCGGAAACGGGTGCATCGTAGATACCGTACTTGTTCAAGAACACGTCTTTCAAGGCGTTGAAGTACTTTTCGCCACTTCTAGCGCGTCCGATTTTGGCAACGTCAACTGCGAGGTGCACGATGATGCAAGATCGAGCAACTCGCCAAGCTTCGTCGGTGCCGAGCCGCTCCGCAGTCTTCGCGGTTGCGTCGTATCGTCCCAGCGCGTAATCCGTCATTTCCTCTTCGTCGTGCAGGGACTTCCTGTCGAATTCGCTCCGTGTGTAAACGTTCACGTCCCGCGCTGCAATGAATGCAGCCCTCCGAGCTTTGACGGCCGTCTCAACACAGAAGCCGAGGCCGTCCGTGTCGCGGGGATCGGTGAACTCCAGCTCTTGCTCGAGCAGGAAATTGCGCGAGAAGAGGCGCGAATACACGTGAGGATATGCGGCAAGCGTCACATCGCTTTCAATGCCTGCCGTGTTAAAGCACACTGCTTTAATCTTTGAGTTCCGAGGAACGAGTCGAGACGCAGGGAACCAGGTTTTGAAAACGAAGAAATCAGGAACCTCATCAAGCTTTTCAAGGTGCTTCGCCATCTTGCTAAGGTTATTTTTCACATCGAAGTTGACACCTGGGCGGATGAAATGGACATAAACACCGCGAGCATGCTTGAGGCCTAAGTTGAAGCCGCTCGGTATGTCTTCTGCGCTTTCAACTGCAATGAATCGTTCGTCAATTTCGGATAGCTCTTTGGCAATGTCTATCGACCTATCTTGCGAGTTGCAGTCAACCAGTATTGCTTCCCAGTTTGTAAAGTACTGCTTTCGAAGGCTGTTTATCGTCTCCCATAAAGCTCTCTCGTCGTTGAATAGGGGAATGACGAAGCTGAAGAACGGTTGCTCAGGCCGCGGTGATGGGGTAATTTTCGCCATGCGAATCCCCATGAAGTCGTCGTAGTAATTCTTATGTCGCTTCGATATCAGCTTTGATTTGCGCATAACCTTCTCATCGAACGACTCGAAAACCTCGCGTATAAGGGCTTGCAGCTCTGGGTCGTTTTCGGGGAATCCGAACTCGTCAAGGATTGAGGCGCAGATGTAGTTGAACGAACGTTGGTAAAGCACTCCCAAAAGCTCAGGATGCTCTGATCCAATTCCGAAGCGTTCGTAAATCGCTCGGATATCGCGAAGCCGATCGAACGGCACGAGATAGGTTTTCAGCTTGCTGGATGCCTCTGGGTTGGTTTGCCGGTAATAGTAATAAGCGCCAGGCGTCCACATGATGTTCTTTGCTTGCAACATCGTTTCGAAGAACCAGGGGTTGTCAGCCCATCCCGCGCCTTTTGGTTCAATCATCCGAATGGAGTGTTCGTTGATGAAATCGAGACGGTAAATCGCGGACCAAATGGAAGGATGGTGCCTGAGCAGCTCCGGGTCTTCCCACACGTCAAGGGTGCAGATGCCTTGAGGCATGCAGTTCATGAGGTTGGGTCGTTCTACGTAGGGATCGCTATCGTCGAGTGCGAAATAAAGCCAATACGAACCCTTGACGATATCCGGTTCAACTTCGCATGTGTTAGCTAGAGAAACAAGGTCTTTGTACATGCGGTGGTCGATGATGTCGTCAGGTTCGATGATGCTCAGCCAGTGCCCAGTCGCTTCCTCAAGTCCCTTGTTCACCGCATGGCCATAGCCACCGTTCGGTTTGTCGATTACTTTTATCCGGTTGTCCGCTGCTTCATATTCGCGAATGATTTGGAGCGAATTGTCAGTTGAACCATCATTAACGCAGATAATTTCAAGATTCTCATACTCTTGATTAATGATGCTGTCGAGACATTCTTCGAGATACTTTTCAACGTTATAAATCGGTATAACGATTGAGATTAGCGGGGTGTCACTGCTCATTATCGGCTCCTTGCGATAGCTGTACTTTTTCGCAGGTTATCAGGTGTTAATTGTACACGACCGTATCAAATCATACAGTTTGGGATTGCGCTGCGCTATCGGATAAAAGCCAGAAGGTAACATAAGCGCCATCAGATCGACTTGCATCGTGAATCTTCTTCGCCATGACTGAAAAGGCCGATCTACTTCTGCTTGCGTCTACGCAGTTTGCGCATGGTGTTCAGCATGGGGTGCTTCGCAGATTTGCGCTCCCTGTTTTTCAGTATCGAGTTCACCAGGCCACTTGGATCATCTTCCCATTGCTTGAGTCGGGCCCATTGTTTTTCGGAATACAGGTTTTTGTCGACATTGCCAAGTGAGTGTTGCTTGATGAAGTCGAATCGCGTTGCGTTTACGAAACTGGAAACGTGTTCACTGTCAATTCTGGCGAGGTTCCAGTTGTACGTCTGGAAACGTTTTGCTTCAAGTTGAGATGCGATCCGTTGTACGCTTTGCTGATCCAGGTGGGAAAGATGTTCTTGGGCGAATTCGTCTATTGCCGCCCACTCGTCAAGTACGCAGAACACTTTATCGGTCGATACGGTCGAGGATCCTTCATTTCCTGTCCGGTAATGTATATAGCCTTCATGGGTCAGGTAGACAGTTCTGGCTGCTATCCACGACTTGAATACGAAGCCCGTATCTTGGTATGACGCTCCTGGAGTTTCGAGGAAATCAATTCGGTTCTCCATGAGGAAGTCTCGCCGATATATACCAGCCCAAATTGCGGGAATTGACACTATCAGCCCGCTGGCGTCTTCGTCAGCTGGAGCGACGATTCTGTTGCAGAGCGAAGCGGGGTAGTTTTCGACGAATTCCGATTTTTCGCCGTCGTCTGTGAAGCGGTAATGATTGGCTTTGATGATATCGGGGTGATTGTTCTCATCGGCGAGCCTTAAGAGCGACTCGAGCGTGCCTTCTTCCATCCAATCGTCTGATTCGAGGATTCCGATATAACACCCCCTGGCGTGGGCAAGCCCTGTGTTCATGCTGTTGCCATAACCTGTATTCGATTTCGCGATCACTTCAAATCGCGAATCTCGGTCGGCATACTCGGCAAGGATGGAGGGCGTCTCGTCGGTTGAACCGTCGTCGATGCATAGTATCTGGACGTTATCGCACGCTTGGTTCGAAAGACTGTCAAGGCATTGGCGCAAATAGCGGGCGCCGTTGTACACAGGGACGAGAACGGTCAAGTCTGTAGTGCTTTTTTTCAGCGCGATATCCCACCAATGTGGTGTCTGAGAAGCTGAATCTGCACAGGGCGAATAATCACCGTAGCAATCATCAAAAGCGGCAGCCAAGAGCCATCGCGCTTCGTCGGGCAGCGTAGCAAGAGCCTTTGGATCGTAGAATGGCTTCACAATGCGCGTTAGCTGGAGCAGTTGGCGTTGCGCTCGATCAACGTCGGCTTCTTCACCGATCGTGCGAAGCGTGTTGTAAAAATCACGCCCAAAAATGCGTCGTATAAGTTTGCCGCAATTGCGCAAATCGGGGTTGTTGCCAATCACCTTGAAAATGTCTTCGTAAGCTTGAAGGTTCGAATCGACGTTGTTCCAGGTAGTCACCGATGCATTCGAATCTCCCTGTTCGGCTGCAACATGGTAGTACGCGTAATCAGCTGCCACCGAAATGATGTTTGCACGGACGTACGCCCGAAGGACGAAGCTAATGTCTTCTGGCATGAATGGGGGAAACTCTAGGCCTTCGAGCAGCGAGCGTTTGAACAGCTTCAGAGGAGCAAATGTCCACATGACTTTCGACCGAGTCAAGCTTGCATTGCGCTGGGTCTCGAAGAACATCGAAATGGGAACGACTCTTCCGCCTTCGCCACGCAGTTTGACGAGCAGCACGTCTGAGTTCCAGTCCAGAGCATGCCCAAGCATGCGCTCAACCGCTTCGGGCCCGAGCCAATCATCTGCGTCTAGGAAAAACACGTATTCGCCGCGTGCTTGAGCAAGGCCGATGTTGCGAGGTTCGGCAGGTGAGCCTGATTGCGCAGGCGTCTGCAAAGCTATGACGAGTTCGGGGTGCTCATCTGCATATTTCTGCAAAAGCTCCCATGTGCCATCGCTCGAGCGATCGTCCACCACGATGAGTTCGAGTCGCTGCGTGGGATACGTTTGCGTGACAACGGAGTCGATAGCTCGCGCAAGTGTCGCTTCAGCGTTATATGCTGGAATGATGATGCTGAGGTCAGGACTGTCGATGTTGCGCTGCGCCATACGATTCCAGAGCGAAGGCTTCTCGAAAGCCGACAAATCTCCAAGTGCCAATTCGGCAATTCGTTCGGTCGCATGCCCATCGCATGCGTTCATGAAATGAGCGCGAAAAGCGGATACTTCAGCTGAATCGAATTCTTCGTCAAGTGATTGCATCCATTCGGTAAGCTCACTCGTGGACTTC
This sequence comes from Eggerthellaceae bacterium, assembly GCA_045614225.1. Lineage (GTDB taxonomy): Bacteria > Actinomycetota > Coriobacteriia > Coriobacteriales > Eggerthellaceae > UBA9715. The sequence goes on along the minus strand of JAZLCO010000106.1, from coordinate 15,747 downwards.
AACACTGGTCCGGGTGTCATTTGGTCATAGGGATAGTAGAATCCACGCCAGTCGCAATAGCTGTCGACGTCGGGGGCAAGAAACGCAATTGGCCGTTCGAAGAGGGAGTACTCGAACACCACCGATGAATAGTCGGTAATCATCGCATCTGCTACCGCCATGAGGCGATCGGTTGGGATATCGGGCACCATGAATGCGAAATCATGGCAGCTTTCCGGGATGCTTGGTGGGTTCTTCACGAACGGATGGTGTTTAACGAGCACAATCCATTGGTCGCCGATCGATTCGCGCAATTCCTCGAAGTCGATAAAATCAGGCCCTTCGGCACCGCTTACGTGTCCACGGAAGGTGGGTGCGTATAACAGCACCTTCTTTCCCGCTATCGAGGGCACGGCAGATTGTATCGTGGCCTGCGCATCTTCCAGAAACGCCTCGTCGAAGAAGCAGTCCGTGCGGCTGACTCCTGTTGCTTGCACGACATCAGGAGTGTCTTCGAGACCCATTGCTTCGCGATAGGCCCAAGCAACCTCAGGGCTGCTTACTGTTACAAGCGAAAGGTTTTTATAGAACGGATGCCGCTCGATTTGTTTACGTGTGTTGCCGAACTCGAGTTCGGCAGTCGAAAACCCCCATTTTTTGAATGCGCCACATGCATGCCAAAGTTGTACGACCTTCGTTTCGGGTCGCAAGGGTAAGCAACTCACAACATCGGAAGCGTCGGCGAGGAAAACCGCTCGAGCGCTTGCGATGGTGCGGCACAATTCCAGACAGCGCTTGTAATACTCGGTCCAGCCGATGCCTTCGTTTTGCGCGAGTCCGATAAAAGAAATGTCTAAGTCGTATTTGTCCTCGAGGTATGAGTACATGAGCGCAAATGCGTCGGGCATCGTTGACGATTTACCATCGATGAACAATATCTTGCGAGGGTCGACGGCGCATTTACTTGCGGCTCTTCGGTATTCGTTCGGGAATGCGACGCCAAGTGCCCAATCCTTTGCAAGAAAGCGAACTGGACGTTTGACTGCACGCTTCACGGTTTTTGCGTGATTGCTTTGTGTCATTTCACTCCTGAATAATGAACGTGGCAATAACGCAATTCTACCAGTAAGGGAATCAGGCAATTTCTAGAATGCAGCTTGTCGGTATATCGAAGTCAAATTGTGCTGTCAGACATAAAACGCTTTCGAAAGGAGTTGATCCTGAGGTTTAGGCTTAAAAGAGGCTACGCCGCTTTTTCGATTTCGTACAGTCGCATGTCTCCTTCGCTTAGTACGACCTTGAACCCGGGCGTGTCGTCTCTGATGCCGTCAATGCCTATCCAGGGACCAGGGCTCGAGTATTGCGGCAGCCATACGCCATCCTCGAGAGGCACGCCTTGGTCGAGCAACAGGACATATTTTGCCCCGACTCTGTTAACGGCTTTCTGCACTGTTTCATCAGACGCGTAATCCGCTAACTTTGTTCTGATAGTCACGCTATCCTCAGTTTGTCCACGTGCACGGCAATGTCGGTAATACGTGTCGAGTCCGTTGACGCCATACGCGAAGGTGCTGCCGTCGTTTGGCTGATTGATAACGAGCTCGTTTTCTCCAATTGTGTCAAGCGCCTTGTCGACGAAAGCGACTTCATCGGCCGAGTATGCGTGTTCGATAGCAGGGTTGTATCTCTTGTAGATTTCCGAGGTGAACGTGCCGAAGCCAGTGCCGTATGTCTCGCTTCCGACCTCGACTTCTACCGAGGGGAACGTGTTGAGTGCGAAAAACGCCAAAGCAATGATGCCTGCTCCGATAACGGAGATAGCTCCGCTTCGGGAGACTTGATTTTTCTTCGGTTTCGAAACTAGTGCGAGCAACGTACCAAGCCCACATGCCGCAAGGGGGACGAGCGAGAATCCGAAGCATGCCCCCAGCCGTCTGAAATCTGTATACCAGAAACCACCCAACAATCTGCCGATGCCCGTGGGGTCAAGGCGTGAGAATACGCAAGCGGCAGCCATGAAGATGGCGGGTATCAAAATCCAGAACGTTCTCCTTTTGCAGCAGATGATGAATCCGAAAAGCGCTGCAAAGGCAAACAGCGGACCAATACCGATCATTCCGAACAAAGTGATGAACGCCGCAGGGATGTCTGGGTCCGGATACTGCTCGTACTGAACGACGCTTTGGAGGAACGGTACGTGTAGGCAGGCGAGCCAGAATACGGCAATCACGACAAGGTATGCAAGGACAACGCCAACGGCGACGCTCGCGTTCTTGCGCTCTTTCGCCAGATGGAATACATGAGATGCGCCATACGATGCGAGAACGATGACGAGGTAGAACAATGCGTTGGGCTGCAGCAGCGCGAGCGAGGCAACGGAGCAAAGCCCCAGCACGATGACGCTCGGAAGCTTGCGCAAGAAGAGGCGTGCTCGCAGGATGCAGATGGCGCAGCCTGCACAAGCTGGCACGAGCGCAAGTCCAGCGAAGTTGGGGTAGAGCGGCCCGGTCACGAAGAACCACCAAGGGAAGATCGCGCATGCACTTGCCGTGACTGCGCCTGCCGCCAACGTGAACTTGTCTTCAATAAACGCGGCTTTCACGAATGCGAATACCGAAACCGGCATGACAATACCTGCAAATGCTACGTTGACGGCGTTCATTCCACAAGGAACCGATGCCCCTGTAGCGCTGCAAGCAAATGCCACTATGTCATGCCATCCTGCTGGATAGAACCCTGGACCTTCCACATAAGGTTGGGCTGATTGTGGAGCAGCCAGATATTGACCTGTTACGAGTGACGACCACGTTTCCGAATCGAGGAATGCCCTTACGAGTGAGATGTGCGTTTGATTGTCCCAACGGCTGAAAAAGGCTTCTGGGTCTCCAATATTTGCCACGAAGACAAAGCAGGCGACAATCAAGCCGAACAGTATGTATGCGCCAAGCAGCAGCCAATCATACTTGTTAGTGCTCCCTGCGCTTTTGCTGCGGTTTCTTACTGTGCTGCCGAATGTGGTAGGGAAGGACAGGGATGCTCTTCTTCGTTTGCCGATCGATGTGATAGCGAAGACAAAAACGCAAACAGACAGCACGCATACGCCGGCGGTAGTTGCGGTGGCGGGAAGGTCGAGCTTCTCAAATGCGATAGCTGTCACGCCGAGTAGGGCGATTGACGCGATGGGTGCTGTGCAAAGCGCCGTTAAGTTATCGAACTTGAGGGCCCTCCAAAGTATGAAGCCAGGTAGATAGAGGATGGCGATAGCTGCGAGGGCGGCGAGAGCGAATGTGAACCACATGCGCCTCTCCTAGCGTGATGCCTCGCCGATGGCGAAATCTACGAAGCGAGATGCTGCCGAGCCCGTTGATCGGTCTACTCCGTCGAAAGCGCCGCATGCGAACGCATCGAACTGCCCGAAATCGTACGAGGTACGGTTTGCAGCAAGTCTCTTGAGCGCGGCGATCAGGCTCTGATGATCGAAGAAGCATATCTCGGGGGATGTCGTCGTCGGATTGGCGTTAAGTCCGGGTGAGACCTCGTAGTCGCGTATGTCGGGTACGTAGAAGAACGCGAGCTTTCCCAGGAGGTAAGCTTCGTAGACAATTGATGAATAGTCTGTGACCAGGCAATCCGTGTCGACCAGCTCGTTCGCTACGTTTCCCGGCGCGGGCAGGTTGTTTTCGAGGGGATGGAATGACCAGCTGAGCTCCACATTGGCACCGAGAGCTTCTTCAAAGAGGCTTCGGTTTTCGTAAAGGTCTCGGAACGGATGAGCCGACGATGTGCTCTTGCGCAAGGTCGGCGCCATGAGTACGCGCAACGGCTTGAGCTGTTCATCTTCCTGGCCGTCAATGTTTTTGTTGCGTAGAGCAACGAGCTCGTCGTATTCTGGCCTGTCGAGACAGGTTACACGCTCGACTGGATACGAGAAGGCCTCGGCGAACGCATTTTTGGCATCTTTGCCGGAGCAGACAATCCACGAATAGTTGCGATGGATGTTGAAAGCGTCAATCACTTCAGAGGAGTGCCCCTCGCGCGTGCCGATGCTTTGGTATCCAAACTTTTTGAATGCGCCGAATGCATGCCAGACCTGCATCACGACAGGTTTACGCGGGAACTCGCGATGGACACACTCGGCGGGCAGCTCGCCTTCATTGGTGGGGTGGTCGCTTTCGAGGTCAAGCAGGCTCACGACGGGGTCGTAGCGATCAAGGATAGCGACCTTGCTCTTTGCGAGCAGGCGCACCTCGCGTACCACATGAATAGCGTAAGGGATCATGTTGCGCTTCGTCACCTTTTTCAGGTGCATGATGCTGTTCCAACCACGCTGTTCGAACTCCCGTGCGAGTTCTACATAGTCGTAGCTGGGTTTGTCGGCTTGGCGCGACAAGAACACAACCTGGTTCGTGCGTCGTTCCGACCGCGATGAGACCTTGTATATGAAATTGAACAGGCCTCTCGAACAGGCTGCGAATGCTCGTCTCATATGACCCTCTGGTGACCGATGACTGCGTTAAAAGGGACAATCCCTTTTTAACACATTTCGTGGGTGCGATACGATACGATGCAATTGGAGTTGTTGTTGACTTTCTGGCTCGTCAATGGGCTTATGCTACGCTTGACCTAGTTTTCGATATGTTAGGACGGTCTTGCAACATTGAAGCATGCCCGAAACACACAAGTATACGTGCCTGCTCAAACTGCCGGTGCGTACAATCGAAGCAATTACGGCAACGGAAATCAAGCTCGTTTCACAGTCAAACGTCGTCGTGTATGGCCTAAAGTGCTCGGCGTCATTGCCGCGGTGCTTGTTGTGATCATAGGTGTCGCGATAGGTGCTTCGCTTTGGTACGGTTCCCAACTCGATGCGGCCCTCGCGCCCGACAAGGAAACGAGCAACAAACTCGACGACCTGCTTGTGCCCGCAAACATGAACGAACCGTTCTACGTTCTCATTCTTGGCTCCGACTCGCGCGAAGGGACGTATTCGACACAGTCTTACGAGCGAGGGGACAACCAACGGTCCGATGTAATCATCCTTGCTCGCGTCGATACCAAAAACAAGCTCGTTACGCTAGTATCGATTCCACGCGACACGCCTTGGCAGCTCGAGGACGGTACGTTTGTCAAGATTAACGAGATGTACAACATGGAGGGCGCTGCTGGTTCGGTCAAAGCTGTTTCTGAGCTCACAGGAGTGCCTATATCGCATTATGCTGAAGTGGGTTTCACTGGCGTGCAGGAAATCGTCGATTTGCTCGGCGGTGTCGACGTGTACGTCAACACCGATTTATCGTACTGGAATCCAATAGCTAGCAAGGAAGTCTCCATACCTGCAGGTCAGCAGACTATCAACGGTGAACAGGCCCAGATTTTCGCTCGAGCACGTCATGAGTACCAAGATTTTGAAGGCTCGCAGGACAGCAACCGCCAGAGCAATGTGCGGCAGCTTCTGTCCGCTGTATTGAAGAAGACGCTTGATCGTCCCGTTAACGAGATTCCAGGCGTTGTTCTTCAGGAGGCCGAATACATTACGACCGATATGAAGTCGAGCGATCTTGCGATGCTGGCTTTCAAGTTTGGGTTTAACTCTGACGGTATGACCATGTACAGCGGGTCGGGTCCATCGGACGGCGACTATGCTGAACAAGCAGCTGGGCTGTATCTCTGCTATCGGAACCCAGAAGGCTGGAAAGCGTTGATGGACATTGTCAACGCAGGCGGCGAGCCGACAGGCATCGATTACGAGGCTACGCAAATCCTGTGGTAAATGGGCACAGTTATGCAATCACTGATTTTGAATGCCTTCGATGTAGTAGAGTCGCATATCATCTCTTGATTTGAGCAAGGTAAAACCAGGGGTCGATTCGTCGATTGTTTCAATTCCAGTCCAGTTCTTCTCATCATAACGTAACGACGTTGTTGTGGGATGATCGCTGGAAATGACGTCAAGTTGTAAAACGTAGTGGGCACCAAGGTCCTCGAGCGTTTTGCGAACGTCTTCGTTAGAAGATACGTCGCAGAGTTTTGTGCGCAGTAGCTTGCTCGTATCGGCGCCAGCCATTCCTGTATTAGTGGATCGCCTGAAAAATACGTTGATGCCTTCTACTCCGTACGCCCAGCATGTTCCGTCTCTGGGAACATTGATGACAAGTGCCCCGTCAGGGAGTTCTTCGATTACCTCTTCGATGAAGTCGCACTCCTCCTTAGTGAGGCCGTTGTCCCATGAATAGTAGTTTTGTAGGACGTCATAGACTTTTGGCAAGCCCGATTTCACATATTTGCCTTGCTTGTATTCGATGGAGTACGGGGCGAATTGACAAATCGCCATGACCACAACAAGGATGCCCGAGCATAAAGCGGTCGATGTTATGCCGTGCGAAACGCTGCGGTCCGTTTTCTGGACAACTTTGTCCGCATTGCCAAATCTATCTACAAGCTTCTTTATGAGGCTTACTGCATAAGAAAACCCTAGCGTCGCTAACGGTATGGCATAAAGTGACGCTACGGCGCCAGTTCGGTGGTAATCGGTATACCAAAACCCCGTCAAGACATGTTTTATGAATCCGTCGGTCGATAAGTCAATGATATAGAAGGCCAGCGCTGCAAAATACGCAATCGAAAGCCATAGGTAGCGTCTGTTCTTCAATGTGAAGATGATTCCCAGAAGCACAACAACAGAAAGGAATGGATGGAAGCCGACGCGCGACGAAAACATGAACAGCAAACCCGATGCGATTGCTGCTGCTGGACCAGTTTGAGCCGCCCAGTTTACTTGAACGCTTGTTTGCATGAAAGGCGCGAGGAAAAAAGCCGTCCAAACACCGCAGGCTGCGACAAGAATGGCAATAGCGGCTGCAATTCGCCTCCTCGAAACAATCGCCTGATCGCTGTCAGGTGTGAAGAACAATCGTGTAATACCGTAAAGAACGGCCCAAATGCCAAAGGTAAAGGTCCCATTCGGTTGGGCGAGTGCGATGCCCAGCAACCCAAACAGGGTTACTGAAGCTCCGATTATCAGCTCTTTTGGCCGGTTTGCTTCTATAGTTTGCATAAACATGACGAAAACTAATGGGATGAACATATAAGCCATCATGTTTGGCAGAAGTTGGCCAAATACTAAGAATCCCCAAGGAAAACCGCTAAAGGCAAGTACGAATAACGATCCAGCATACTGAGCGTGCGCGTTTGACGGAAATAGGGTTTTTAGCAAGAGGCACATGGCAAGCGGAAAGACAAAAACCAGAAAAGTAAATGTGAGCGCATTGGTCGCCAACACAACGTTGTTGTTGAGCAGCGAAGCGACAATCGCGGTGGCGACATGCCACTCTGCAGGATAAAAACCGCCTGAGACACCTTGATCCAAGTAGGCGCCTACGTTCAACGCGTTGTACGTGCCGCTTTCAAGGAATCCTCGCGCGACTGCAAGATGAAGAGTCGAGTCGTCGTGTCTGCTGAAAGCGGCTGGATCGCCTATTGCTAACAAGTAGACAACGGCTGCGATTCCAGCTGCGACGGCAACATAAAGGCAGGCAAGCTTCCAGATTGAGGGGTTGTTAGTTAGCTTTGTTTGATAATCGCTTTTAACACTGGATTGGCTACGCTGTATTTTGCGCGCTGCTTCGGCAATAAGCCAACATAGAACGAATACGGCCAATCCGATAGCGACCAACGTCATTGCATGGCACGTCACACCCATAAGCCCTAAAACAATACCTGCAAATACATAACTTGTACACGAAAACACTGGCGCAGAAGCTATTGACTCGAACCATCCAAAAGAAAGTGCTCTTCCAGCGAAATAGCCGGGGAGATAAACGATAGCTAGGCTTAACAAACAGGCAGATAAGAATGTCAGCCACATGCTCTTTAACCCTTCCTGTTTAAGAAAGACTTTTTTAGATATGGAACCATTGTACCCTTTGTAATACCAGGGAAGGCAGATTGTAGTGAGTTGCGTATGTGGCACTATGGCGCCCACCCTCGGCTCGTAGTCAAATAGCGGAACACCAAACTATGTCTTTTCATCCTGATTCGATACTATTTGTATTAATGTGACATATATGCAATATCGACAATCGAATTCCGAGTCTATTTCTAGGGGATGCGATGCGGAATACCGTCCAACTATTTCTTATGGCTATCATCTGTACGATTGTTCTTGCGACCCCTCAAATTGCGTATGGTGCCGAATCTGCCGATACAAACAGCTCGGTTGCCGTAGTAGAGACGGAGTCTGAAGGCTCTGGTCACGAGCCGAATTCCGTTGACGCCTTTGATTCTGAAGAGCTCAAGGGAAACGGGAGTGATGGAGCGTATCCCAAAGCAGCCGAGAATGCCGAAGTACCTGAAAATGAGGCGCAGGGTGAGGCATCTGAAAGCGAGGTAATCGATAACGGTGCAGGCGAAGGTGCAGTCGGCGAATCAGAAGACTTTGGGCTGACAGAGGACTTCTCGAAAGCAGATGGCGCTTTCGAACAGCAAGCGAACGATTCGATTGCCTCTGTCGAGATTGACGATTCGTCGGTGAACTTATCGGTGAAATCAGCCGACCAGCAGGAAAAAGGCACATCGACTGCTAAAGCATCGAATGCTTACGCGGACACGAAGAGCGTGACGTCGGCAAAAGCGGCGACCCAGAATGCTCCTTCGGTGACTCTAAAGGCGCAGGTTCACGTTCAGAACATCGGCTGGCAGGGCTGGAGGTCAGTGGACGCGAATGCGAACAAAGCTGCCGAAATCATTGTCGGCACGGAAGGCCGCGCGCTTCGTCTTGAGGCAATCCAAATTCAATTTGGAGGAATGCTTGGGTCGATAAACTACCAGGTTCACGTTCAGAACATTGGATGGCAAGATGCAAAGGCGAACGGCGAAATAGCCGGCACTTCAGGACAATCCCTCCGTCTGGAGGCTGTGCGCATTGCGTTGCTTGGAGACATCTCAAAATGGTACGACATTGAGTATAAAGCACATGTTCAGAATGAAGGATGGGAGCCTGAGTACAAGAAGAACGGATCAATTTCGGGCACATCGGGCAAGAGCTTGAGGCTCGAAGCGTTACGCATTCGCTTGGTGCCGAAAAAGTCGCCGTCGACTGAAAGAGAAGGTATTGTAGGGGTTCGTTATCAAGACCATGTGCAAAATATCGGAAACCAAGGATGGGTTCGCGACGGTGCCGTTCAAGGCACAACTGGTCAATCGTTAAGGATCGAAGCTCTGCGAGTTGCACTCGATAAAGGGAAGTATTCGGGCTCAATCGAATATCGTGCTCATGTTCAAAATAAAGGCTGGACGGGATGGGTTGCTAACGGTCAACTTGCTGGTACAACGGGCGAATCTCTGCGCTTAGAAGCTTTTGAAATGCGCTTAAAGGGTAATATCTCCCAAGTATATGAAGTGATTTATCGCGTGCATGTTCAGGATATCGGGTGGCAGGATTGGGTATCGGGCGACAATCTTGCTGGAACAACAGGGCGAAGTCTGCGACTGGAGGCTTTCCAAGTACAGTTGATCCGTCGTCCAGCTTCTCCCGTTGCAACTCGAACTATCGATGATGGTTTATACACGATGCAGTTGCAAGCGACGCCTGCCGCTGCCGTGGGTGTTGCATCCGCCTCTGAATCAAACGGAGCGAACGTGCAGCTCGTTTCCAACGCGAATTGGCGTTTAGAGGAAAAATGGCAAATCACCTGGAAAGGTGATGGTTACGAGCTCTTGAACATCAATTCGGGTAAAGTGCTTGATGCCTTGAATGGCTCGAAGAATTTGGTTGCAAATGTTCAGCAGCTGAGTCGCAGCAACTCTAAGAGCCAAAGATGGACATTCTTGCATCATGCAGATGGTAGCTACAGCGTCATCGGGATGGATAAGGGAAGTGCTCTTGATGTTGATGGTAGCAGTTTAGCCAATGGCGACAACCTGAGACTATGGTCGCCGAACAGTGGATCGTATCAGAAATTTACAATTGCTAAAACTGAACCTTTCTACCCTGGGACTTACCAGATGTTCACAAAGTTAAACGTGGCCAGCAGGAGCATGGACGTTCCCGGTGGATCGCTTGCAAATGGTGCGCAGATGGTAGTCGCCCTCGCGAACGACGGCCCCAATCAGCATTTCATTTTCAGCCGCGAGGGAGATGCTTACACTATTCAAGCAGTTTCGTCGGGGAAGTACCTGACAGCTTCGAATGGGAAGATCGTCCAGTTATCCAAGAGTGGAGCTGCCACGCAGCTTTGGAAGTGGTCTCTAGCATCAAACGGTGGTTTGATCTTCACGAATGATTCGACGAAAACTGCAATGACAGTGCAAGGGAACAAGGCCGATTCTGCGACGAAGCTTGTCGTGCAGAAAAACGAGAAAAAGGCAGGCCAACGTTGGTACCCAATGGGCAGGTCTGTGGTATCGAACGGCCTCTATGAAATCCGCTCGGCACCTTCGGCCCAACTTGTGCTCGACGTTTCGGGCGGCTCATTCGCAAGTGGAGCGAACGCCATGATTTGCACAGCCAATGGCGGTAACAACCAGAAGTTCTCGATTGTTCATGTCTCAGATGGCTACTATCGCATCGGCATGCCGCTCTGCAGCACGGTTCTTACTGTTCAGGGCTCGAGCAAAACTAACGGTGCGAATGTGCGTATGGAAACGTGGTCTTCCGCCTCCTCGCAGCTTTGGAAGCCCGTGGTGACAGACGGAGGCTTGAGGTTCGTCAACAAGAATTCGGGAATGTATGTCTCGTTTGCCTCTGCAAAGACCGGTTCGAACGTGCAACAGGCGAAGGACGAAAAATCGCAACTCCAGCGATGGTCGGTGGTCAAGACCTCATTGAACCAGAACGATTTGCTTTCCTTCAAGATGGCCGTTCAAGCTGCCGCCGGCGGTGGTGATGTAAAGCTTGCAAATGCTGTGCCTGGCTACTCCATAAGCAAGGCTAATTGGGACAGGCTCATCGGCGCGCTCAACGCATGTTGGAGTCGTGGATACGACGTTGGCTTTCTCATGATGGATTGCAACACTGGCATGACCGTATCGCTCAATGCGGATCGCAGCTATTATGGTGCAAGTACGATCAAGGGGCTCTGGGTGACGTACTTGTTCGAGGAGTATCTCGAGAAGGGTCGTTTGTCGTGGGGTGATATCAGCGATCTTGCAGTGCCGGCAATAACTATCTCGGACAATTACTCGTATCTGCAGCTGCGGGCGAACTACGGTTCCGAGGATGGCTTCGCTCGATGGTTGAGCGCTGTTGATGTTGGTTATATTCCAACGTGGGACAGCTACACTCCCAGAACGTTAGCTAAAGCGTGGACGCGCATGTTGGCATATTCGGCGTCGAATGGCGCCTATGCGAGCACGTGGCGCTGGCTGTTTAACGATTCGTATTATTCGGTCATCAACGATCATCTGGGTGGATATCGAACGGTGTATTCGAAGCCGGGTTGGATGGGCTCCGGAAGCTCGTATGGCGCCATAACGAATGATGCGGCTGTGGTCGACGACCGCAATGGTCGGAGATACTTGCTTGTGCTGATGTCGCATGTCGAGCCGTTCTACAATCGCTACCTGCTCGGAAATGTTGCTGCAGCGCTCGATGCAATTCACATGGAGATGCCAAAGTCCAGATAGCAGGCCGACGACGCTGTCGCCAGAATTGATGAGATTCTTGCCGATTTTGGGGAACACAGGAAGTTTATAAAGAATTCGGTCCATCTCTTGGCGCTTGCTAAATTGCTGCATAAGTGTAAAGAGGGCAGGCGCGGGTCGTTGTTGCTCTCTTAATCCCGCTCCAATAACGGCCGAAGCATGAGATAATGCATGCAAGTCGATGCAGATAAGGCTCAGGATGCGAACAGCGAACAAGCGATATCTGATAATTCTGGTGAACGTTGCCGTCATGCTCGGAATTGTTGGCTTTGTCTTGCTGTACGCTCAGCGGACAGCCGGCGAGTCGATTTCCACCGAGGTGGCGCAATTCGAGACGGCGACCGTCACCATGGAGCAGGTGACGACCAATTACCTCAAAAGCGAGCAGGATATCTGCAACGTATGGGAACGCTACATCGACAGCAATCCCATGACCATCGACGAGGCAATATCGTTCATCAGGTCCTCCCACGTGTCGCCCGATGATTCGGCGCACATTGTGTTCACGGACGACGACTCGCTCGAGGGGCTCTCGACGCGCCCAAGGACGGGCACGGAAGACTACTACGACGTATCGTACAAAGCAATCGGCCTTCCCATACAGCTCGACAAGTTGGACGAGCAAGATGGCACCGTCAACGTCTCGCGGTCGTACACCAATCCCATGAACGGTGTTCAGTCGCTCGCGTTTTGCGACAAGATCACGCTTGTGGATTCCGGCGATCGGTCGAAGCAGCGCGAGGCGGTTCTCCTGCGCGTCATCCCAACGGAAAAGCTCCAGGAAAAATGGGTGTTTCCCAGCGAGCGGTACAAAGATGCCGAGGTCTCGCTCATCGACAGCGACTGCAACTACATCATCAAGGGCCACGACTACAAGAACAGCAACTTCATCGAGTTCTACAAGTCGTACAACCAGGTCGATGTAACCGGAGTCGAAGACCTGAAAGAGCGCCTGGCATCGCAGAGCGGGTCGTTCTTCATGAACAACTCGCGAGGCGAGGAGTGCCTGATCGCATATTCGCCGATCAGCGAGAACCGCGGCTGGACCATCCTGAACTACATCCCAGTGAGCAGTTTGCATCGAACGACCGTCGACTGGTTCTTGGTTGGCGGGGTAGCCTGCGCTCTGCTGTTCCTGCTCATCTTTGACATGGCCTTTATGAATTGGTTCAACGCGCGCCTGGACGAGGCCGCGAAGGAAGCCGAGGCGGCGAATCGCGCCAAGAGCGACTTCCTCTCGGCCATGTCGCACGATATCCGCACGCCCATGAACGCGATCCTGGGCCTGACGACCATCGCGCAACTCAACGATGACGACCCAGCCATCGTCAAGGACAGCTTGCGAAAGATCGAGCTGGCGAGCAACCACTTGCTAACGCTCATCAACGACATTCTGGATATCTCCAAGGTGGAAAGCGGCAAGCTCACCCTGACGCCGGCCGCCTTCTCGATTGCCGAGGTGGCAGAAAACCTCGCCAACATCGCGCAGCCCATGGTCGAGGACAAGAGCATCGACTTCAACATCCACACCAACGACATGAAGCATGAGTATCTCTATGCCGATCAACTGCGCATCAACCAGGTATTCATCAATATCATGTCGAACGCCCTCAAGTACACCGAGCCGCACGGACGCGTCGACGTCGACTTGCAGGAGCTGCCGAGCGACACGCCCGGTGTGGTGCGCCTGGTCTACCGCGTGACCGACACGGGCATAGGCATGAGCGAGGAGTTCATGGAGCGCATGTACGACTCGTTCTCGCGCCAAACCGACAGCCGCGTGAACAAGGTGCAGGGCACGGGCCTCGGCCTGGCCATCACCAAGCAGATGGTCGATCTCATGGGAGGCACGATCGAGTGCCAGAGCAAGCTGGGCGAGGGGACGACGTTCACCGTCACCCTCGACGTGCCCATCGCGCAGCACGAGGACGAAAGCGCGGCGCCGGAATCCGCCGACGCGCTGGCACCCGAGGGCGGCCAATCCGATGTCGCGGGCGTGCGCGTGCTCGCCGCCGAGGACAACGACATCAACTGGGAAATCATCAACATGCTGCTCGAAATGCACGGCATCGAGTCCGTACGCGCCGAAAACGGCCAGATCGCGGTCGACATGCTCGCATCGTCGCAGCCGGGAGACTTCGACCTCGTGTTCATGGACGTGCAGATGCCCGTCATGAACGGCATCGAGGCCACAAAGGCCATCCGTGCGCTGCCCGACGAGCGGCTTGCGGCAATCCCGATCATCGCGATGACGGCAGATGCGTTCTCCGAAGATGTCGCAAAATGCATGGATGCCGGCATGAATGGGCACATTGCCAAGCCGATTGATATTAAGATAGTCATGAAGGAAATCAGAAGGGTGAAGGAGGGCAAGCTATGAGAAAGCACGCCATGCGTTGCCTACTCGTTTTGTCGATTGCGATCATCTCGGTCGCGTTAGTGGCCTGTGCCGGTTCGCCAGGGTCTTCCGGGTCTGGCGCGTCGTCGGGGCAGGCGAGCGAACAGAAGAGCTTTACGCCCTCGCTTGACACCGCCACGAAATGCTCGATTACCGTGGCCGGCAACTATGACAACTTCGAGGCGCTCGAAGCCGAGTTCGACAAGTTCAACGCGTATTATCCCGACGTCGAGCTGAGCTACACCAAGCTCGACGATTACAACAAAGTCGTTTCCACGGCCTTGAGTTCCGAGAACGCGCCCGACATCTTCTTCGCGCAGGAGTTCATGCTGGGGAACGAAAGCTATGCTGCGCTATTCGAGCATGCCGAGGACCTCTCGGATCCGGCACTCAAGATTGACTTGTCGTGTGTGCGCCCGAGCTTGTTGAGCAAGGACGAGAAGGGCGCGGTCCCCATGGCGCCCATCTTCTCGAGCACGTCCGGCATCCTCGTGAACGAGGACCTCTTCAAGAAGGAGGGGATTGCCATCCCGACGACCTACGATGAGCTGCTGGCTGCATGCGAGGCGTTCAACAAGGCCGGGTATCCCACTCCCATCTTGGCTTACAACGTACCGTCCGCATACGGCAACCTCGTCGGCGAGACCATGTACGGCGATGCTGCCAAGAACCCCGAGTCGGTCGAGAAGCTCAATTCGCTCGACCCCTCGGCCGGCGAGTACATGAGGCCCACGCTTGAGAAAGTGGACGACATGATGAAGCATGGGTGCTTCAACCTCGACGTCTGCAACGAACTTGCGGATGGCTACAACGCGCTGATCCTGAGGTTCTTCGAGGGCGATATCCCCATGGCGCTGAGCTCGGCCGATACGGCGTCGGGCACTGCCAAGCGCGAGAGCCAGTCCGAAGCGTTCACCGCGAACCCGTTCTCGTACGCGCTGTATCCTCTCACGCTCACCAATGACGGCGCGCGCCTGCTCGACAAGCCTTCGGTGCAGTTCGCGGTCAACAAGGATGGCGCGAACCTCGACATGGCGAACGAGTTCATGCGCTTCCTGGTGAGCACGCAGGAGCTCAATGACATCGCCCGCGCGAAGCGCCTGCTCACGGTGACGCCCGACATTCCTTACGAGGGCGTGTATGCGCCGTTTAGCAAGGTCGACGCAAGCCAGGTCATCTCGACCCACGAAGTCGGCTTGGCTGACGACGTCACCATCCAATACCGCGTTGCAGCCTATCAGGTCGCAAACGGCCAAGCCTCGATCGACGATGCCATCGCCGGCTTCGGGACGTACGCGCTGTAGCGAGCTAGCAACCCACCAAAGTAACCAAGAGCGGCCTGCAACGTTGCAGGCCGCTTTTTGCATATTGATAGCCATAGCTGTTTCGACTGCTTTATTCGCATGTTATATCTAGGAAAACCATGAAATCGAAAACTGGTAGAACTAGCAAACTGCGCCAATCGTCCATGGACCTCATATTGATGCAAAAATCGGCATGCTTTGCACCAATATCGGCTTCATGGACGACTTGCTGCACCAATACGGGGTCCATGAGCGCCATATTGATGCAAAGCGACCCGATAAATCGGTAGTGTGCCGATTGTTGGTGTCACGACTGCGTTTGCGAGGCGCGGGCTTCAGCCCGCCCGAGCGAACGCAGCATCACCCGGAACCGGTTGCATTCTACACCATGCGCGTCACGCCGCCTTACCGAGCCTCTCCTCGATG
>JAZLCO010000105.1:0-11194 GCA_045614225.1 Eggerthellaceae bacterium | reverse complement strand
GGCCGAATGTCGCGAACGCCTGATCAACTGGCCTTCGGAATAGAGCGCAACGAATAGAAGTTTGATATGCGCCTAGATCCACACACGATAAGAGCAAACGCACGCAATTTTGCAAAAGAAGCCCTGACGACACCCGACGAGCGCACGCCTGACGAACGCCGTGCGGCTGGTGAAGCCCTGCGCGAGAAAGTGCCGCACGAGGCCCACGCCGTCTGGGATGCTCCAGCAGACCGACCCGACCCGGTCACATTGTTGAAAGAACAGGGAACCTCGCGCGTGCAGGCTCTGCTGCCCGTGCGCTACGAGCGGATGTCGGTCTCGGCCTTTACGTTCTACCGGGGTGGCGCGCTCATCATGGCAAGCGACCTTTCTCACACCCCGTCGACCGGAATTGTCGTGCAAGCGTGCGGCGATGCGCATATCAGCAACTTCGGCCTGTTCAACAGCCCCGAACGACGCACCGTCTTCGACATCAACGACTTCGACGAGACGGCACCCGGTCCCTGGGAATGGGATGTGAAACGGCTTGCAGCCAGCGTCGAGATCTGCGGCCGCGACCGAGGCTTCTCTAAAGCAGAGCGAAAGGCAGCCGTACGTGCATGTGTGCGTGGCTATTGCGACGGCATGACGAAGTTCGCCGGCATGGGCACGATGGACGTTTGGTATGCGCACCTCGACGTCGAGGAATTCATGGCGAAATTCCCGAACCTTGCAACAAAGAAACAGCGAAAGAAGCTGCAAAAGGTGCTCGACAAGGCAAAGAGCAAGGACAGCACGCGCGCTATCAGCAAGCTCACCGAGGTGGTCGACGGAAAGCTTCGCATCGTGAGCGATCCGCCGATCATCATCCCAATGCGCGACGAGGCTGAACGCATAGCAGCTACGGATTTGATCAACTCAATCGGCATGGAGCGCATCGTCCGCCTCGTGCTTGCCAACTACTGCATGACGCTCACCCCCGACAAGCGCCACCTCATCGAGCAGTATCACGGCGTCGACATGGCCATGAAAGTCGTGGGTGTCGGCAGTGTGGGCACACGCGCATTCATCGTGGTCATGGAAGGTGCTGGGCACGAAGACCCGCTCGTGCTTCAGATCAAAGAAGCACAAGAGTCGGTGCTCGAGCGGTTCTGCGGCAAAAGCGAATTCGAACAACATGGCCAGCGCGTCGTCGAGGGGCAGCGGGCCATTCAATCAGTCAGCGACATGCTGCTCGGCTGGTGCAGGCTTATCAGCGAAGACGGCATGCCCAAGGACTACTATGTCCGCCAGCTCTGGGACGGGAAGGGTTCGCTTGATCTGACGGTTATCGATGCCGAAGGTCTGACCATGCTCGCCGAGCAATGTGGATGGACGCTTGCACATGCCCATGCACGCTCTGGCGACCGTTTCGAAATCGCAGGCTATCTTGGCGACGGAACCGATTTCGTCAAGGCCATCGACAAGTTCGCACGCGCATACGCCGACCAGAACGATGCTGATTTCGCACGCTTCGAAGAAGCACTCGAAGCTGGTGAGCTGTAAGCACGATCGGTCATAAGGCTAGCGGGTTGAGAAGCCAGCCGCGAGACCGGCGAGCAACAAGAGCGTAGCGTTGGAGGAGGGAGTGGGCATGACGGCAAACGAAGGCAAGCTCGGGTTCGGCCTGATGCGGCTTCCTCGCCGCGGGGTCAAGATCGACGTCGACCAGGTCGCGAAGATGGTCGACCTGTTCCTTGATGCGGGGTTCACGTACTTCGACACAGCTCGCGTCTATCCTGGCTCGGAAGCTGCCACACGCAAAGCGCTCGTGAACCGCCATCCACGCGATTCCTTCACCATCGCCACGAAGCTCAACACGATGATCGCGCCCACGGCCAGGCTGGCGCGCAGGCAGTTCGACACGAGCTGCCGCAGCCTCGGCGTGAGCTATGTCGACAACTACCTGCTGCACAACCTGACGAACGGCACGTACAAGAACTACGAGAACATGGGGCTGTGGGACTACATCCGCGACCTGAAGCGCCAAGGCAAGGTGCGCAACTTCGGTTTCTCGTTCCATGCCGGGCCCGCGCTGCTCGAAGAGGTGCTCAAGGCGCATCCCGACGTCGATTTCGTGCAGCTGCAGATCAACTATGCCGATTGGGAAAACGACCGCATCACGTCGCGCGCGAACTACGAGGTGGCGCGCGCCCATGGCAAGCCCATCGTCATCATGGAGCCTGTGAAGGGCGGCGCGCTCGCCAAACCTGCGCCCGAAATCCGCAAGCTCATGGACGAGGCGACTCCGGGTGCGTCATACGCATCATGGGCTATCCGGTTTGCCGCCGGGCTCGATGGGATCATGGCGGTGCTATCAGGCATGTCGAACGTCGAGCAGATGGTCGACAACCTTTCGTACATGCGCGATTTCAAACCGCTCGACGAGCGGGAAATGGCCATTATTCAGCAAGCCCGCGAGATCCTGGGCAATGCGCGCGACATTCCCTGTACGGCCTGCCGCTATTGCGTGAATGGCTGCCCGCGTCACATCCTGATCCCCGACGTGTTCGCAGCGATGAACAAGCAGCTCGTCGGCGGCCAGCTCGAGGAGGCACGCGCCGACTACCGCGCCGCCATCGATGCCGGCAACTTCGCGAGCGCTTGCATCGCCTGCGGCCGCTGTGAGGACGTATGCCCGCAGAACATCGAGATCATCTCGCAGCTGCGCGAGTGCGTAACCGCCCTCGAGCCGTAGCGAGCAGGCGACGGTCTGCGTCAGCTCCCCGACTCACTCCCGCTTTATTTCAGCTCGGCGCGACAACAGGCTGCGCCTTCGGTCAGTCGGCAATTGAAGCACAACGAGCCTTCGATACCCATGATGCCGCACAAGAACCCCTCGTCGAACGCCGACATAAACCAACAGTCTTCCGGCGTATAACGCTCCGCAAAAAAGCACGGGCCGAACTTCAGGCCTCCTGACTCGTCAGCCATCAGCTCGATGCCAATGCCACGGTAGAGAAACTGCGCGAAAGCGAACGAGCTTGAAGCCCGCACGTTCAACGTGGAGCGCAGCTGTGAACCGATCCTAAACCCGCCCGCACGGAGACGGGTGCGATACATTGCGGCAACCTGTTCGTCCGCGAGCGCAGCCTCCATGCAAGCAGCTGTAAATTCGCGGAAAACGGGAAGGCACTCCTCGACCGGTCGGTCCTCCAACGCAGGTGGATCGACATCAAACGCCTTCGCGAACACCCCCAGGATGGCAGCGACCTCAACCTTGCGCACCCATGCGGGCGGCGGCCAACTGAGCATCTTCTCAAATGCAGCGAGTATCACGGCATCTCACCCCTAAGCAATTCAGCGTGAACAAGGGACGGTGGATGAAACGGGTTCGGTCTGGCTAGAACTGCTTCGCCAGCTCGGCAGCGCGAGCGCAGCCGTCGGTGCTTGCGATATCACCCACGTTGTTCACGCCGGGCACGAGCACGTTGCCGACCATATCCCAGCCCATGAGCGCACCGCCGCGCTCGAACGGGCCGACCGCATGGTCAAACACCGTCATATCGTTTTCCTCGCAGCACGAGATGAGCGCCACCTTCTTGCCCTTGCAGCTCTTGCCGCCCACGGCGAACGAGAAGATGTTGTCGAGGATGCACTTCGTCTGGCCCGGCATCGTGTACCAGTAAATCGGGAACGAGAACACCCAGCCGTCAGCCTCGATCAGGTCGTCGACAATCGTGTTGAAATCGTCGTCGTGCGTGCAAGCTTTCCCCGACTTGAAGCACGTCATACAACCGTGGCAGCCGTTCAGGTTCATCTTCGTGGCGTTGCACTCCACGATTTCGTGACCGAATGCTTTCGCAGCATCGATGAACGCATCGGCCATCGAGTTGCTGTTGCCGCCCTTGCGGGCGCTTCCCTTGATTACGACAATCTTGCTCATGGGTTTCCCTCTCTCCCGAATCGATGCTTTCGTCATTGTACGCCTGCAGCAACCCGAGCGGAAACCGCACGAACAAACCGCCATCTCGTTGCGATTCTCTAGAAACCACCCAGTCCGCGATGACCGTAAACCTCGCACTTATCAAGGGCAGCCTCAAGCGAGGTAAATTCATCATCAGTCAGCTCGACAAGCGAGGCATCCAAGTTCTCGAGGATGCGCTCCTTGTTCTTGGAGCCGGGAATGGGAATCACGTTCGTCCACTTGTGCAGCATCCATGCGAGCGAGATCTGCGCACTCGTGGCACCCTTGAGCTCGGCGTATTGCGCCAACAAATCGATGATGGGCTGATTGCCAGCGATGTTCTCGCGTCTCAGCTGCGGAACCCAATTGCGCACGTCATCGCGGCGCTCGAACTTGGTCTTGGTCGTGATCTTGCCAGATAGCAGGCCACTCGCAATCGGCGAGAACGGCACGAAGCCGATGTTGTGCTCGACGCAGTACGGGATGATGGCTTCTTCGGAGTCGCGCTCTACCATGGAATAGATGTTCTGGACCGCGACGAGCGGCGTCACCTGCTGTGCGCGGTCAATCACGTCGACGTCGACTTGCGAGAGGCCCCATCCACAGATCAGCCCCTCATCGATGAGCCTCCCCATGGCCTCGGCCGCATCTTCGATGTCCACCCCACCTGAACGGTGGATGTAGTAGAGATCCACGTGATCGGTCTGCAAACGCTTGAGCGACCCTTCGAGATGCTCGCGAATCGTTCGGTACGCGTTACGCCCCAGCCCGCCGCGCGGCATGATCTTGGTCGCGATGACAACCTCGTCGCGTACGGGCGCGAGCGCCTTGCCGACAATAAGTTCGTTATGGCCGATGCCCGCCAAATTGGGGCTGTACACCTCTGCCGTGTCGAAGAGCGTGCAGCCGTGCTCGTACGCTCCGCGAATCGCCTCGATGCTGTAACGCTCAGGCGGAATCTTGCCGTAGCCATGGCTGAACGCCATGCAGCCCATTCCAACTTCCGACACCTCAATATCGCGCAACATTCTCGTTTTCATATACAGCCCCTTTTGAAACTCAATACCCCATTGATTGCCATGCCGCGCTACACGGCGACGAGCTCGTATGCTTGGCTGCCAATGCCCAGCGATTCGGCATAGTCGAGCAGGTGCGCACCGTCGTGGCTCTCGATGCGTGAAATCATCGCATTCTTGCCCGGATCGTCCGAAAGGTAGATCTGGTCGAGGCAGGCACGATCGAGTGCAACGGGATCGAGCGAGGCCATGATGCCGATGTCGCCCATGACCGGAGCGCCGGCATTGCTGTCGCAATCGCAATCAAGCGACAGCTTGTTGATGACGTTGATGCAAGCCATCTTGCCATCCAGGTCGTCGAACACGGCCTTGGCCACGTCCACGACCCTTTCAAGGAAGACCGCGCCGGTGTCGAAGCTCGGCCCATGCACGATGCGCTTCTGGGGCACCGTCGCCAAGCCGATGGCGAGGTTCTTGAACGTTCCGCCAAAACCTGCCATACCGTGCCCTTTGAAATGAGCGATGGAAACATAGCTGTCGTAGTCTGCGTATTTGGCGCCCAATTCAACTTCGGAAAGGCGCGTTCCACCTGAAACTGACAGGTTAACACCACCCGTCTCGTCCAAAATGTCGACGGGCGCATAGGTGAAACCGTGATCGGCGGCCACCTGATAGTACCCAGCAACTGTCGAGCGCTTGCCATACAGCACCGTCGTGTCGACGAACGTTCCGTTGACTTCCTCGACGAGCAACCGCAACAGCTCCGGATCGAGATAGTTCGAGTTGCCCTCCTCGCCCATGTGCAATTTCACGGCCACCTTGCCCGAAGGCTTGAAGCCAAGCGCTTGGTACACGGCGAGCAGACCGGAAGCGCTGATGTCGTCGGTGTAGAAAACCTTAGACCCGCCAGGCGTTGATTTGTCGACCTTCACACGCGAGACGGCACTCGCCACTGAAGAGGACGATGCGGAACCGGTCGAAGACGCTGATGACGTCGCGCTCGTGGCGGCAGCCGAAGAAGACGAGGACTGGCTCGAAGGCGCGCATCCGGCAACGCCCGCCATGGCGGCCACTGCACCCACGGCAGCCGCGCTTTTCACGAAATCCCTGCGGTTGATGTCCTTGCTCATTGCAAGCCCCCTATTCACCCAGGGTGTAGCAGCCTGTGCGGATGGAGGCAATCGTTCCGCCGTCGATGAGCAAGTCGGTGCCGGTGATGAAGCCTGCATGTTCGCCGAGCAGGAACGCACCGGCCTCAGCGATTTCGTCGGAGGTGCCCACGCGCATGGCGGCGCCTGCGTCGATCATGCGCTGGTAGCCCTCGCCCACTGCAGCGAACTCGTCGTAGGCCAATGGAGTCACGATGATGCCTGGGCTGATGGTGTTGATGCGTGCACGACGATCGCGCCATGTGGTCGCAGCAGCACGTTGCACCTGCAAGTGGTTCACGCGCTTGGCAATCATATAAGCCAGACCAGAGCGTTGCATGGCCGTCTCCTGGATGAACGGCAGGTCCATGAGCTCGTCGGTGGGCGTGCCCAAGATCTGCAACTCGACGTCGTTGGGAATCGGGAACATGTATCCCGTCTGGCTCGAAATGATGAGCCCCGCGCCACCCGGTGCCATGACCTCTCCGAACGCATCGATGGCATGACCAGTCGCCACCATGTCGAGCGCCAGGATATGCTCGGGCTTCGCTTGATTAGGTGACGCCCCCGCCGTGTCGATGAAGTACATGACCGGGCCAAGCTCGGCGGCCTTAGCTGCAAATGCCTTCACCGATTCGGTGTCGAGTGCGTCAACGATGCACGTCTCTACATCGTAGCCGCCATGCCCGAACTCGGTCGAGACACGCTCGAGCGCCGCCTCGCTGATGTCGCCGAACAGAATCTTGCGCCCTGCGGCGATGCGGCGTACGATGGCGCATCCCATGCTGCCGGCGCCCAGCAGCGCGATGACTTCCTTGTTTTCGTTGCGGTCGAAGATCATGATGGCTCCCTTTCGAAATTCTCAATTAGTCCTCGGGTGTGAACTGACCCAGATTCTTCTCCTGCTCCTCGAGCGTCATGTTGAAGTAGCGCACGCCCTTGTCGAGGAGCGCGACCTGTGCCATCTCGGCGTCGGTCAACTCGAAATCGAAGATGTCCATGTTGTCGGCGATGTGCGCCGGACTCGTCGACTTCGGGAAGATGACGTTGCCTTCCTGGATATGCCAACGCAGAATGACCTGGGCAGGCGTCTTGCCGTACTTAGCACCCAGCTCTGCGAACAGCGGCTCGGCAAGCAGCGCTGCATCACCATGCCCGAGCGGATACCAGCTCTCAAGCACCGTGCCGTACTGAGCGACGCGCTCTTTCAGCGCGTGCTGCTGGTAGTACGGATGGCATTCGACCTGCAGGGCCGCCGGCTTGATGCGAGCCGCCTCGCAGACCTCCTCCAAGCGCTCGCTCTCGAAGTTCGACAGTCCGATGGCACGCACCTTGCCCGCGTCGACGGCGTCTTCCATGTCGGCCCAAGCACCCATGTAGTCGCCGAACTGCTGATGGAGCAGCAACAGATCGATATGGTCGGTGCCCAGACGCTCGAGCATCTTGTCGATGGCAGCAGCCGTCTTGCCGCGACCGTACTCGCTCGGCCAAAGCTTTGTCGTGATCCAAATCTCTTCGCGGGGAATGCCCGACTCGGCCACGGCCTTGCCGACCGAGCGCTCGTTCTGGTAGGCGTGCGCGGTGTCGATGTGACGGTACCCTTGGCGTAGCGCCTCGGACACAGCGTTGAGCGTTTCGGGGCCTTCCGGCACCATGTACACACCCATGCCGAACTGCGGCATTTCGATTCCGTTGTTGAGCTTCACGTAAGTTTGATTTTCCAGAGCCATGTCAGTTCCTTTCCTAGTTGCATTGAATCCAGTTGCCGTCTTGTTTGACGAAATGCGCATTGGTGGGCAGCGTCCACGAACCGGACATGCCGTAGACCCGCGCGTCGAGCGTCGTCGAACCCGTCAGCGTGGCCCGGTCGCCCTTGATCGTCGCGCGGGGATCGTGGATTTGGTAGTTGAAATAGTTCAGCGTGCCGTCGGCAATCTCGCCGAAGAATTCTTCACGCGTCTGAGTCTTTCCCGACATGTGCGTGAATGTCTTATCCTCTGTCGTGAGCGCTCTCATAGCTTCGACATCCTTGTCGATCATCGCCTGTTGCATCGCCTCGAACGATTCGAGGACCGCCAGCTCTTCTGCGTTCATGCCTATCTCCTCTCCCATCGCATCGGGAAGGCTCCCCGAACCGCTACTTTCCAATTCGGCGCTCGGAGCTTGAGCGCACCCTGCAAGCGAAAGCACCGCGGCAGCAACTATCGCAACAAGCCCCTTCCGAACGACCAACATGGCTGCTACGCTTCCTGCACCGCGAGCGAAGGCACCGCCGAACTAGCCGGCTTGGTCGCGAACGCGCCCGCAGCGGCTGCCAATGCGAGCAGCACGATGGACACGAGGCAAAGCGGATGCGCCCCCGCTCCTGCTACCACGATGCCGCCCACACCAGCGCCGATGGCGTAGGCGAATTGCGTGGTGGAGTTGTTGAGCGACAGCATGACGTCGGATGCCTCGGGAGCGGCCTTCACGACGGCCAGATTGATGATGGGCGACGGAATCCACGAGAACACACCCCAAACCAGCACCGTTGCAACGACGAGCCAGAGCGGACCATCGAGCGCGAAGAGCACCACGAGCAGTGCGGCTTGGCCGGCAAGCGCTGTCAGCACGACGGGACGCATGCCGAACCGGTCGCAGAGCCACCCGCCCAACTTGTTGCCCACGAGCGTCGAGGCACCGAAGGCGAGCAGGACCGCCGAGAGCGCTGCTGCGTCAAGCGTCGTCGCCTCCTGCAGGAACGGCGTGATGTAGGAGTAGAGCGTCGCGTAGCCGGCCACCCAGAACAGGTTGAGCCCGAAGGTGAGCAGCACGCGCGGGCGCTTCAGGTACGACAGCTGTTCGCGCAGCGGTTTCGGTGCCGCATCCTTCACATGCGGGACGATTGCGCGCACGACCGGGATCATGACGGCACTTGCGATGCCGACGAACCAGAACACGGCCGTCCAGGGCAGCACTTGAACCATGAGGCGCGAGAACGGCAAACCCAACACGAGCGCCGCGTTGAAGCCGAGCGTCACCGTGGCGACGGCCGACGCCTCACGACCGGGGGCCGCAAGCTGCGGGGCCGTGGCGAAGCAGGTCACAGCGAAGATGCCCGAGCCGATGGCCATGAACACACGCGAGACCATCATGAGATAGAAATCGCTCACCACCGACATGAGCGCGCAACCGACGACCACCATCGCCAGCGAAACGGTCATGACATCGCGACGCTCGAGCTTCGCCAGCGCCATGACCACGATGGGCACGCCGATACCACCCGACAACGCAAACGCCGTCAAGAGCTGGCCGGCCATGGCTACGCTCACGCCTGCCGACTCGGCCACGACGTCGATCATTCCCACAATTGCGAATTCCGAAATGCTCGTGGCGAAACACGCGAGAGCGAGCAGCGCCACCTTCAATCCATTTGACATGATGCCTCCATTGCTTTCGATTACGAAACCATCATGTCGTGCACTAAAACCGAGGTCGATGGGCGATTCGGCCCCCGAAGGGCACCTATTGGGCCATAAAGGCACCGTGTGTACCCATATGCCATTTTCAGGCTTATAATTGCCTCAAGCGAAGCGGAAGGAACGACCATGCGCGAGAGGCCCGACGACAAACGCGTCGTGAAGACGATACGAACCATCCACGCCACGTTCGAGGAAATGATGTGCGAGATGGACTACCGCCAAATCACGGTGAAGGAGCTGTGCGAGCGCGCCCTCGTGAACAAGAAGACGTTCTACCGCTACTACGAGACGATGGACTTCCTGCTGGCCGAGTTCCAGGAGAACATGATGACGGACTACCTCGCCCGCGTCGAAGGTTTGCGCATTCCCGAAGACTTGGATCAGATCACGCGCGAGTTCTTCGCATTCGCGGAAGAGCGCGGTGAGGTGTTCGAGCGCATCACATGCACGGGGCCGCATGACGCGCTTCAGCAGCAGATGACTGAACGGGTCTTGGCCCGCCACGACGGCGAAGCGCCCGACGATCCCGAGCGTTCGCTGCTCATGGCGTTCGTGACCGAATCGACGCTGGCAATCTATCGCCAATGGGTCGCCGATGGCAAGGCGGTGCCTGCAAGCGAAGTGGCAGACCTTGCAGCCCGCCTGGTCTGCCGAGGCGCGTGCAGCTAGCTTAAATCGCCCTGATGATGTAGTGGTTCTTGTACGCCCCGACGAGCCAACTAGGCAAGCCAAGCATCGACTGCAGCTTGCGCTTGGTCATGCGAGTTCTGGGCAGTGGTGCCAGCAATCGAGAGCCCTTGGCCCACGTTGGAACCAGCGCAAGTCGTCTGAATCGAAGCCACAGTGCCTGACAAGCCGCTTCCCGCATGCGTGCAGAATGGGTGAATGTCCTTGCCGGCCCAATCATGCGCCTCGAGGAACGTGTACACGCACATGGGCAGATCGCCCCACCAGATCGGGTAGCCCAAGTAAACGGTCTTGTATGGCGCAAGGTCGATGTCTTGTGCGAACGCTGGGCGCGCACCCGCATTCTGCTCGTTGAGCGCAACGTCACAGCACTCGTCGTAACCCTCGGGGTAGGCCTCGGACGGAACGATCTCGAACAGGTCGGCGCCTGTCTTCTCGGCGATCATCTTCGCCACGATGGCGGTGTTGCCCTCCTCGATGACACCCACACCATAATTCTCACCCGTATGCGAGAAGTACACGACGAGCGCATCGGACTTGGCTGCTGCGCTCGACGAAGCAGCTTCAGCCGATGCCGAAGCCGTAGAGCTTGCCGCAGACGCGCTCGCCGAAGCAGCAGCCACACTCGAAGCACTGGCCGCGCTTGCCGACGAAGCGGCACCGCGGCTCTCGCCGCATCCTGGCAGCGCCAACGCTGCCGCTCCGAGCACCGCAGCTCCCGTCAGACTCAAGAAAGAACGCCTGGTCAACATAGTGTGAAACTCCCTCCTCTATGCAACAGAGACCCGGTCTCTGTTGCAAAACTAATACGTCGATGCACGCGATTCGACGAGCTTCCATACTCCATCGCGTTTGACGGCTTTCAAATCCTGTTGCAAATGCCAGGTATGACGGCCACCGCCGAACACGGCGGCGTTCACGCGTGAGCGCCCGCAGATCGTTGCACGCTCCCCATCG
>JAZLCO010000104.1:0-12308 GCA_045614225.1 Eggerthellaceae bacterium | reverse complement strand
CTGACTCATTATTGCGAGATAATACGTCCATCACGAGGAAGGAGCCGCGATGGACGTTTCTCATATGCGCGAAGTGCTCACTCTGGCCGAGCACCTGAACTTCACGACCGCAGCAGCTGAACTGTATGTCTCGCAACCTACGCTCACACGGCATATCGGCGCCATCGAGGACGAGCTCGGCGTGAAGCTTTTCAAGCGCACGAACCATGTGGTCGAACTAACACGGGCGGGCGTCGTGACCGTGAAAGCGTTCGAGAAGATCACCGCAAGCTACGATGCACTGCTCAATGATGTCGCCCTCGTCAACGAGACCGACGCTGGCGACCTGATGCTCGGTATGGTGTATTACGGAACAACCGCCTATTACGGTTATCCGCTTCTCGAGGTGTTCTCAAAGCATCATCCCGATGTACGGGTGTCGACCATCACGGCTCAAACCACGCAGATCTACAAGCATCTGCACAAAGGGACGATTGATGTTGGTCTGACGATCACTTCGTCGGATTACGGTGACGGTGTCGAGCGTGCAACGGTCGCTACCATTCCGCTCTACGCGTTCATGCAAACCAATCACCCACTCGCGAACCGCACATCAATCAGCCTTGAGGAACTTGCGAAACAGAAGCTCGTGTTAAATAGCATCAACGTCGAGCAGCAACATCACATCCTGCAACTATTCGAACGACACGGCATCATACCAACCGACATCGTCTACCTCGAGCACATCGACACGTTGCTACCCACGCTCGCACGCACAAACGGTGTGTTCATCGGCAGCATGTTGCTCACCGCCATACCGCAGCAACATCACGAGTTCGTCGAAATCGAAGCCGACGATTTCACCATCGATGTGGCGCTCGTCTACCTAAAAGACAATCCAAATCCGAACATCGCCCGCCTCATCGAGTGCATTTCCGAAATCAGGAAACCGAGCATGTAATATACGTTAGCTGGCGATTTCATCAGTTACTGCACTTCGCCCAGCTGATCATCGGACAAAGAACGAAACAGAGGTCGCCATGAATGACTTGATCATCGGCATCGTCGGAATGGGCATGATAGGTAACAGCACCGCCGTGTTGTCAACGCTTCACGGTCTCAAGACGATTGTCTATCTGCGAAATCCTCAAAAGGCGGAGGGTTGCCTTGTCGAATTCGACCGCATGTACCAGCAGATGGTCGATCAGCAGGTCATTTCGGCTGAACAAGCGGCTCATGCAAAAACATACTTGAATGTCGTGGGCCGATACGAAGACATGTCGAAATGCACCTTCATCTTCGAGGCCATCCAGGAAACGCCCGAGGCCAAATGGAATTGCTTCAAGGCCATCGAGCTCTGCTGCCCTGACGTTAAAGCAATCGGATCCTGCAGCTCATCCATTCTTCCCGACGAGCTGGCAAAGGCAACGCCCAACTTGGCTGATCGCATATTGGTGACACATCCGTTCTATCCGGTTCACATGGTTCCCTACGTCGAGCTGTGCGTGGGAGAGAACGCGTCCGACGAAGCAATTCGATACACGCGAGAAGTGCTTGATGCCCTCGATCGAAAGCCTTCCGTGCTCAAGAAGCCGAACCCCGGGTTCATCGGCAACTACTTGCAGTTCGCGCTCTGGGCTGCCGCTTTGAAGTTGCTTGAAGAGGGCGTATGCGACCCAGAGGACATCGACAACTGCCTGGCTTACAGTTTTTGCCCGAGATACACGAGTATCGGCATGTTTGAGCATTTCGATAACGGCGGCTACCAGCTCAATGCCTCTACCTGTGACAACGTGTTCCCCTTCCTTCCACGCTACGAAGGAGCGCCGGATATCGTGCGGGAGAAGGCCGAATCTACTGATGCCTGGGGAGCCAAATCGCCCTCCAAACGAGGGTTCTATGACTGGAACGGTGTCGATCCAGTCGAATATGCCAAACGAGTAAACGCCCCGTATTGGAAGTTTATCGATTGGGAATTCCCTGAGCAGGATTGCGCCTGGTAGCCCCCAGATTTCAGTGTGTGAGCGGATTCTGCAAGACGAACGCTGGCTTAGGCGAACGACTTGCTGAAACGATGGAGCCTTTCGGCCGTCGCCTCGTTCACGTCCTCGTAGCTCAACGCGCCCGTGGGGCAAATCTCAACGCAAGCTGGATCGCAGCCGAAGCGCGTGCGGGCATAACATGCATCGCATTTCTGCATGGTGCCGTCGCGACCGAAACGGGGAATGCCGAACGGGCAAGCCATCGCACATGCATGGCAACCGATGCACAGCTCGCGACGAACGAAAACCGCTCCGCTGTCCGCGTCACGACGGAGCGCCCCTGCAGGACATGCGTCGAGACACTCCGCGTTATCGCAGTGCATGCAAGCCATCGAGATATGGACGATGCGCACTTCGCCGGCTTGTTTGCTCTCGACATGCGCGATATGGCGGTACATCAAGCCGTCGCCGACGATGTCGATGTCGTTCTGGTCCATGCAAGCAACTGTGCACGCATAGCATCCGACACATTTCTTCAAATCGAAGCACAGGGTCTTCCTAGTCATCGACGGCCCCCTTCCCCTCTCCATTGGCTGGCGCGATCCTGCACAACGACGAGCGATAACCGGGGAATCCAGAAATCGGATCGAGGTAGTCGCCGTCAATCAAGTCGTTTGCATTTGCCTGGGGCCAGTCGTGGTACATGTGAACATCGCCCACGCGTACGAGGTTGGTCACATGGGCGCGGACGACAACCTTTCCCTTTGGCGTGGCGATCGTCATCCACGCGCCATCTCCTATGCCCGCGACCGCAGCGTCTTCAGGATTGATATCGGCATGCGGATCGGGACTCAACGCTCTCGTCCACGGCAAGCGGAACGTGCGCGTGTGCTGGAACATCGGCAGACGTGCTCCGAGGTTCAAAACCAGGGGGTATTCGTCGGCCAAGTCAGGTCTTGAAATCGGGCTCATCGCTGGCTCGCGATACGACGGAAGAGCCTCGAGCCCTTCGCCCTCGAATTCCTCGAGCACGCTCGACACGAACTCGACCTTGCCTGACGGCGTCCTGAAGCCGTTATTCAGATATTTCCGCTCTGCTGGAGGCTTGGCGCTCGGCACCCACATGCCCTCGGGATGCTTGTCGAGCTCCTCGACCGTCAAGCCGCTCGGTTCGACCATCCATTCGACACATGCCTCAATGCCTGCCTCGAGCAATTCGTCGCCGAGCCCTAAGCGTTTTGACAACTCCGAGAGGAAGTCCACGTCGCTCCGCGCCTCGCCGATCGGCTCAATCGCTGGCTGGGTGAACTGCACGTAACCCATGGGCCAACAGCGGATTTCGCGACGCTCGACCGAACTGCATGCAGGCAGGACGATATCGGCGTACTTCGCGCTGTCAGTGAGGAACAAATCAGCATCGACGATGAAGTCGAGCTTGCAGAGCTGGTCGATGAATTCCTGCGAACCAGGGAACATGCGGTAGTTCAAGCCGAGGGCGAAGAACGCCTTCAACGGATATGGTTGCCCCGTCTCGATCTGGCGGGGGATGTCGCACGCCTGCGCTTCATTGCACAAACGCGCCCATACAGGGAACCGTTTGGAGCCGATGCGCTCGGGCAGCTCGAGTAGCTTGTTCGCACACGTGAATTCGCGCTCCCTGGTCGGGAAGCCACCAGGTTGGTGGACGAGCGATGGCGGGTTCATGCGGTTGCCGCCCGCAATATCGAGATTACCGGTCAGCGCTATGAGGCAGAAGACGGCGCGATAGTTTTGCACGCCGTTCGTGTGGTGCACGACGGGCGCTGCACTGAAATGCACGCAAGCAGGCTTCGCTTCCGCATACATCCTGGCCGCAGCACGGATATCAGCGGCGGAAACGCAGCAGATTTCGGCCGCCTTCTCGGGTGTCATGTCCGCCACGAGCTGCTTGTACTCGTCGAAACCACGCGTCCAATTCGCTACGAAATCCTTGTCGTACAGCCCCTCTTCGATGATGACGTGTCCAAACGCCAGGGCAAGTGCGCCATCGGTGCCGGGACGCAACTGCAGGAAAACGTCGGCACGTTGCGCCAGGTCGGTCACGCGGGGGTCGATGACAATCACCTTCACACCCGATTCGATCTTCTTGTCGATTCCCTTGAGGTTGAGGCTCTTCGTCGCCGAAGGATTGTGCGACCAGTACACGACACAGTTCGTGTTCTTGAAATCAGGGCCTGCAGGTGCACCGTACGTGAGCTGCTGCGCCATAATCATCGCCGTGGCGCACGTGCTCGATTCGGTCAGGTAGTTCGGGGAGCCGAATTGCATGGCGAAACGCATCAGGTACGGGCGCGCCCACTTGGCGTAGCCCGAGAAGAACATGACCGACTCGGGCCCGAACTCCTTTTTAATCGCATTGAGCTTCGAAGCTATTTCATCGAGCGCTTCATCCCAGCTGATGGGCTCGAACTCGCCTGACCCACGCTCGCCCGTGCGACGGAGCGGCGTTTTGATGCGCTCGGGGCTGTAGACGTACTGGCGCGTGGCAGCACCCTTGCTGCACAGTGTGCCATGGGAATGCGGTGCCTCTTTCGTGCCAGCAACCTTGATGATCTCGCCATCTTTGATGTACAAGTCGAGACCGCATTGCGTACCGGGATCGCAAATCGCGCAAACAGACTTGCGCACCTCGATGCCGGTGTCCTGGCCAGGCACCTTTCCTTTAATCTTGAGTTCCAGATCGTTCATGACGCTTCCCCCTCAGCCTTACAGATAAGAATTGAGTATCGCTCGACGGTATGCTCCTATATCGTCGACCAGCGATTCGTTTTTGCAATCTGGCGATACGACCGCCAAGATGTTGAACCCGACCAATTGGTCTTTGCTTCCATTTCGTTCGTATGCAAATACACTCGTCGATTGTGACGAGGTAATCGTCTCGATTATTCGCCCCTCGCTTTCGGCAACGGAACCCGCAGATGCGAACAGAACATCCTGCACATAGATGGTGTTCGACGGAATCGAGCCGGGATACTGACGCATCGGCACACGCCCCGCGAGCTCGGCTGCGATAGCCACCCCGGCACACCGCCCTTGCTGCACGGCGTTTTGCCACAAACCGATAATGCGTTTCTTGCCGCTGGAAAGATCGAGCGCTTGCGCAACATCTCCGGCAGCGAACACATCGGGAACGCTCGTCCGCATGAAGCTGTCTACGACGAGGCCGTCCCCCATCTCAACTGAACCAGAATCCATGAACTCGAGATTAGGCTTGACGCCTTGGGCAAGAACGACCTCGTCGAACTCTTCTTCGTCACCGTTGCTGAAACGAACGACATAGCTGCTCGCATCAGATTCGTCTTCCACCCGTTCGACTGCTTGCGACAAACGAAACGTCACGCCTCGTTCTTCCAGCAGCTGTTCGAATCGTTCGGCAACGACGGGATGGGCAGATACGCGCAAGATATGCGGGCTTCGACCGAGCATCGTAACGTCGGCCTTCCTGTCGAGGCATGCTTCCACCACCTTGAGGCCCACCATGGATGTTCCTGATACGAGAACGCGTGCATGCGGCTTGCGGACAAGAGCCTCATACAGCCGATCGGCATCTTCCATGGTTCGCAGCGCATGCGGGCGATAGGCTCCAAGCTCAGGAAAGCCGGGGGCAACTGGATGCGCGCCCGTCGCGACGAGCAGTTTTGAGTAGCCGACGCGCCGTCCGTCAACAAGCTCGACTTCGTGCGCCGCAAAGTCAACGGAAACCGGTGTCTGCTGAAAGAGCAGATCATCAATCAAGTCGGAGAAATCGACGTCCTTCCAAGGAAAGCATTGCTCCTTGCCGATTCGACCACCCGCGTAATACGAGGTGAGAACGGGGCTATAGGGTTCAGGACCCGCATTGGTCACCACTGTGAGCGGCCTATTGTACCCGCATTCTCGCAATGAGCAGATGGCGCTGACCGCAGCAGCGCCGAAACCCAACACGACAACCGGGTTGTCTGCAAAGCCTTTCCCCAAAACGCCCCCTCGATATCTCGCAGTCATTATAACTGTCGAACCTGAGGTGCAGATTCCGAGCTTCCCTAAGTGACGTCAAACGCTACTCACCGTGTTCGAATTCTTCTGGATGGCGCTTCGCGTACAGGCTTCCTGCGAAGATACCAAGCGGTATCTGGAGCACCACGACGCATATGATCATGGCAAACGCCATCCAGTTGCCCGCTTTGAAGCCCGCTACGAGCGTGCCAGCGAACGCGGCGCCTGCATCCATGAACGTAGCGATAGCGCCAGCACCGCCGATGCTCTCGAGTACTCCCATGATGCCAAATGGCATGAGAATGGCGCCCAGCGAGATGCTGCCGATAAGAACGTGCTGAGGATTCCAATGTGTGGCCGACACGATGAACTGGAAGAATGCGCACAGGCATCCTCCCACGACGAATGCGAGAACAAATTGCAAAACTGACATGAGCCGACCTCCTTACAGTACGAACGAAACGACAAGCGCCACGACGAACGCCACAACCAAACCGCTACCTGAAAGGCGTACGACGAGCATGATGCCCGCTTTCACACCTTCGGCCACCGAACCCGTAGCTTTCCGCGCACCGCAATAAGCGGCTGCCACACCAGCTGTGAGCCCTGAAATGGGCAGCATTGCCCCGATGAAGCCAAAGTCCGTCCACTTGTTGTACAGCCCCGAGGGGAACGTAACGACGGCAAACAGGCACATGATCATCAGCGTGAGGGGTATCACAAAGGGCGACGTTTCGCCCAATGCGAACAGGAGCAACACGCGTACGATTTCTGCCATCAGCGCAAGGATTCCTCCGGTCAGGAACGCCCGACCGACTTGCTTTGCTATTTCCACAGTTCAACCACCTATCTCGTCGAAAAAAGGCGGCACTCCTGCGATTGGGCGCCGCCTCTTGCTTTCATGGCCCGAGCGCTATCGCTCGTCCTTGTAAATCTTGCACATCATGCACTTGTAGTTCGAGCCGAACCCCGACACGCCAGCTTGGAATGGAATCATGTTGTTGATGTTGCTCTCGAACGTGCCGAACAAGCCACGATTTTCGTCTTCAAGGCACTCCTCGGCTTCATCGGTGCGCTCCGGGAACCACCAACCATGCTCGCACTGCATGACGCGCGGGTCGTACGTGTCGTTATATGACGCCTTGTATTTGCACTTGCCATACTTATTTTCGAGCCAGAACCACTCGCCTTCCTCGATGCCGTGTTTCTTCGCCGTTTCAGGGTGGATGTAGCACAGAGGGTCAGGATGCAAGCGACGAAGCTTCTTAATTTGACGATGCTCCGAGTGGAAGAAGTGCGGAACACGAGCGCCAGACGTGACGATGTAGGGATATTCCTCCACATCCTCGGGAGCACTGTACGGCGACTCGAACGGCTCAACATAGCTTGGCAGGGGATCGAGACCAGACCAACTCGTGTGATGGAAGACCATCGAGTAAATCTCGGCGCGACCGGTTTCGGTGGCAAAACCTAGACCGCCATCAGGACGCAGCAACCCCTTCTCGTACTTGCGGTACTCGAACTCAGGGTACTTCCATACTGATTCACGCAGCTGCTCCCAGTTGAACCCGCCGCTCTCAAGCGCGTAGTCCCACATTTCCTCGACAGTGTCCCACGGCCAAGCAATGTCCTCGTTGCGTGGCGTGGCAAGACGCTTGCCCAATTGCAGGAAGATGGTCATGTCGTCGCGGCACTCGCCTACCGGCTCGATGGCTTTCGTGATGCAGCTAATGCGGTAAGGGTTGAGACCACCGAAACCATTGCGCTCCTCATAGGTGGCAGCCGGCAGAACAACGTCCGCCAAAGCCATGATAGTCGGCGTCATGAACAAGTCGGCGAACGCCGTGAACTCGAGCGTCTTGTACCACTCGAGCTGTTTGGGCGTCTGCGCCCCCATGCATGACAGGAAATTGCTCGTCGCAAAATAGGCTGCTTTGAAGCGGTACGGCTCGCCGCTCTCCCACGATTTGATCGTGACATCCGAGCACACTTCCTTGAAACCAACACGGAACATCGGATAGATGTCGTAACCCATGCGACGCGCGTCTTCTTCGGGAGTAAGCAGCTCATCATAGCCCCAGCATCCCGTCCAATTCGGCTGATCGATGCCCCAGCACGCCTGACCGATAACGTTGCCACCAGGCACGTCGAGATTGCCGGTGATGGTCCACAGTGCCGTCAGCGTATGCGCAGCTTGCTGGCCACCAGTCTGCTGGTCGAGAGCAACGCCCCACTGGATGGCAGCAGGCTTGCTGGTTGCATAAGTGCGAGCGACGCGAACGACATCCTCTTTGGCAACCCAGGCCTTCTCGCATAGGTCGTCGAGGTCGTATTCGCCTACGCGCTCGCACACGGCCTCGAGGCCATATACCCACTTGTCGCAGAAATCCTGATCATAAAGTTGTTCATCGCAGATGACTTTGAGCATGGCCATAGCCAGTGCCCCATCCGCACCAGGACGCACGCGCAGCCAGTCCTCGCCAGCCTTCGCGGCAATCCAAGTGAGCTGCGGATCAACGACCGCAACCTTCATGCCACGCTTCATCAGGTCGGTGATCCAATGGCCGAAGAATCCATCGGCGTTGGAATAGAAGGGCTGATGTCCCCAGATGATGCAGTATTCGGGAACGACGTAGCGCGGATCATCGTAGCGCTTGGGAAGGAATTGCGAGCAGTCCATAAAGCACGGGTCACCCAACATGCAGGCCATAGAGGCGATGCGAGGCAGGTAGCACGAATTGCCAGCGAAGTACGGCACACCCTTGCTCGGCGATTCCATGGATGCGTTCAAACGCGTGATTTGAACGATATCGCGCCCCGTTCCCTGGCAGAACGCGACGCACTCAGGGCCGTATTCTGCAGCAACGCGCTTGAACTCGCGCTCGATAATGTCGTACGCCTCATCCCACGTGATGCGTTCGAACTTGTCCTGGCCGCGATCTTCCCGAGCGCGCTTCATCGGATAGAGCAGACGATCCTCGTGATAGATGTAATCGGGAACGCATAAGCAGCGGCTGCACAAACGGCCCTGGTTGTACGGATCCTCCGGATCGCCTTCGACTTTCACGATCTTGCCGTCCTTGACATAGGTCAAGATGCCGCACACGTTGTGGCAACCCGGCGCGGAACGTGCTGTGCCGCGGATGACGGTCATGCCGTCTTCTTCCCATTTCCAAGGAACATCGGGTGTCTCCGCAGCTGGACGTGGAGCTGCCACATCGACAATGCGGGGCAACCTCGATCCACGACGATATTTCACGCCATTCGTCTCGCCCCACGCATACGGATTCTCGGGATGAGCGTCTGTTGCAGGCGTTACCCAACCCAAGGCTTCGCCCTGCTTGATAGATTCTGCACTCGCGCCGCTCTTGCCCGGAATAGCTTCTGTCATCTTTCTCCCCCTATTATCGTTTTGGGCACCCGTCCCACGGCACACCGCGAACTGAAACGATAGCGGCACCCATCATCACCCTAGCAATCTCGCTGTTGCTGCCATCGGGTAAAGGGGTCTATTGCATGTGAAATGAAAGGTTGGAACTCTGCGTATGAGGCTATTGAACTGGTGAAATGATATTTGATGCCAATTGCACGCTATCTTAAAACGAGCTGCTTGTCTTTCGGTAGGCCGACGTTGATGCGGTCGAAGAGCTTCTGCGCGTCGACGAGCACGTCGACGCCCTCGAGTTTCATCTCGTCAATTGTCGGAATGAGGATGTCACCGTCAACCAAGCCCAGCACCATGCGAATCATGGACGTTTCCGCTGGGATGCCGTAGCAGCCGGCCCACGCATCGGTCATGTTGGGCGACGTTTCGATAAGCCGGAAATTTAGTCGGCGCACCCATGCAGGATGGCATAACGGGAAGTAAAGCTTTTGCAGGTTGACGCGCTCGTCGGGCATCTTGAGGCGGTATTCGCTCAAGTGAATGTCCTTGTCAACATAACTCATCTCGAAGAGGCGCAGGTCGACCATGAAACCCATGAGCTCGAGCGCCTCGGCCGCCGCAAGCACGATCGCGCCACGCGCGTAAATGCGCTCGCGCGGCTCATTGCCGACGTACGACGTGTTCATGTAGATGGTCACGAGCGGCTTGTGCACCACAGGCTTGTTGATCATCGTGAGCGGGCTGCCTTCGAGATATGCCTTGACGTCGGGCGCGAAGCCCACGTAGTCGTGGAACGTGCGATTTGGGTCGATTTTGATGTCGAGGTTGCGCTTTACCTTCTCGACGAGCGCAACCAGGTCGTCGAAGCCGTCGTGCCACCCGAAGCGGCACAGCTCGATCGCCTCGTCGAGGCTTTCAGTGAGCGTGAACTCTTCGCTTCCAGCTTCGCTCGCCTGCGCGCCGCGCAGAAAGGCCTCGTGCGTTTCGGCTTTTTGCAGGTATGCAAGGTAATCCTCGAGTGAATCGAAGACGAAATGGCGGATCCAATAGTCGCCAATCCAAAATGTGTCGTACCCGACGCCTCGCATAATCCCTTTCTCGATGAATCGGCGCCCTAGCCCTCGATTCATCGGACAAACCTTACTGGAAAATCCTGATGGTCTTGATGACCTGCAGGTACTTGTTGTCGGGGCTGATGTTCTTCATGGCACCGACCAGCATGTTCATGTCGTCCTGTGTCAGGCTACGGATGACGTTGGTGCGTAGGATGGTCTCGGT
Source organism: Eggerthellaceae bacterium (assembly GCA_045614225.1). Taxonomy (GTDB): domain Bacteria; phylum Actinomycetota; class Coriobacteriia; order Coriobacteriales; family Eggerthellaceae; genus UBA9715. Next base: position 1,670 of record JAZLCO010000104.1, on the reverse strand, counting down.
GTCCATGCCGTAAGCTTCCTTTTTGAAGCATTTGCCGATGGCACGCGTCGATACGATGTGCGGGATGCGGCAATCGTCGGCAGCGTCGCGCAGTGACCACATGAACTCGAGCAGCTCGTCCGACGGGTACAGCGCACGCTCGAGCTTTCGATCGTAATCGAAGAAGACCATGTCGAAGCGATCGAGCGTTGCCCCATCAAGCACGTTGCGCCCAACGTATTGCAGATTCGAACCCTTGCCCCATGTGTTGGCAGCCGCAACGCAGCGGAAATCGGGATGACGCTCGATGGTTTCATGCGGGAAAGCCATATAGCCGTTAGCCAACGCCGAGTTGATCACGATGAGCGCCGACGGGTCGGAATTGTCGATTTCGTCGAGGAAAAACACGCCACCGTTCTTGAATGCCTTGTAAAACTGGGTGTCGCGATAGGTACCACCTGCATCAATGAAACCTGTGAGCTTAAACTCATTGGAGGCATTGTTCGTGTAGTACATGGGCAAGCCCAAACCGTCAGCTACCTGCGACACAGCATAGTTCTTACCCGAACCTGCCGGCCCGATGAGCATGACCGGCTCGTCGAGCTGGACCTGCGTGAGTACCTGCTCGAACTTCTCGTGGTAGTAAGCAACACCCGTCTGCGCAAGTTGCACATCGCCGAGCTTCACGATGTTGGTGTGCGGCACAGCGTTCACGCCGATGAAGTCGTCGAGAATCTGTTTATAGCGGCTCGTGAGCTGGGCATCCACACGATTTGTGGTTGCTAGACCATCGATGCGAGCGTCGATGAGCTCAGATACCTTGCCCGCAACTTCACCATCGAGGTTAGCTTCCACGAAAGACGCAATCCGCTCTCGCGGCGCCTGCGACTCGAAGTACTCATCGAACAACCGCTCGATTGTCTGGCGCAGCGAGTCATCGGCCGCCTGCTCGAGAATGCGATTGACCAGGCCGATGATATCGCGCGCATTGCTGTAGTTCGACTCGATGCCCGCGTCGTCGGTGCGCCTGAACGAGGGGTCACGGTAGGTGGTGAAGACGCCATCGATGAAATACGTGTGCGGCTCGACTGGGAAGACCTGACCCACGAACTGCGCGAGCACGCCCTCATTGTTAGAGAACGCATAGGCTCCCGACGCGGTGCGGCCATAGAACAGGTTGGCATAGCTTTCCTGCAACCCCAGGTCGCGCCCGCGACCAGCCACGAACTGTCCGGTGCGCGTATCGAAGAACGCCACCGAGAACGGCATATAGCGGTTCAGCAGATTAAAGGCGTCGGTGCCGAAATCGCGAAACGCACGGCCAACCACGCGTTGGTCGGCGTCACGGTCGTGCGGATCGTAAGCGCCCGATGCGATGGAAAGCGCCGCCTCGTGCAACAGCGCCAGATCGTAGCCGCCGACTGCGAGCATGCCGCCCCCGATTTCCGGGTCACGGCAGTTCGAAGCGTATGAGTCGTACACGATCTTGCCGAACAACGCCTCGTCGTCATCGCCCGACCGCATGACCTTGACCGTGTAGTCGAAGTTCTTGTTAGCCGCGATGAGCGCCTGTTCGAGATCGCGCTCCGAGATCTCGTCGCCCACGTATGCGAAGAACGTTTCCTTCATGCATCCCCTCTTCCCGAAACGCCGCTCGAAAATGAGTCGGTGCCCTGACCCCTGACTCATTG
>JAZLCO010000103.1:0-22591 GCA_045614225.1 Eggerthellaceae bacterium | reverse complement strand
GATGGCGTTGACCTTGTTGTCGCCGCTGACGTTTGCCGCGAGCATCTGCGCGTCGGTCAGCTCGATCTGCTTGTAGGCGTAGCGGCGCACGAGCGTGGCGTCGATGGCGTTGACCTTGCCGTTGCCGTCGACGTCGCCGTACTTGACGGAGGGCGCAGGGGGTTCCTCGACAACGCGGAACGTCTTGGTGGCCGTGCCGGTGTAGTTGCCCTTGCCGACCACGATTACGGCGCCGTTATCGCCAATCGTATGGTTGTTCTGGTAGCGCACCTCGTAATCGACGTCGGCCTGCAACACGGTGGCGCCCACGCGCACGACTGGCACAGGTTCCACTCCCGCTTCGGCATCGACGAGCACCTGATCGGGGATATCGTCGATGGTCGCATTCGAAAGCGAGTCCGGCAACACCGAGAACACGCCCTCGTGCGTGCCCGAGAAATGCCCGCCCTCAACGGCGGTCGCAACGTATGAAGCCGTGCCGGCATTGACGTTGTCAACATACTCGATGGTGTAGTCGACGCCCTCGACAAGCTGTGCGCCTGTACCCTTCATCGTTGCCACGATGGGCGTTTTCGCAGTGCCGTCGTAGGTTCTCTTGTCATTCGAGCCCACCGTCCACTCCACCGTGGAAAGGGAAGCCGGCGACGTGTACTCGAACGTCGTCTCGATAGAGCCCACAGCGCCGTTCTTTGCCCCAGACGTGCCCGTGGTGAAGAACACCTTGGCGGTGATGGTACCGGGCTCGGCTGCCTGCGGGCGGGCGATGACCTCCCTGTTCGAGTTGGTGTAGAGGCTGTCATCAGCTGCCACCTCGTTGCCGTCCGCATCGTAATAGCGCACCGGGTACGGATAGACCAACTTGCCGTTGGCGTTGTTGTTTTGGCGGGTGATGGCGATCGAGTCGGCGTAACACGACTCGTAGTCGCCAGCTTCGTAGGCTGCCCAATCGCAAATCGGATAGGCGACGACTATCGTCACCGGCCATTCGGGTCCGTAGTTCTCGAACTGGGCGCGCATGACTTTGGTGCCGTCCTTTAGGGTCGTTTCGGCCGCAGGCTTGCCCCACGTGCCGTACGCAAGGTTTTGGGTAAACACGCGCAGCTGGTTCGTAGCGTTGGCAGTAGCGTCGTAGGGGACGATGTGGAACGTCGCCGTCAACTCGCCGGTATACAGACCCCTGCCCGTCACAGTGACGGTCTGGGGGTCGATCGACGATTCGGACGCCTCATCTGTAGCGGGCCATTTGGTCACATCCGCGCCCTTATACGCCACCGTGTAATCGGCACCCTCGACGAGCGGCGCCACATTCCCCGACGAATCGCGGAACGTCAATTGCGGATGCACGTCGTAGCCCCAGTTGAACTGCTGGTCCTCGATGGCGTCTATCGTATAATCGCCGAGCGCGATGCCGTCACCGATCGTGAAGGAACCGACGTAAGGCTCGGTCGAGCCGCCGGACAGGTTGGCCAGCGGTGTCACCGTGAAATGCCCCGTGCCTTTTTCGATGTTGTCGGAATATGAGATTTCGTAATCGATGCCCGCGATCAGTGTGACGCCGTTCAGCTTGACGTTCACCTCGGGCTCGACCGCCTCGCCGGTGTACGCCACGGTCGGCGAAACCAACTGAATGTCGCAATCCGCGAAATCGGCCGGTGCGATATCGAAATAGGCGATCAGGTAGTTGCTCATGCTGCTCGAATTGACAGGCAACACGGTGATGGCCGCGCGCGTAGTGCCGTCCGTCACGTTGCGATTCGCGTTCTCGCTATCCCCAACAACCGACACGCCCACCTCGGAGGGGTTGGGGTCGCCGTTGGCCACGCGGATGTCCTGGCCCATAACCAGCTGGTAATCACCGTAATGCACCACGGGATCGAGCGTGATGGTCTGCCCGGTGAACGTTGCAGCAGGGCTGTCGTCGAACACGCCGCCTTGACCATCAGAGATATAGAAATGCGACGCATCGGCATCCCAGCTCCACATCTGATCGCCCAGAAACGCGCCGGAAAACGCACAGTCCCTGTACAGGTTCACCGGGTCGATAACGTAAAAGCCGATCTTGTAGCCCGACAACCCGACGCTGTCCGACTTGGCGCTGACCTTCACCACATACCCTGCCGGCGTGCCGGCCTTGAGGTTGACGCAGCTGGTCGTCCCCGCGTATGCATTGCCCGAAACATAGTAGGTCTTGCCCTTGCTGTCGGAAATCAGATGGCCATCACGGTCCCACAGCCAATAATCGCGCGTCTCGGCGTTGATGGCCTCGATGCCGACTTCCGAAATGGGATACATCACGTTGCCGGCGACGTCATATGATATGAAGCCTTCCGAATCGAGCGCCGGGAACACCGTATTGCCGCTCTCGACATACGTCGCCGACGTCTGACTGCCGTAGATGATGTATTCGTATTCGTCTGCTGGCAAGGTGGCGCCGCCGATGCGTGCCTCGACGCTCGTCGGGAACACGACCTTGCCGAAGTTGTACTTCTGCGTCGCGATGAAGATGGCAGCCTTGGACAAGTCGCCACCTCCGATGGAGTAGTGAGCGCAATCGTTAACCGTGCCCATGTACAAACCGATGCCGACGATGCCCGCCGTGTAAATGGGGTCGGCCGACATCTCGTAGGCGCCCGCCTGCGGGATGACGTAGAAGTCGGTGTTCTGGATGAGCACCGTGCCGTCTTTCAACGTCACGCTGATGATGGGAAGCGTGTCCTGCCCCTGGCCCATGTACGGTGCGGGTTCTAGTTCTTCGGTCGATGCGATCATGTCTGCCGTCAGCTGGATGCGCTGGCTCTCGTCAAGTGCAGCCCACGAGTTGAGCAACGGATAGCCTTCGCGGTTGATGAACCAATAGCACGTCCAATCCTGATTCTGCGCTGCGATGGCGTTCAGAATCGCAGCGCTTTCGGGGGTCTGCAGCTCTTCGGCGCTCTTGACGTAAATATTGCTGGTAACGCCCCAGTCCATGTTGCCGATGGCCTGGTCGCTGTGGTAGGGCACCGAGCCTTGCATGACGATGCAATCATGGACATAGCCCTCGTTGTCGCCGCAGATGCCCGCCTCGCGGTATTCCACGTTGGTCGACTCGTTGATCGTGTAGATGCCGCCCGAGTTGAAGCAGGCGTAGATCTCGCCCGTCACGTTGGGATAATCGTCCGAGGTGAAGATGCACCCGGCGATACCGGCCATGTAGTAGCCCGTCTGGATGTTGCGCACTTCGGCATAGTTGGCGCAATAACTGATGACGCCGCTGCGCGTCTGCCCGGCGATGCCTCCCGAAAGCGGCTTGTTCCAACGCGTCGAGGTGACCTTGCCTGCCTGCTGGTTGCGCTGCCAATCGGAAAGGTCGGTGATCGAGCCGTTGAAGCACCTCGTGACGGTGCAGTACACGCCCGTCTGACCAACGATGCCACCCGTTGCGCAAAGGCCCGTCACCTGGGCTTCGTTGTGGCAGTCCGCGATCACCATGGGGTCATCGGGGTCTCCGTCGTTGTACTTGTCGGGGTCGTCCGACTCGCCGCGCAGGCTGCCGACGATGCCACCGACCTGGTCGCCACCGCGGTTGTTCAACAGTGCGCCATCGGTACCGCGAACGCCCGTGAACACGCTGCCGGTGATTATCTGCGTGTCGACATCGTACGACCCGTTATGGCAGCTGTAGATGCTGCCGTTGCTGTAGCCTGCCACGCCGCCGACGAAGAACGTCACGGCAAACGTCGTCTCGCCGAAGCGGTCGGCGCCACCCGCGCCGAACGTCTGCGCCGTGATATCGCCGATGTTGTACGAATTAGTCAAGGTGCCATGGTAATCGGGGTCGCCAAAGCGTCCCACCACGCCGCCGATGCTGTCAGCAACGCGCAGCGAGTCAGATGTGGTGTCGGCGCTGTAGGCGTCGGCATACACAGCCGATGTCAGGGTCCCCGAAAACGAGCAACCCGTCATATCGCCACGCGCATAGCCGACCAAGCCGCCGATATGCTGCACCACGTAGGGAATCTCTGCAGTAGCTGCTGTATGGCTGTCAATGCAAACCGCGACATCGGAAGAACAGTTAGAAACCGAACCGTCCGTTTTGCCAGCCAAGGCGCCGACGTTTGCAATGTAATCGGTTTCGGTGGTAAGGATGATGCCCGCATTGCCTCCGCCCGCCAAGTTGACGTTTTTGATGACAGAAGTCGGACCGGCATAGCCGAACAAACCTGCGTGCGTGTACGTATGCGCTATGAAGAGGTTGCGGACGGTGTGCCCGCACCCATCGAATGTGCCCGCAAACGGCGTTTCGGGCGTGCCGATGGGAGTGAACTCGACGATGCCTCCCTCGTCGTCGACAAGCGTTATGTCCTCAAGCAGCTCGATTGTGCGACCCGAGAAGTCGACGGCAGCAATGGGCTGCCCATCCCAGTCGACCGCCGTGCCGTTGACCAGCTGGGCCAAACCGAGCAGCTCGCGCGAAGTGGATATGCCATAGGAATCGATATCGGGGTCGACAAGGTACCAATCCACGTCGTAGGGCAGTTCGTCCTGGACTCCCTTGAGCCCGTTTGTCGATGCAACGGCGTATTGCGACGCAGCGGCGCCCTGCGATGCGCCAGATGAGCCACCTTCCCCACCCTGCTCGGCATATGCCACGGAGGCTTCGCCACACCACATGAAGCACAGGGCGATTGCCAACACCAGGGCAGTCCACAACGAAGCGTTTCGATTCCGCTTACACGTGTCGGTCTTCTTCATGTTGCCTCCGCCTTCCCCTTTTCGTCTATGTCGTGTGAATCGCCTTGCCGTCGATGCGGTCGAGAATGTAACGGCGCCTGAACGCGAGCGCCCCGCCGATCAACGCAACCAACGCGCCAATCGCCACGAGCGCCCACCATATGCGGTCAACCTCTGCCGGCGGCACGACCATGCGCGTCTGCTCGATGAGTTCGCGTGCCGTCAGCTTGCCCGGGTTCTCGACGATTGCGTCTCCCGTCACGATTTCAATTTGGTTTGCGGAGTTTACGTCGGTGTCGCTCTCTTGCTTGTCCGTTTCGAGCTCGGACCCCTTGGCGTTGCCTTCCATGCTCTCGCTGTCACCCGTCGCACTCTTATCGCCCGAATCGTCGTGCGTATCAGCATCGGTTGGCGCCACGGGGCCGCCGCGCTTCCTGTCGTCTCCCCTGTCGTTCGGGCTGTCGCCTGAGCCTCCGCCGGATCCTTCGTCGGATTCTCCGGACTTGTCCGACGAGCCTTCGCCTTTTTCGCCCTGCTTGCCCTCTTCGCCCTGATTCTCGCCAGGATCATCGGGATCATCGGGGTCTTCCGGGTCCTCGGGATCTTCGGGGTCCTCGGGGTCTTTGGGGAACGCGCCGTCCTCCACGATGATGGTGATGAGATCCACCTTGCTCACCGACTGGTTGGCGTTGCGCACGCCAGGAGCCTGCATGCCGAAGATGATGCGAAGCGTCGAATCGGCGATCATGTAGCCGTAACCGCCGACACCCGCGTCGCCGCCACGCCCGCTTTCGTCCTCGAACCCGGCGTTGTTCTTCATGTAGTACGAGAGCGCCAACATGGGCGCAACCGTTTGGCTGCCGACCAAACCGGGAAGCTCCTTGTAGTAGTAATAATTCGTGTAACGGTACTGCGTACCCAAGATGTAATCGGCGCTGTGGCGCTCGGCGAAATACCCGTCGGTCCCCGTAAACGCCATGCTGATGAGCAAGCTGGGGTCGACGCCGCACATCGTCAACAGGTTGCGCATGCTTATGCCGGTTGCATACACGGTGGCGTACGCGTCGTTGCGCTTCTGGAACGTGTACCACGCACTGTATGTCGCCATGGCCGAAAGCTGGCTGCGCGTCAACGCGAGCTCCTTTGCAACCGGAGCGTCATTTCCATGGTTCATGTAGTCTGTCAGATGGTAGATCTTGACAGTCACCGAATCCGTCTGGCCCAAATACGTGATGCTGTCCTCGGCGATGACGGTGACGCCCGCCCCGATTTCAGACCCCGTGTAAGACTTCCCCTTCATGCTGACGTACACGTAGCCGCGCGAGAAGCCAGACAGAGACCGGAACGACCCCGTCGTCGAAATCTGCGAGTACGACTCCTTCTCGGCACGGTTCTCTGTGCGGTACACGTTCCATTCCATGCCTTCTATGAGTGGCGTATCCCATGGCACGACGGTCTTCTTCTCGGCGACGCTGTGCGTTATGTCGTCGTATTCGACGAACGTGACCTGCGCGTAGAACTGATAGACGTTCTTGCCCGACGGAAGCACGATGGAAGTAGTCGCAAGAGGATTGCGGCTTTCGTCGAGCATGACGATCGACTTGACGTATTTCTTGTTGGTGTAGGCAGCAACCGTGTAGTCAGCCTCGAACGTGTCATATGCGACAGCGTCGTCGGAGGTGTAATACGGCACCTCTACCTTCACGTGCACAGTAGACGTACCACTGCCCGCGCCCGTAGCACGCACCGTCCCGTCGCTGGTGACATACACGAGCGGTGCGCAGGGAGAGCCGTTGATGTCGGTTGATGAGGTGACCGACCAGGTCCGCTTCGCCTTGTCGACGTCCTCGGACACCGTGACGAGCGAATTGTTCCAACGGATGGCGGCTTGCAGCATGACGGTGCCGGGCGAGCCCGTGCCATAGGTGACAAGCGGCACCGTATGGCCGGCATCGCCGCTTACCAGCGAGCTGCGCCAATACCAGAGCATGTCGGGATCATCCGGCCTCTGCGAGGCGCCGATCCAGTAGTTCGAAAACGCATTGACTGTCAGTGCGTTTGAGCCGGGCCGTATGCTCGTATCGTTGTTGAGTATGCGCACATAGGCGCTCTTGATGACGGTCGGCACCCCCATGACCGTGGGGGTGATGTTGGGATTGCGGTTGCCCGCACGCAGCGCCCTCAGCTCGCCCGAAGGCATCATCTGCGCAATCTCGACATTCTTGTACGTCAGGGCACCGGGCTTCCAATCGACCGCGATGCCCAAATCGGACGCCAAGGCAGTCATGCCGTTTTGGAATTGCAGCATGACGTCGAATCCGACCGAGCCGTATGGTTCGGTGATAACCGTCGGTGTGGTGGCGACCGTCGATTGTGGATAGTCGATGTATTTGCCGGATGCATCGTCGTAATAGACGATTTTGGCGCTGTCGAGCGTGTAGGCTGCCACGTCATCGTCGCTTTGGGCCGCATTGCCCAATATGCGCACCAGCATCTCCTGCCCGCAGAACTTCGGGAAAGCATCGGACACGCATCTGATGATGGCCCACCCGTTGCCTATACCCGTCGCCGAGACGGTGCCCTTCTGCAGCTCGTCGGTGGATGCCGTGGCAAGTATCGTGTTCGTCTTGGCGTGGCTCTCGGTGTAGAAGCTCACCATCTGCCACAGCAAGTCGGCACCCGCCGACGACCCGTCGATGTACCGGCTCGTATCCACGCCCGTGAAGAGGACGTACGAGGAAAGCAGGAGCGACCCGCCCCGCCGTGAGATCTCGGGAACCGCATTTGCGCCAAGCATGTCGACGGAATAGTAGCTCGTTTGCCCCGTGCCGTCCGGCGATGAGGCGACGAGGAACAGCGACCCGATTTCCTTTGCGTCGCTGGTATGGACGAATGCGTCGACCACGTTCACATATGCGGGGCCACCGCTGACTTCAACTCCATCGACCAGCGCTTTCACTTGCACGAGCTTCGACGTTGCTCCCAGAAGGGTGATCACGTTGGCGTCCGTGATGCTGACGGCGGGCTTTCCGTTGATGATGTTGTTCGACAGCTCCCAGGACATCGGCAATCCCACCTGGCTGGCGAGCTGGGTCGACCCGTCGGAGTATGTGATCATGACATCGAGGCACGCGCCCGTCTGCAAGACGAACACTTCGGCAGTTTTCGTTGCCGACACGCCGATGAACTCGCACGTGCCGGTCTCGGAGTCCTTGTAGACGATGTCCATCGACTCGACTTCGGCTGATTTCGCACCGACGGAGGCATCGACGCCGCGAGTTGCAAGCTTGGCCGACGGTTGCGCAAGGGCCCCGCTTTGATTGGCCGCTTCGACCGTAGAGGGGTCGTCGTTTCCCGAAACTTTGACGACGATGTCCCGGTAACTCAGCTCGGGATATTTGTCTGATGCACAGCGCACCACGATTGAACCGTTGCCGGCACCCAAAGCAACGACGATGCAGTCCTCGGGATTGCCGTACGCCTTCCCCTTTTCGAGCTTGGCAATCGGGATGCTCGCGGCGTTGCCGTTCTCGTCATAGGAGGCGACTATCTCCCAACGCAGTTCGGCCTCGCAGTCGCCCGCCGTCTCTTCGGACGTCTTGCCATCCGAATACGCGAACTCGATGATTGCGCGCAGGCACAGCTTGCCGCCCTGAGTATCGATTTCCGGCGGATAATCGTCTTTGCATTTGGCGAACAGCGCTGTGTCCCAGCTGCCTGCACCGTACGATTCGGGATTGGCAAGCTGCCTGAACGAAATTGCGTTGGCCCAAACCGAGACAGGGTTCGCTTGACTCGAAGCCCCATCGGCGGGCGTCGTCTCGGCGTTCTGCGGTTCTCCTGCAGGCTGTTCCTGCCCTTCGACGGATTCTCCTGACGCCCCTTCGGCGGGCAAAGCTGTATCAGCGAGCTCTTCTGTCGTACTAGCGTTGTCGACCGGCGCGGGGTCTTCCACTGTCACAAACTCGAATGTGCTTTCGGGAGCAGCCGGCTCGGCGGCCTCAACCGCAACGGCGGGAGCCGATTCCTGCGAGCCGACATCTGCGCTATCGGCCAACGCCCTCGTAGGCACAAACGCAATGCCCACGACGAGAACGACTGCCAACAGCAGTGAAAGGACCGCCATCGCCCTCCTGGGCAAAGGCAACACGCTGCTTTGTCGCATCGTCGACTTCATGGTGCCGTTACGCTACTCGCCTTCCAGTACGAAGTACTTCCCTGTTTCGGGGTCTTGGTACACACGGCCCACATCGATATAAGTCGTTCCGCCCGATTCGATAACGTCGTCGATGCTCTCGACGTCCTCGATCTCAACCTTGTTGTCCGACATGTTCACCTCGGTCATCTGCTGCAAGTCGAGGTTCCATGCCACGACGAGAGAAACCATCAACCCACATGCGAGGACGAGCATGCAGTCCGCCAAGTTGGACAAGCCGGACGCCGGATCTTCGTCTTCGAGCATCCGGTTGCGCCTGAGCGAACTTCCCGAGAAGTTGCTGAACCTACCCATGTTGGACCTCCGCTCCACTGACGGAACCCGTGCGCCTGCCGGAACGCACCGTGCTCTTCGGCTTTTCCGGAGCGTACATTTCCAAGCAATTCGAAGGATGGTCGATGGTTATCTCGCCCCGGTTGCGCTGGCCGTCGACCTTCTCGAGGATGGCAGTGGCCGAAGCCTCGAGCGCCGACATGTAGTTGTCGTACCAACGTTGGCGGACCTTGGTGATGACGAACGTGACCACCGAGACCACCAAGCCGGCCACCGTGGTGTCGAACGCCACGAGCAGCGATGACGTCAGGGTCAGCACATCGTTTTGCCCCAGCGAGATGAGCCCGGGGCCCAAGGGGATCAACGTGCCCATCAGACCGAGCATCGGGGCGATTTTCGAAACCGTCTGCGTGCGCATGAGCACATGCATATTCCAATCCTCGCGTTCCTCGATCAGCCGCTTGGCCAACGCGGTATGCGAGTCGACCGGCAGGCACCGGTGATCCCAGATGGTCAGCAAAACGCGCTTTTGGCTGCCGAGAAGCTGCGAATCGGCGATGACCTTGGGCAGTTCGGCAGACTCCGCCTCGTTGATCTGCTCGAGGAAATCGGGCATGGTCACCTTGAAGTACCTGCGCTCCGTCACCCATTCCACCAGCACGCTGCCAATGCACCAAATCGCGTACAAAATCAGAATCAACAGCACGATGACCGCGGGCACGAGCAGCGCTTGCGCAACCCAATGCAGGATGTCGCCGAAATATGTTGCTTGCAAAAACTCCATGCGTCAAAACTCCTTTTGGTTGAAGCCCTCTCATGCCCGATACGGCGGATAGCTGTTACTGAGAAAACCCCTCATCTCCTCGTCGGTCACATCCACGCTGAAGAACAGCTTGTAGTAGTCCTTTGCAACCTCGACCATGTCGACGTCGTAGCGGTCGGGATAGAACATGTTGGCCAGCCACTGGACGCCCAGGAACCTGTTGCACGCCATGGGACGGTCGACCCAGGCGACAGGGGTGTTGGGCATGGCGTACACGCGACCGTTGCGCACCGCATCGATGACAGCCCAGTCGGCACTCGAGCGGATGATGTCCTCGGCGCCGCCCCGCAGCTCGGCGTCCCAGGTAACGATGATCTCGGGGTTCCAGCCGATGACCGATTCGAGCGAAACGTCGGACATGCCGGTGGCGTCGAACCAATCCACTTGCGCCACGACGTTGCCGCCGGCGGCCACGAACGACCACGCATGCTGGCTGCTTGCCGGCTCGGTTTGCAACCCCTGCGGGCCTTCGGCGTAGTACACGCGCACGCGCTGAGACTCGGGAATGTCGTCCACCGCCGCCGAGACGCGCTTCACGACGTCTTCGCAGTAGGAGGCCAGTTGCTTGGCCCGCTCTTCGCAACCCAGGATATCGCCGAGCATCTCGTATGCATGCGAGATGCGCTCGGTCGAACCGTCTATCAAAACGACGGGGATGCCGGAGAGCTTCTGGATGTTGTCGGCCTCGTCGATGTTCGCCTCGACCAGTTCGATGGACGAAATCGAGAAAATCACCTGGATGCCCGCTTGCATCACGGCCTCGACGTCCATCTGTCCGCTTTCCACAGCGCCCAAGTACTCGAGGCCTTGCATTTCCTTGGGCAGGTAGTTCATGTCCTCATGCGAGAACTTCGAACACGACGCGCCCATGACCTCGGGCTTCAATGTGAGAACGAACACCTGGGCAAGCGCCGAGGTGAAATAGACGCGCTTGATGTTGTCCGGCGTGGGGACGGTGAGCTCGCGCCCCGCGTCGTCCACGATGGTGCGCACGCCCTTGAACACCTCGTCGCCGCGCTCCGACCGACACGCCGCGAGGGGCGCGGCCATTGCAGCTGCGCCTGCGACGAACGCCATGCGGACGAACCGCCTGCGCGAAATGGGTTCGGCGGTTAGCCATTGCAGGTTATCAGACACGAACGACCTCCTGCCCCATCGTGTCCATGAGAGGAATGCACACCTTGACCGTGTTCCCCTCCTCCAATGTGACGTCCATGATGCGCGCCCGCGTGCCGTAGATGGTACGCAGGCACTCGTCGGTCATGACGCCGTCGGAATCGCCGGTGGCGATGACCCTTCCCTCGTGCATCACGATGACCTCGTCCGCGCAGAACAGCGCATGGTCGGGATCGTGCGTGACCATGACGACGCTCGTGCCGTTGCGCGTCAGCTTCTTCATCTGGCCCAGCACCATCTGCTGATTGCCGAAATCGAGCGAGGCGGTGGGCTCGTCCATGATCAGCACCTGGGGCTGTTGAGCCAAAGCCCGCGCGATGAGCACCAACTGCTGCTGGCCGCCCGAGAGCTCGGTGTAAACGCTGTTCGCCAGCTCCTCGATGCCGAGCAGCTCCATCGCCTCGAACGCGATTCGCTTGTCTTCCGCACCGATGCGCGCCAACGTGTTGACATAGGGCGTACGCCCCATGATGACGACATCGGCCACGGAGAACGGGAACGGCGGCGTGTGCGCTTGGGGTATGTAGGCGAAGTACCGCGCCCGCTGCTTCTCGGTCATGTGCAGCGTGCTCTCGCCGCGCACCTTGACGCTGCCCCCTTTCGGGGCCAGAAGCCCCAGGATGCATTTGAGCGTGGTCGTCTTGCCGCAGCCGTTCGCGCCGATGATGCATGCGAACTCGCCTTCGTCGACGTTGAACGAGGCGTCGTGGACGATAACCTTGTCTCCGTATCCCACGCTGAGGTTTTCAACTTCGAGCAGTGTCATCGCCACCCCCTCATCTGGTTGCGGAAGATGACGACGAAGAACGGCACGCCCACGATGGCGGTCAGGATGCCAATTGGGATCTCGACTGCCATGAGCACGCGGGCGATGTCGTCGATAACCAACAGGAAGCAAGCGCCCACAAACATCGACGTGGGCAGCAGCACCTTGTAATTGGGCCCCACGATGGCGCGCGCCAAGTGCGGCACGACCAGGCCGACATAGCCGATGACGCCGGCCACGGCCACCGACACCGAAGCCAGGAGCGTCGATGCGAAGATGACGAGCAGACGCGTGGTCCTGGTGTTGACGCCCATCGAGCGCGCCTCTTCGTCGCCGAATGACAGCACGTTGAGCCGCCAAGACATGACGATGAGGATGACGAACCCCACCAGCAGCGGAATTATCGCCAGGGTCAGGTCGTCGCCGTCGACGCGGTTGAAGCTGCCCATCAGCCAGAACTGGATGGTGGGCAATTTGTCTTGCGAGTCGGCGACCAGCTTGATGAACGACGTGCCCGACGAGAACAGGCTCGAAACCAGAATGCCGCCGAGCACCAAGCCCAACGTCGGGTCGTACTTGACGATGCGGTTGAGCAGCACCGCCAACCCCACCGCCAGCAAGCCGCCGGCGAACGCGAACACCTGGATGGCGAAGTTGTCGAGGTTGAGCAGCATGGCCAGGCACGCGCCCAGGCTAGCACCCGCCGAAGAACCCAAGATGTCGGGAGAGACCAGCGGGTTCTTGAACATGCCCTGGTACGAAGCGCCCGCACATGCCAGCGCAGCTCCCACGAGGCACACCAAGGCGATGCGGGGGCCTCGGATGTTGAAGATGACGCGGTCGATGCGCTCGTCTTCGACCGAATAGCGCATGCTGTCCGGATCGATGAGATCTGGATCGAAGAAATGGGTGTACACGCCTGTCAGAAGATCGCCCACCGGGACGGCATAGCGCCCGATTGCATACGAGAACAAGATGAGCACCACGAGAGCTGCCACCAAGGCGATTGCGGTCATCGGGGACACCTTGCGTCCGAAGGCAGCGTCGACTTGCGCCCGTTGCGACGGACGAATCGAATTATCGGATACGACTCCGATTCCCTTTCCCCCTGCAAGCTGCATGACCACCGTCAACCCCTGCTGACGCCCCCTTGTGCGAGGCGCGCATTGAACATTCTTTTTTATGAATAATATTCATAAAAGTATAACGCCGCGAGGGATTGGAAAACTGTTTCATCAGGTAATTACTATTGCATTTTATGCATAATACGAAGTGAAGAATCATTGGGAGCCGCTCGTCAAAGCACGATGCGGTTAGTCGAGGGTGTTGATATTCGACAAGCTGATTGTGCGGACGCTGTCGTCTATATCGCCGAGAATTCGCTCGACGTCGACGAGGAAACGGGTGCCGTTCTCGTTCAAGGCGAGCCTTTTCCCATTGCGGTCAAACAACGTGACGTTCAGCTCCGTCTCGAGCTTTGCAATGGAACGAGACAATGCGGACTGCGAAACGTGCAATTCGATTGCAGCCTTCGAGACGCTCTGGTACTTGGCCACCACCCTGAAGTATTTCAGCTGATGCAACTCCACTGACATGTTCGCCTATGCAAGAATCGGTGTTTATGACTTATACTCATTTAAGTTTATTCTTGATTTTGTATGTTTTTACCGCCTTTTTCCCTTATGCCTAATTTGCATAAGGAAAGCGGTTTCTGAATTTGCCCAGATGGCAGCTAGATTTATGAACTACCTGGTATTTATTATTGCCTATGTAGATTATTTCTTTATTACTATAATGCAAATTGAATGATTCGCACGCGCACGATTGCAATGCGCAACCGATGGACACGACCATCATGAAGAGGGGCATACGACATCGCAATGGGACACGATTCACTGGCAAAGCATGTTAAATGCACGCTGAAACGACCCGTTCGATTCGTGGCGAAAGACTGGTCGTTCGGCATGGCGTTCCCCCATGAGTACCGCAAAGCTTCTGCCCGATGCGATGTCGATCGACGCAAGGTCTTGTTCGTCGACACGAAATCCTCCACGATGCCGGATGCGTTCTGGCGCATGTTTGCCTACTTGCAAGACAACTACAGCCTCGATGTGAAGTTCATCGGCCTGGCGCAAAGCGAACACATCGGTTGGATCGAGTATTACAGGCGTTGCCTGGACCTCTGCCGAAACATGGCAGACGCCCGGACAGTGTTTCTCGCCGATGCTTCCGACCTTGTGAGCTGCCTGCCCTTGCGCCCCGAGACTAACGTCATCCAACTATGGCATGCATGCGGTGCGTTCAAGAAATGGGGTATGTCGACTGCAGCATTGAAATTCGGCTGCACCAAACGCGAAATCGATCGCCATCCCTTTTACCGCAACCTTTCCCTCGTCACCGTAAGCAGTCCAGAAGTCGAATGGGCGTACCGCGAGGCCATGGATCTCAATGACACCCCAGAAACGGTGCGCGCCATCGGAGTCAGCCGCACTGATCGTTTTTTCGATCCTAGCTTCTTGAAGGATGCGCGGGAAGAAGTGGCCTCGGTCGTTCCTGAGGCTGCCGAAAAGCGCACGATGCTCTACGCCCCGACGTTTAGAGGACACGTCAGCGAGGCAGAAGGGCCCGACTTCATCGACTGGCAAGCGCTGCACGATGCCGTCGGCGACGAATGGATCGTGCTGGTGAAGCACCACCCGTTCGTGAAGAACCCTCCTGCTATCCCCAGGGAATGCAGCGGCTTTGTGTTTCCCGTTCCCGACATCCCGACCGACCGCCTTCTCGTTACCGCGGACGCGCTCGTGACCGATTATTCGTCAATCATATTCGAATATTCCCTGATGGAGCGACCGATGGCGTTTCTTTCGCCCGATATCGAAACCTATGGCGATTGGCGCGGGTTCTACTATCCGTTCGACGAGATGACCCCCGGCCCGACGCTCGGAAACACTGACGACCTGGCGGCTTGGATGCGCTCGCTGGACGAAGCGTTCAACCCCTTTGCTATCGTGTCTTTCCGGCAGAAGTTCATGTGTTCCTGCGATGGCCATGCAACCGAGCGCATCGCACATGAAGTGTTCGGGGATTTGTCGGAATTCGCCAAAAAGCCCGTAGTTGAGCGTATGTTGGACCGCAACCCCTCCGGCCCCGATATCAGCATCATCGTGCCTGCACACAATGCCGAGAAGACGATCTGCCGCGCTGTAGATTCAGTGCTCGCGCAAACGTATCCCATAAATCGCATGGAGCTTGTCTTGGTCGACGACTGTTCCTCCGACGGAACCTGGAAGCTGCTGAGGGGCTACGCCGAAGCGCATCCCAACCACGTCAAGCTAGCTCGAACAGCCACCCAGTCGGGCTCGCCCGCTTCGCCTCGCAACAGGGGCCTGTCCGAAGCGCAGGGCGAATACGTGCTCTTCCTGGACGCTGACGACTGGCTGGGCCCAGAAGCCGTGGAGCGCATGCTCGCCCACGCCCTCGACTGGAATTCGGATGTTCTGCTTGTGAAGCTCCGGGGCGAGGGGGGCCGCCAGGTACCCCTGTCGATGTTCGTTGCCAATCAGCCGGACGTGGACCTGCTACATTCCAAAGTGATGTGGACGTTCGGCTCTTACAAACTGTACCGCCGCAGCCTTATCGCCGATTTGCGTTTCCCCGATTTCATGCCCGAGGATATCAGCTTCGTGCTGCGAGCCTACTGTCGTGCAAACACCATCTCGGTGGCCGCAGATTACCCGTACTATCATCTGTGCGCCGTTTCGGACGGCAACATCTCGCTTTCGACATGGGATGATGTCGATTCCAATCTGGCCGCCTTCGAAGACATCTTCGGGTTTGTCTCGAAAGAAGCACGCGAGCTAGCACACTGCAAGGCGTTCATAAGACGGCTGTTCACACGCGATGTCTGTAGAACGCTGGAAACCATCGGGAAAGACCCCGACCACGAACGAGCGCGGCGCCAACTCGAGAAGCTCCGCGAAATAATCGGTCCGTTCTACGACCCTGCAATACTGATTACGCTTCCAGAGGAGAGACAGGCTCTCCTCGAGGCAGCCTTTGCTTCATGATGGGGGTTCCATGCAATCCGAACAGTACTTGATAAGCGTTATCGTCCCCGTATACAACGACGAGTCACACATAATCCAATGCGCCACATCGATCCTCAACCAACGTTATGGAAACCTTGAGCTGATAATCGTCGAAGACGGGTCCGACGACTGCACGCCCGAGCTATGCGACGTCATCCAGTCGTGGGACGACCGCGTCACGGTAATCCACAAGGAAAACGGCGGCCCTTCCGCAGCCCGCAACGCAGGCTTGCTCGCTTGCAGGGGCGACTGGATCCACTTCGTCGATTCCGACGACTGGATCGAACAGGACCTGTACGCGCTGATCGTCCCTCAAATCCAGCACAGTAATGCCGATATCGCCTACTTCGGCTGGGTGTTCGACGCAAAGAAGCCAGCTTACCAATCGATAAACGGGCGCAACGGCGTGGGCGGCACCTACGACCTGATGCACGACATGCTGCTGCAGGTCGGCCCGGCCGAGGACAACAGGAGCTATTCGAATTACATCTGGAACAAGCTGTTCAAACGCGAGCTCCTTTTCAATGCCGAAGCCCCGCTGCTCTTCGACGAGTCCATCGACGTGGCGGAAGACTTCGTGTGGCTGCTAGACGTGGTGCCTCGGGCGAGACGGGGAGTCTTCGACAGCACTGCCTACTACCATTACGTGCTGAACAACGAGAGCGTCACGAAGGCGGAGAGCCGGAGGGTCTCGTCATGGCTCAAGTCTCAAGAAATCCACATGGCCGCGCTCGAGTGGCTCAAGGAAGAGGGCTATGAGGAGCTCTACGAGGTGCACAAGAGAAGCTGCGTGAACTTCTTCACGCAAAGCTTCAAACAGGCCGCCAAACGGGGAGACCAGGTTGGCGCATCGAAGATGTTCGCCAACATCCAAGAAATAGGCGACGGGGATATGCCCGAACAGCTCGTGAAGGACCTAGCCATCTTGCAGGACATTTTCCCCAAGTTCAAGAAACAGCAGGCGGATCTGTCTCACAAGAGCGTCAAGTTGTTTGTGAAATGCAGGGGGAAGGCGGTCAAGGTGGCCAAGCAAGCCCTGAAGACCGACACCGCCGCCAAGTTCAAGGAAACCAAGGCCGGCGAAGCCACCAAGCAGGTCATCAAGAAGCTAAGGCAGGGTTAGCGAGATGCCAAAGAGAATCGGAATCATCACGTTTCACCGGGCCATCAACTACGGCGCTGTCATGCAGTCGTACGGACTGTGGGCAGCCCTGAAGGGCCTCGGCGCCGAGCCGGAGCTCATCGACTATCGCAACGAACACATCGAGGAGTCCTACCGCTTGACCTGGGGCCTGAGGAAGAGCGCCTCGGGAGTGCGGCAATGGGCGCCAACCGTCCCGCTCAGGCAGATCAAGGCGGACCGCTTCCGCGCCTTCGCTGCGAACGAGCTCACACTGTCCGAGCCTTGCACACGCGAAGACATCACGCAAGTCGCCTCGAAATACGATGCGGTCATCACGGGAAGCGACCAGGTGTTCAACCCCAAGATCTTCGACCGCGACCCGGCTTACTTCTGCGATTTCGTCCCGGACGGAGTCGAGCGCTATTCATACGCGGCGAGCCTGGGCGACTACGTATTCGACGCCGAAGAGGACCGCGAATTCGTCAATCTGCTCAACCGCTTCGAGTGCGTCTCCGTGCGCGAGTCCTCGTCGGTGGGGCAGATGGACGCCCTGACCGATGCGCCGATCCGCGTCGATGTCGACCCCACGCTGCTACTGGACGCCGAAGCGTGGAACGCACTGCTGCCCGAAGAGCGCATCCGCGAGAAACCCTACGTTTTCCTCTACTCCGTGCATCCGTTCAAATCCGGCTTGTCGCAGGCGAAGGCCCTCTCGGAGGAGACGGGGCTGGAAGTTGTCTATCTGCACAACCGCATCAAGGACGCGAGGCCCGTCGACGAGGACGGCGCCATCCTGCTGCACGACTCGTCCCCCTACGACTGGCTACGCTACATCCGCGACGCGGATTGCGTCATCACGAACTCGTTCCACGGGACGGTGCTCTCGGTGGTGTTCGGCTCGAAGTTCCTGTCGGAAGTCGACACGGGCGGCGGCTTCAACAACCGCATCTGGCGGTTGCTGCACGACTGCGGCCTCACCTCCCGGGTGCTCGAGAAGAGCAACCTGGAGTCGGTCTCGATCGTCGACGAAGCCTTGGCGGACATAGATTGGTCCCATTCGCGCGCCTACCTCGACGAGCGCCGCAGGGATTCCATGCAGTATCTCGCAGAGATCTGCGGATAGGTTGGGGGCATCCATGACGATAACCGTTTCCAAAAACGTCCAGTTCCTCGTCGCGCTGCTCAAGGAGCACGGCATCACGCACCTGGTGCTCTCGCCCGGCGCGCGCAACATCCCGTTCGTTCACACCGTCGAACTCGACCCGTATTTCACGTGCTACTCGGTGGTCGACGAAAGGTCCGCGGCATACTTCGCGATGGGCATAGCGCAACAGCTCGGCAAACCCGTGGCCGTCTCGTGCACCTCGTCGGTCGCGGCGAGCAACTACCTTCCGGCCGTGACCGAGGCGTACCACCTCCGCATCCCGCTGCTGCTCCTCACCGCCGACCGCAACCCGCACTACGTCGGGCAGATGGAAAACCAGCAGATCGACCAGGTCAACATGTACGGCAACGTGTGCCGCCGCTGCGTCAACCTGCCCGTGGTCAAGGACAAGGAAGACGAGTGGTACTGCCAGAGGCTCATCAACGAGGCGCTGCTCGAACTCGACCACCACGGCGCGGGCCCGGTGCAGATCAACTACCCGGTGTTCTCGAACCTCACCAAGTTCGAGGAGAAGCCCCTCCCCCCTGTCCGCGCGATCAGGCGCTACAGCTACGGCCACGACCGAGATGCGTGGAAGAAGTGCTCGAACGCGCTTTCGCGCGCGAAGCGCATCATGGTGATCTGCGGCGAGCACGTGCCCGACCCTAACATCGACGCGGCGCTCGACGCCTTCTTCGAGAAGTACAACTGCGTGATCGCATGCGAGCACATCTCGAACGTCCGCGCGAAGAACGCGAGCAACCTCTTCCTGCCCGCACAGGTGATCACCGTCGACGGCTTCGACCGGTTCCTTCCCGACATCGTCATCACGTACGGCGGCAACTACGTCACGCGCTTCAAGGACCTGCTCCGCGGACGTTGCGGCAAGTTCGAGCACTGGCTCGTCACGGATTCGGGCGAGATCTGCGATACGGTCAAGAGCCTGACGAAGATCTTCGAGTGCTCGCCGGCTGAGTTCTTCGCGCAGATGGCCGAGCTGGGCGAGTCCGAGAACTCCCTCGTGTACCGCAACATGTGGGACGTGTTCGCGCGCAAACTCCCCGAAAACGACCCCGTCTTCAGCAACTCCTACGCCATCGGGCGCCTCGCGTCGGCGATCCCGCCCGGCGCGATACTGCACACGGGCATCCTCAACGCCACGCGCATCATGCAGCAGAACGCGATCGACCCGTCCATCACGGCGTACTGCAACGTGGGCGCCTACGGGATCGACGGGTCGATGTCGACCTTCCTAGGGCAGGCGGCAATCACCGAAGGGCCGGCCTTCCTCCTGCTCGGCGATCTGAGCTTCTTCTACGACATGAACGCGCTCCAGATGCGCTCGGTGGGAAGCAACGTGCGCATCATGGTCATCAACAACGAGGGCGGTGCCGAGTTCGTCTACTTCCTGGGCGGCAAGGAGAAGGTGCCGACCATCGACGTCCACATCGCGGCCGGCCACTCGACGAGCGTCGAGGGATGGGTGAAGTCCCGCGGGTTCAAGTACATCAGGGCGAACAGCAAGTCCTCGTTCGAAACGGGCCTCAAGAAGTTCCTCGAGCCCTCCGACACCGCCGTGGTGTTTGAGGTGCTCTCCGACAAGGAGCTGGACGCGAAGGTGCTGAGGGACTACTACGACCAGTGCAGGAAGGCACAGGGCCCCGCAAGGCCGGCCGTCTCCGCCCCAGCGACCGAACACGGAACCTTCGAGGTCGCGAAGAGGTCTTTCTCCGAGTTTCTGAGTGACAGGCAAGGGCAATGAGCGAGATACCGCAAATCAAATTGGCGAACGGGGTATGCATGCCCCGCCTCATGATCGGCTCCTTCCAGGTGAAGAGCGCGAACGCGATGCAACAGCTCGTGAAGCAATCCGTCATGCTCGGCGGCCGGGGTTTCGACACCTCCCCCAGCTACAAGACGGAGGGCATGCTGGGCGATTCGGTCGAGAAGTGCCTGCAGTCGTTCAACGGACTCGAGCGCGAGGACCTGTTCGTCCAAACGAAGATCGACGCATGGCAGATGATCGACGGGAAGGGCGACGTGCGGCCGTTCGTCGAGGACGGCATGGAGGCCCTGAAGGTCGACTACCTGGACGCGTTGCTGATCCACTGGCCCTACCCCGACTACCTGGCCGAGACGTGGCGCTGCCTCGAGGGGCTCTACGAGGAGGGCTACGTGCGCGCGATCGGCGTCTGCAACGTCAAGCGCCGCCACCTCGACCTGCTCGAGGCGGCGGGCAACACGGTGCCGCATATCGTGCAGAACGAGATCAACCCCCTGAACGCCGACGAGGACACGGTCGCGTACGCCAAGTCCAAGGGCATCACGGTTCAATCGTACAGCCCGCTGGCGCGCATGCACCCCGACGTGGCCAAATCCCCTGCGCTCGCGGAAATCGCCGACAAGCACGGCCGCTCGGTAGTCCAGACCGTCCTCCGCTGGCACGTCGAGCGGGGGCTCGTCCCCGTCGTCAAGACGGACAAGGCGTACCGCATCGCGGAGAACCTCGACGTGTTCTCGTTCGGGCTCGACGACGAGGACATGGCGAAGATTGCGGGGATGGACCGCGGCCTCAAGATGTTCCTCGAGTCGCGTTGCTGCCCGGGTTGGTAATGGGACGGATTGGGTGACTATGAAGAAGAGAATGCTATTGGGAACTGGGGCCGGCATCGCCGTTGGCGTCGTTGCCGCAAAATTGGCGAAGAAGGCCGCGAAGAAAGCCAACGGGCAGATCCGCGATGCAATTGACAGCGAGCAGCCGCCGAGCTTCTTCCAGGACCTGGGATGGAGGGACCGGCGGGCGCTGGTCCTCGGGTCCACGAAGGCCTGGGAGTACCTGAAACCCGCCGACGAGGACGACGGGGTGTACCCGCTCGCCTTCTTCGAGTGCTCGCAGAAGGCGCAGTACGGCATCCTGCGGTGCTACTTCGGCCATCTGACAGAGGGTGGCACGGTGCTGCTGGTTGTCGACCCATCAGAAAAGGTCCCGAAAGACGCCATCTCGCCCATCGACGCCAAGGTTGTCCACGAGCTGGTGTTCCGCGCGGAGGGCGGCGGGCTCACCGACAGGCAGCAGGAGCTGCCCCTGCTGCACTTCCCGCTCTGGTCGGCCCGCTTCATGAGGGCGAAGAGGGCCAAGGCAGCAGGAGCTCTCGAAAGCTCGTCCTGGCCGTCTGCACCCGCCCCCACGGGATACCTCGTTGATTCTGGATTCCTGCACGACGTCGGGCAGTTCTGCGAGTCTCGCGACCTGAAGCTGCGCGTGCTGGCGCTCTGCCCGCACGGCGAATCCATCGCCCGGCAGCTCGAAGACGCGCATGTGACCGATTTCGTTTTCTGCGCCGACGCCGCTAGCCTGAACAAAGCGGTTTATGCAGGCTGAACAGGGAACGGGTCTCCCGCAAGGGTAGGCCCCCGGCGCATGCGCCGGGGGCCGGACGAAAGGGCGGGCGCTTCGAGGGCCGCGGCGCGCCCGCATGGCCGCGGTGCCGCTAGCCCATCTTGGCCGCGGCGAGCTTGGACCCGACGATCTCGAACTCGACCGTCTGGGACCCGCCGTAGTTGCCCTTGCCGGTGATCGTCACGGTGGCCGTGCCGGGCTTGTCGTTGTTCTCGTGCTTGACCGAGTAGTCGGCGCCCTTCACGAGCGTGCCGCCGTTCTGCGTCACGACGAGGTCGGGCTGCCAGACCTTCGCGCCCGCGTAGGTCACGGGGCTCTTGACGCCCGTCACCTTGGCGAAGGCGACCGAGGCCCTCCTGATCTTGAAGGTGACCTCCTGGGTCCCGCCGTAGTTGCCCTTGCCGGTGATGGTCACGGTCGCGGTTCCCGCGTCCACGTTGTCCGTGGTCTTGACCGAGTAGTCCGTGCCCTTGACGAGCTCCATGCCGTTGTAAGCGACCTTCAGGCCCGCCTGGTACTGCGGCTTGCCGGTGTAGGACTTGTCGGCCAGGCCGTCCACGGCCGCGAAGGCGACTGAGGCCCTCCTGACCTTGAAGGTCACGGCCTTCGTGCCCTCGTAGGCGCCCTTGCCGGTGATGGTCACGGTGGCCTCGCCGGCGTCCACGTTGTCGGTCGTCTTGACCGAGTAGTCGGTGCCCTTGACGAGCTCGACGCCCTTGTACGTCACCTTGAGGTTCGCCTGGTACTGGGGCTTGCCGTTGTAGGACTTGTCGACGACCCCCGTCACCTCGGCGTCCGCGATGTCGGCCTTCACGGGCTCCTCGCGCTTGGCGAGCGCCCAGGTGCCCGCAGCCTCGTCCCACGTGGCG
>JAZLCO010000102.1:0-2494 GCA_045614225.1 Eggerthellaceae bacterium | reverse complement strand
ACGGGGCCGCGTTCTTCGTTTCTGTGGCTGCTTTATGGTTGTGCCCATGTGCTCGATCACTTTCCCCCCGGGAAAGTGGTTTTCCGCGGGAGGATGCGGATCAATTTCCCCGGGGGGAATCAATTTTCCGCGGGGAGGACACGTGGAGCTGCGCTTGGATCAAGTTCCCCGGGGGAGCGCGATTTCCGCGATCAAGTTCCCCGGGGGAAAGTGAAAGTGATTCTGAAGACAGCCAGTGTTGCGATGCAGTTAAATCGGTGTTTCTGTTTGCGTAACGATGCTCGAGTGCGCATTGGCTGCAAATCCTGCTCGCTACAATGCCACACAACGGAAGGGAGCGTTCATGTGCGGCATTTGCGGGTTCACGCGAGCGACAGACAACGAAAGCGACAGACGGACGCTCAAGGCCATGTGCGATGTCATGGCGCATCGCGGCCCCGATGGGGAAGGCCGTTATATCGCTGATGGCATCGCACTCGGCCACAGGCGACTGTCGCTCATCGATCTGCCAGGCGGGGGTCAACCCATGGTGCGCTCTTCGAGCGACCTGCGGTCAACTGTCTTCTCTCCTGCCGTCGCGTTCGAGCATGTGCGCGGGGAAAGCGCGGAAGCGGGTCGGGAAATCACAGCAGTCGAAGCCCTTGCAGGCGCATCCGAGGGCATTCCTGAAACAGTCTCGAAGCGTGGTTGCTCTATAGCTCAGCCTTCGGCGATGCAGCGGGGAAGATGGTCCATCGTCTTTAACGGCGAGATATACAATTACCGCGAATTGCGCATCGAACTGCAAATGCTCGGCTTCGAGTTTGAAACCGACTCCGATACCGAGGTGTTGCTTGTCGGCTTCATTGCCTGGCAGAAGGAAATCCTCTTGCGCTTGCGTGGCATGTTCGCTTTCGCCGTCTACGATGCAGAAACTCACGAGCTGTTTTGCGCCCGCGACTTTTTTGGCATCAAGCCGTTTTACTATGCAGTTTCAGACGGCCAATTCATTTTTGCATCCGAGATCAAGTCGATTCTCGAGCATCCAGCTTACACGCGTGAGTTGAACGAAGAGGCGCTCGCTCAATACCTCTGTTTCCAGTTCTCACCGCTCGACGAAACCTTCTTCAAGGGCGTTTTCAAGCTTCCAGCAGGTCATTTCATGAATGTGGACGCAAATGGCGCGGTCGAACTCGAACGCTATTGGAAACCCGAATTCCAACCCGACGAAAGCCGTAGCGAGTCTCTGACAGTCGACCTCATCGACCGTGCCATGCGCGAGTCGGTTCGCTATCACAACGTGGCCGATGTCGAAGTTGGGTCATTCCTGTCGAGCGGCATCGATTCCAGCTATCTTGCGGCTCTACTCGTGCAGGAGAATCCCGACATTGAGACGTTTACGGTGGGGTTTGCTGAATACCGAGGAGAGCGAGACGAGATAAGCTGGGCACGCGAGCTTGCCGACAGACTGGGATTGGCAAACGAGTCCCATCACATTACTGAAGAGGAGTATTGGAACGTGCTGCCGCTTGTGCAGTGGCACATGGACGAACCGTCTGCCGATCCTTCCGCAGTTGCCTTGTATTACGTCGACAAATTGGCTGCTCGTCGTGTGAAAGCGGTGCTTTCGGGTGAAGGTGCCGATGAGTTTTTCGGTGGCTACCGCATCTATCAGGCTCCGCTTGCCAACGAACACGTGAGCAAGGTGCCCAAGGGCTTGTTGCGAGCTGGCTCGAAAGCGCTCAAGGCAATGGGGAAACGAGGCGCAAACTATCTCGAACGTGCTTCAGAGCGAGTGGAAGACTGGTATTACACGAATGCCAACAGCGTTGCGTTTTCGCCCGATGAACGGGAACGCATTTTGGCTGAAAGCGTGCGCCAGCGCTTGGGGGCATTGGTCGGGCCCCAAGAGCTGACGGCTCCTGTCTATGCTGAAGCTACTGGCCTCGACGATGTCACTCGCATGCAATATGCTGACTTACGATTCTGGCTTGTGGGCGACATTCTCCTGAAGACCGACAAGATGTCGATGGCGCACTCGTTGGAATCGCGCGTGCCGTTCCTCGACCGAGAGGTGTTCGAGCTGGCGGCGAGCATTCCTACAACACAAAAGGTTTCCGAGAAGCAGACGAAAGTTGCGCTCCGCCAAGCAGCAGAGCGGGCGATTCCAAGCGATTGGGCGCAGAAGGAGAAACTGGGATTCCCCGTACCAATAGCAGGCTGGTTGAGAGAGGGGCGCTATTACGAGCAGGTGCGAAGCGCGTTCACAAGCCCCGAAGCGCGCTACTTCTTCAATGTTGACGAACTGCTGAAGCTGCTCGAAGATCATGCGGCTGGCGCCGACAACTCACGCCGCATATGGATCGTCTATTCGTTCCTCTTGTGGTATCGCGTCTTTTTTGAGGAGTGAACGAGTCCCCTTGCTGCTATCAGGAGCTGTGTTTTGCGGCAGCGACGAAGTCGCGGAACAGCGGATGCGGTTTCCCAGGACGGCTCTTGAACTCGGGATGGGCTT
>JAZLCO010000101.1:0-1731 GCA_045614225.1 Eggerthellaceae bacterium | reverse complement strand
CATCCCCGGCACCGAGACGCACTACGACTGCGACACGCTTGTTCTCTCCTGCGGGCTCATCCCGGAGAACGAGCTGACGAAGAAGGCCGGGATCGAGATGGATCCGAAGACGCGCGGCCCGAAGATCGATCCGAAGACGATGGCGACGAGCGTCCCCGGTGTCTTCGCGGGCGGCAATGTCGTTCGCGTCTACGACCTTGTCGACTGGGTCAGCCGCGATTCGGAAATCGCAGGCCGCAGCGCGGCAGAATACGCGTCTCTGCGCGAGACTAATCCCGTAAAAACAAGAAAGAAAATCTAAGATGAAAATGATCTGCATCAACTGCCCGAAGGGGTGCGAAGTGGACGTCGAGAAGTCGGCGGACGGCACGGTGTCCGTCACCGGCAACGCCTGTCCTCGCGGCGAGGAATACGGCCGGAGCGAACTTGTGAACCCGACGCGCATGGTGACTGGACTTGTGCGCGTTGCGGGCATGAGGAAGCCGCTCCCAGTCAAGACTAAGACTGCGATTCCAAAGGGCAAGATCGACGCCGTCCTCTTTGCACTGCACCAGACGACGGTGCAGCTCCCCGTGAAGATCGGCGACGTGATTATCCAAAACGTCGTGGGAACCGGCGTTGACATAGTGGCGACGGCCAATATGTAAAGGGAGGGGGTATGAGATGTTTGCATTCCTGAGACAGCCGGAGTACAAGCCAGCCGAGACGGGACCAGAAGCGGATGACCGCTACAGGCGCATGCGCTGGCAGGTGTT
This sequence comes from Eggerthellaceae bacterium, assembly GCA_045614225.1. Lineage (GTDB taxonomy): Bacteria > Actinomycetota > Coriobacteriia > Coriobacteriales > Eggerthellaceae > UBA9715. The sequence goes on along the minus strand of JAZLCO010000101.1, from coordinate 976 downwards.
CCTCGGCGCGTTCATCGGCTACGCCGGGTTCTACCTCGTGCGGAAGAACCTCTCGATGGCCATACCCGAAATGGAGCCGCTCGGCTTCGCCAAGGCGGAGCTCGGGTTCGTCCTCGGCCTGAACGCGGCGGGCTATGCGTTCTCCAAGTTTCTGATGGGCAGCGTGAGCGACAGGTCCAACGCCCGCGTGTTCCTGCCGCTTGGGCTGGTGCTGTCTGCCGTCGCCATGTGCTTTATGATAGTGCCTATCAAGTTCATCGGTGCCGAGCACAAGGCGCTTGCGATTGTCGTCATGGGCGTTTTGAACACTCTCGTAGGGTGGTTCAACGGCATGGGCTGGCCGCCGTGCGGTCGCGTGATGACGCACTGGTTTTCGCAGAACGAGCGAGGCACGATGATGAGCGTGTGGAACTGCGCCCACAACATCGGTGGCGGGCTCGTAGGCCCGATGGCCACATACGGCGCTGTGTGGTTCGGCAGCTGGCTCTATGGTGCGCACGAGCAGTTCTACTTCCTCGTCGGCACGTTCGCGTTCCCGGCGGCGGTTGCGCTCTTCGTCGCGCTTCTCGCCTACGTCCTTTTGAGGGACACGCCGCAGTCGTGCGCTCTCCCCTCCATCGAGGCATGGCGCAACGACTACCCGAAGGACTACTCCGAGAAGCACGAGGAGACGCTTTCCACCAAGGACACCTTCTTCAAGTATGTCCTCAACAACAAGTTCCTGTGGTTTATCGCGCTTTCCAACGCCTTTGTCTATATGGTTCGCTATGGATGCCTCGACTGGGCTCCGGCGATTCTCAAGGACAGGGGAATTGACATCAAGAGCGCGGGCTGGGCCTACTTCGCCTACGAATACGCCGCGATTCCAGGGACCCTGCTCTGCGGCTGGGTCTCTGACAGACTCTTCAAGGGCAAGCGCGCCATGCCGACGATACTGTTCATGCTCCTCGTGCTTGTGTTCATCGTCCTGTACTGG
>JAZLCO010000100.1:0-6092 GCA_045614225.1 Eggerthellaceae bacterium | reverse complement strand
GGAATAACCAAAAAGGGACTGTCCCCAAATGGTTACGGGGCGAGAATGCCTGGGCTCTAGAACTTCTCGGCGAGCTCAGCAGCGCGAGCGCAGCCGTCAGTGCTTGCGATATCGCCGACGTTGTTCACGGCTGGCACGAGCACGTTACCGACCATGTCCCAACCCATGAGCGCGCCACCACGCTCGAACGGACCGACCGCATGGTCGAACACGGTCATGTCGTTCTCCTCGCAGCACGAGACGAGCGCGACCTTCTTGCCCTTGCAGCTCTTGCCGCCAACAGCGAACGAGAAGATGTTGTCGAGGATGCACTTCGTCTGACCGGGCATCGTGTGCCAGTAAATCGGGAACGAGAACACCCAGCCGTCAGCTGCGAGCAGGTCGTCTGCAATCGTGTTGAAGTCGTCATCGTGCGTGCATGCCTTACCCGTCTTGAAGCATGTCATGCAACCGTGGCAACCGTTCAGGTTCATCTTCGTGGCGTTGCATTCCACGATTTCGTGGCCAAGCTCCTTCGCGGCTTCGATGAACGCATCTGCCATCGAGTTGCTGTTGCCGCCTTTGCGGTCGCTGCCCTTGATTACGACGATCTTGCTCATGGGTACCCTCTCTCTTATGAAGTAGAACTTCTCCCATTGTATGCCCGAATGATGTAGCGATTCTCGAATGCTCCAACAAGCCAAGCCTCCATCTGCTCGCGCGTGTACGGCACGTCGTTGTGCTTGCGCGCCGGTCCAGACGGGTCTTTCATGTAGAACACTCCATCCTGGTGCTTCCAGATGCAGGCGAAATGCCCGCCCGAATGTTGCCAAGACTGGCGTGTACCGTCGCGGTTGAGCCAGGGGCTTCCGATATCGCGCGAGCTTGCCCAGATGACCGCTCCCCCGTCGAGCACGCGGGCAACGTTGTCAACGCTCTTGTCAGCCAGGAATTCAGTCTCCACGCCAAAAAGCTCGCGATGCATGTCGGCGTATTCCACATATGCGTCTTTGGCGAAGATGCCACCTGGACGTGCTTGGCGGATGCCCCATTTCTTTCGCATCTTGTAGACATCGCCTGGCGTGAAGCGGGCACCGGTCAGCACGTCGACGCACATCGTGTAGGCAACGAGCCCACAACCCGCCCACGACACAGTGAAACCCGCATACGGCAGGCGTCCCCAACGCGGGTCGGACTGCTCGAAGAAGACTTCCTCGGCATTTTCGAATGGCTTCGGCATGATTGCTAACAATAGCATGAGTCATCGGATTTCGTTCCCGTTGTCTCATGTCGTGAGTCGATGCCTCGACCCCAAGCTCACTCACAATACCCAAAGTTGGCACAGCAACACGCATCATGCCCTACAATGGAAGGCGCATCTCATCGGCAACCACAATGATCAGGAGCAGATCATGCTATCAGTCCGCGCATACGAGCCGGCAGACATACCGGCGATGATCGCCATCTGGAACGAGGTCGTGGAAGACGGCATCGCGTTCCCGCAGGAGGAATCGCTCGACCTTAAAAGCGGCACAGCGTTCTTTGCAGAACAGACGCATTGCGGCGTTGCCGTGGAGGATGGTGAGGTGTTCGGGCTTTACATCCTGCACCCCAACAACATCGGCCGATGCGGGCACATCGCCAACGCAAGCTATGCCGTAAGCTCAGCGGCACGCGGCAAAGGCGTAGGTCACTTGCTCGTGGAAGACTCGCTCGTTCAAGGCCGTGCGCACGGCTTCCGCGTGATGCAGTTCAACGCCGTCGTCGCCACAAACGCAGGCGCCCGCCACCTTTACGAGAAACTCGGATTCGTACAGCTCGGCACAATTCCTGGCGGTTTCCGCATGCCCGACGGTACCTACGCCGACATCTGCCCGTATTACCACGAGCTGTAAGGACAAGGGAATAACCAAAAAGGGACAGTCCCTTTTTGGTTAGACTCCAAGTAGAAAGAGGCTGCTCGAACTGATCGAGCGAAAACTTCCTTCGCTACCGGTTTTGCAACGCGGGATTCAGATAACGCTTGCGACCTTCGGTCACCTTGCCATGTTGCGAGGCGCTCTGCGGACAATCCTAAAATCCAACGACAACCCGGCACTCGAGGTATTCGCTGAGTTCATCACTTCTTTATCTTGACTGAAATGCCGTACAATTAACGCAAACAACCCTCAAGGAAAGGTTGCGCCATGAAGCATATCGCCAACATCGCCCTGGGCCTCATCGCAGGTTGCGCCGTCGCTTCGCTCGTCGTCCACCGTCGCGTCATAGCGGCCGTCATCAAAGGCGAACCGATTCCCGAGCCGCCCGCATGGCACAAAGGCCACCCCTTCTTGAAAAAGGCGTAACCGCACCCGCGTTTTCTTGCGTCCGAAACATCTCTAAACAATCCTTTTCGCATGCTGTCAACAGCTTGGTCAATTGTTGTCACGCTCGTTTCTATTAGTAATATAATAGTTTCATCTGAAAGGAGCGCCATGGGAACGAACGTGTCTGTATACTTGAGCGATGAAGCGCTTGCCAAGCTTGACGCAGCCGTTGTCAAGCAGGCAGCTGAAGATCAGGCTCATGGGTTGAGCGGAAGGAAAGTGTCCAGTCGGTCGAGTATCATCGAGCGACTCATACACGAGAACCTCGAAACACAAGGCGCCCTTGATAGGGCTACTATCACCTATTTTGCAATCAAGCTGGGAGAAGCCTACGGCGCCAACCGAATTTCGCTGTTCGGTTCGTATGCCCGCAACGAAGCCACGGCGGAATCCGACGTCGACATCCTGCTTGACAAGGGCAAGATTCGCGGCATGGCTGTACTCGATTTCCAGGACGAATTATCAGAATGCCTTGGGAAACCCGTCGACGTTGTGACAACGGCAGGTGCTAGTCAGCGGTTCCTCGACAAGATACGCAAAGATGAAGTGGTGCTCTATGAAACGCGATGAGCGAGACTCGGACCAGCTCCACGTTATCCTGCGCTATTGCAAACAACAGGTTGCATAACAGCAACATTGAAGAACTCAACCCCTTTGATGCGGTATCACATCAATGAGTGTGTCGGTAAAGCCTCCGCTCACAGATAGCGAGCTGTCACGCTTTCGGGGTTGGCTTTCACCTGTTCGGGTGTGCCGCACGCGACAATCCGCCCGCCGGCGTCGCCGCCACCTGGGCCCATGTCGATGATGTAGTCGGCGTTAACGATCATGTCGAGGTCGTGCTCGATGACGACGACGGTGGCGCCATGGCTGACAAGGTCCTGCAGCACGTCGAGCAACACCTCAACATCAAGCGGGTGCAAACCGATGGTCGGCTCGTCGAACACGAACAGCGCATGCGACTGATCGCGTCCGATCTCGCTTGCAAGCTTCAACCGTTGGGCCTCGCCGCCAGAAAGCGCAGGCGTCGCCTCGCCTAAGGTCAAGTAGCCAAGCCCTAAATCGTGCAGAATCTGCAGCTTGGCGGCAACCTTCTTCAGGCCGTTGCAAACCTGCAGCGCCTCATCCACAGTCATGGCCATGAGCTCGGGCAACGGCATCTCCACGCTTCCACCCGCAGCCTTCAGCGCTTTCGGCAACTGCCAAGCGTCTTTCCCATAACGCGAACCGCGGCAATCAGGGCACACGATATCGACGTCGGGAAGGAACTGCACATCGAGCGATATTTGCCCGGTACCATCGCAGGTCGGACAACGCAACGAGCCGGTGTTGTATGAGAAGTCACTGGCTTTCAGCCCGCGCTCCTTAGCAGCGGGCGACGAGCCGTACGCGCGGCGCAAATCGTCAAGCACGCCGGAGTACGTCGCAACGGTCGAACGCACGTTGATGCCAATCGGCGTGGCGTCGATGAGGTTCACGCGCTTGAGTCCGTGCGCGTCAACATCGACCACGTGGGCAGGCATGCGGGTTTCACCAATCGCCGCCTTCAGTCCAGGAATCAGGCTTTCCAAAACGAGCGTGGTCTTGCCCGATCCCGACACGCCGGTGACGGCGACCAGTTTGCCTTGGGGAATGTGCACCTCGAGGGGCTTCACGGTATGGATGGAATCAGTGCGCAGATAGATGGCTCCTTCGGAGAAGAGGTCAGCTTGTGGGGTGCGCGCTCGTGCAGCCACCGCACGTTTGCCGGAGAGGAACCCCTTGATGCGCGAGGCAGAAGAGGCCTCGATGTCTTCGACGGAACCCTGCGCGATGATGCGCCCTCCTTCGGCACCGGAGCCGGGACCAATCTCGATGATGTGGTCACACTTCCGCAGAACGCGCACGTCGTGGTCGACCACGAGCACGGAGTTGCCATCCCGCAAAAGGTCGTCGACGACGCCGAGCAAACCGTCGACGTTGCTGGGATGCAGGCCGATCGACGGCTCGTCAAGCACGTACAGCACACCGGTCGTGCGGTTGCGCACGGCGCGCGTCAACTGTACGCGCTGGCGCTCACCCGTCGAGAGCGTCGACGAAGCGCGGTCGAGCGACAGGTACCCGAGCCCCAGCTGTTGCAGACGCGCGATGGGCTCGGCCATACCCGATAGAATACTTTCGGCCATGGGACGCAAGTCCTCTGGCAAACTCGGGGCAACAGTGGGAATCCACGCCTCAAGCTCGTCGAGCGTGAACGCCGTAGCTTGCGCCAAATTGATACCGGCGAGCGTCGTCGCCCGCACCTTGTCGGACAGGCGCGTACCGCAGCAGTCCGGGCATTCCGCCTCTTTCAGAAACCGCGCAACACGCTTGAGGCCCTTCTCGTCCTTCACCTTGGATAGAGCATTCTCAACAGTGTAAACGGCGTTGAAGTATGTAAAGTCCATCTCGCCGGCAACACCAGTGTTCTCGTTGTGGTAGAGCAGATGCTTCTTCTCGGCCGGCCCGTGATAGACGATGTCACGTTCCTCGGGCGTGAGCTCGCAGAACGGCACGTCGGTGCGCACGCCCATTTCACGGCACACGTCCTTCATGAGCGACCACATGAGGCTGCCCCATACAACCACAGCACCTTCGTCGATGGTCTTGGTCTCATCCGGCACGAGCGTCGACACGTCCACCGTGCGCACGACGCCCGTTCCCGAGCAGGTCGGGCACGCACCTTCGCTGTTGAAGGCCATGGCCTCGGCACCAGGACCGAAGAAACGCTCACCACACTCGGGGCATTCGATTTCCAAATCGAGCGCGACGTTCATGGTTGGCGGCACGTGATGCCCGTTTGGACAGACGTGGCTTCCGAGACGTGAGAACGCCAAACGCAGGTAGTTCAGAAGCTCGGTCGAAGTGCCGAACGTCGAACGCACATCGGGTATGCCGGGGCGTTGGCGCAATGCAAGCGCAGCCGGCACGTGCTCGACCAAATCGACATCGGCCCGCGCGGTCTGCGAGATGCGTCGGCGCGTGTACGTCGAGAGAGCGTCGAGATAGCGCCTCGAGCCTTCCGCGTACAGCACACCCAGCGCGAGCGACGATTTGCCCGAACCCGACACACCGGCGATGCCGACGAACTGGCCGAGCGGGATGTCTACGTCGACGTTCTTGAGATTGTGAACGCGCGCACCGCGCACCGAGATGTGATCGGGCTGCTTTTCGTGCATGTCCTGCTTCTCTCGTTAATCCTGCATTCCCAGCTTTTCCCGCGTTAACGCCAAGTCTACAGCAACCCGCCGAAGCCACCGGTCAACGATATAAGCGCGAACCAAATAGGCGGGATGAAGAGACCGGGCAACAGGTTCATCGTCGAGATCTCCTTGATTTTGAGAATCGAGAGGCCCGAGGCGAAGATGAGGAAACCACCCACGATGGAAATCTCGCACATGAGACCGCCCGACAGCAGCGGCGAGAGATAGCTCGCGAGCAGGAAGATCGATCCCTGCCAGCAGAAGAGCACAGCTGCTGCAATGGCGATGCCGTAGCCGAACGTCGAGGCGAGCACCATGGACGTGACGAGGTCGAGCATGGCGTTCGTGAACAGGAACGTCTCGTCGCCATACAAAGCCGAGTTGATGGGGCCGAGAATCGAAAGCGTCCCGATACAGAAGAGCATGATAGCCGTCGAAAGGCCGCGGCCGAGGTCGGAGCTTTCCGAGCTCACCGCTGCACTGCTATCGTCAGCCGCAGACGACTCGTCGGTGTCCTTCCCTTTCT
>JAZLCO010000099.1:0-1733 GCA_045614225.1 Eggerthellaceae bacterium | reverse complement strand
AGGTACCAGTGTGTCATAGACTGCTCCTATTTCGTTAGGCTATCGCTTCAACGCTTCGCGCTGACCCGGCCTACAAGTCGCCGCTCAATGCCTCGAGGACGAACTCGTTGACGATCTCCATCGCCTGCATGCCCTCTTCCTGGCAACGACGCAAAAGCTCGTCTTTGAGCTCCTCCTGGTCGTATATCGTGTGCTCGTCCAGATAGCCGATCAGCGCTGCTGTCCATGCTGCCGTCGCCGTTACTCTCGCCTCCTGAAGCTGTTCGGCATAGGTCTCGTCGAGAATGAACTCGCCGTCGTCGGTCATCGTCCACATTCCGTCTGTCGCCATAGGCAGACCCCCTTCCAAATGATCCAACGCAAGCATTGTGCAACAAACCGGTTGATTTGCATGTACAGCGAATGGGACAACCAAGCATGTTTCTGGTCGTTATTGACTTGTTTTGTCTCGAGGATCGCGCTTCAAGCCGAACCGCTGGCCTAGAGCCTCAGCTCGGCAAGTATCTGGTTCTGGATGCGCCGCGCGCCGTCGTCTTCCGCAAGCGCTGCATGCAAGGTCGCCAAGTACCGCTGGTCCTCAATCTTCTCGAGCACGGCATCGCGGACGAAATCGGGCACAGACTTCCCCGCAAGCCGGGCGTATCTCCGTACGATGGCTGCGTCGGTATCGTCGAGCCACATGGTGATAGCAGCCATGGCGCCTCCCTTCATTTGGTGCGTTTGATGAGAGCATTCAGGCAAGGCCCATCAATTCCATGTTGGCACGATTGTCCCATCATGCGAATTGCAATGTGTTCCATTATTAGGACATATTTTCGCGTTTCGCATCAGGATGCGAACATAAAAAGTGCGGGAAAGGGACTTCCCCTTCCCCGCACATTCCTATGCAAGTTCTATCAGCTTATGCGAGGTTTCCGACAACGCGGAACATCTCGGCGAGCTCGTCGACGTCCATGAGCTTCGGCACCGGGTAAAGCGGGTTCGATTCCGCATCAGCATTGATGGCGAGCTGCGGGATGTCCTTCTCCTCGATGCCCTCGATGTATTTGGGAATGTCCATCGACGCGTTCATCTCGTCGATCCAGTCGATGAACGCATTCGCCGCCTGCGCATCGGGCGTCGCCTCGTCGGCCAAGTCGATCAAGCGAGCGAGCTTCGCCAAGCTCTCGTGGCAGGTGTCGCCGTACGCGCGCAGCATGTGCGGCAGGATCACGGCGTTGGCCAGGCCGTGCGGCGTGCGGTACTGCCCGCCGAGGGCATGAGCCAGGCCATGTACGTAGCCGACGTACGATACGGTGAACGCGATGCCAGCGCAATACGCGGCATGCAGCATGTTCTGGCGCGCTTCGGCATCGTTGCCGTCATCGTAGGCGCGCTTCAGGTACTTGTGCACCAAAACGACGGCTTCCTCGGCCATCGCGCGTGTATGCTTGGTCGTACTTCCGCCGATGTATGCCTCGACCGCATGCGTGAGCGCATCCATGCCGGTCGTGGAGGTGATGTGCTTGGGCAGGCCGGTCGTCAGCCGGTAGTCATGGACAGCATAGTCCGGGATGAGGCAGAAGTCGTTGATCGGGAACTTGTGGTGCGTCTCGGCATCGGTGATGACCGCAGCCAGCGTGACCTCGCTGCCCGTGCCTGCCGTCGTGGGCACGGCGATGAGCGTTGGCGTCTTCGCAAGCACCTTGAGCACGCCGGCCATCTTCTGAACCGGCTGGTTGGGCTTGGCGATG
>JAZLCO010000098.1:0-19406 GCA_045614225.1 Eggerthellaceae bacterium | reverse complement strand
CTGTGCTAATCTTGTTGAGTTTGGTTCTTTGATGTTCGTGGGAGTGTTTCGCAATGCAGGTTAAGAGATTGTTCTGGGCCGCGATCGCGGCAGCGGCTTTGCTGCTCATCGTCCCTTCGTCGGCGTTCGCCGACGAAGCGGCATCACAGCAGGATGGCGTCGTGGGCGCCGCGGAGCGTCCCGCCATCGCGGAAGAATCTGGTATCACGAGTTTAAGTGACGATGACTTTGTCGAGACGGCTTCGGTTCCTGAATCGACTCCCGAAGGACCGACCATCAGTTCTGACTCCGGCATGCAGGGAGAGGGCGAGGATGCGACCGTTGCTCTCGGTGCTGAACAAGGCGGGGAAGTAGAACTCGATTTACCTGTTGACGATAGCGCATCAGCCGGATCCGCCCAAGCTGATACTGAGATTCTGACCAGTGCTGATAGCGGCGCTGATGGCGTGGATGCTCAAACTGCGTCAAGCGCCGCGTCTGGGAAGCCGGCCGAGGCGGCGAAGGAGCCCGTGGCCAAGCCTGCCGCTGCGGCGAAGGGGTGCGCGGCCAAGGGGGGTGCGGACGCGAAGGCAGCCCCCGCGGCCAAGGCCGCGGGCGCCCCCCACACCGCCTCGGTCTCCTACCGCGTCCACGTCCCGGACGACGGTTGGAAACAGGGTTGGAAGACCAACGGCCAGATGGCCGGCACCTCGGGCCGCTCGCTCAGGCTCGAGTCGATAGAGTTCAAGGTCGCGAGCGACCTGCCGGGCGCGATCTACTGCCAGGTCCACGTCCAGGGCGTCGGCTGGCAGCGCCTGCAGGGCGCGGCGGTCGGCGGCAAGGAGGCCAGGTCGGGCACCACCGGCCAATCGCTCAGGCTCGAGGCCATCAAGTTCACGCTCTCCGGCGAGCTGTCGAAGTGGTACGACGTGCGCTACTGCGTCCACGTCCAGAACATCGGCTGGCAGGACGAGGGCCATTGGAGGTCGAACGGCCAGATGGCCGGAACCGAGGGCCGCTCGCTCAGGCTCGAGGCCATCAAGCTGATGCTCGTCAGGAAGGAGCCCGCCCCGGCCGCCTCGGCCTCCGACGGCGGGCCTGGCCTGGTCTACAGCGCCCACGTCCAGGACGTCGGCTGGCAGGCCCAGGCCGCTTCGGGCCAGGTGGCCGGCACCTCGGGGAGGTCCCTGCGCGTCGAGGCGCTGCGGGTCTGGCTCGACGGCGCCGCCTACAAGGGCGGGGTCAAGTACCAGGCGCACGTCCAGAGCGTCGGCTGGCAGAAGAAGGCGTCCAACGGCGCCGTGTCCGGAACCACCGGCCAGTCGCTTCGCGTCGAGGCGCTCAGGGTGTGGCTCACCGACGAAATCGCCAATCACTACGACGTCGTCTACCGCGCCCACGTACAGGACGTCGGCTGGCAGCCCTGGGTCGTCAACGGCGGCCTGGCCGGCACCACCGGCCGCTCCCTTCGCGTCGAGGCCGTCCAGATAAAGCTCGTCCGCAAGGGCTCCTACTCGCTCTCCGAGGGCGCCTACGAGTTCACCACGGCCTCGGATGCCTCGTTCGCGCTCGACGACCCGGGCGCGTCCGCCTCGTCCGGGGCCCAGATGCAGGTCTGGTCCCGCTCGGGCAGCCAGGCCCAGAAGTTCTACGTGCGCCCCGAGGGCTCGGGGACCTACTCGGTCCAGGTCGTGGCCTCGGGCCTGTTCCTGGCTGACCGCTCGGGCAAGGTGGTCCAGGTCGCCGACTCCTCCTCCGACGCCTCCCAGCGCTGGACGGTGTCGTGGGACGGCGGCGTGGTGCTCGCCAACGCCTCGACGGGCAAGGTGCTGGCCCTGGCCTCCTCGTTGCCCTCCGACGGCGCGAAGGTCGTGGCCCAGGCGAAGTCGAATGCCGCCTCGCAGCGCTGGGTCCTCGGCTCGACCCAGCTGATTGCGGACGGATACTATGAAATCCAATCACGTAATGGCACGTATATCGACGTAGCAAATGCGTCGTACAGCAACGGGGCAAACGTGCAGGCCTGCACACGAAATGGAAGCCCGGCTCAAAGGTTCCGTATTTATATGAACAACGGATCCTATGTTATAGAGAACTGCAAATCATATGCTGTACTTGACGTAATCGGGCTAAGCAAGGCGAACGGTGCGAACGTTATGCAGCAAGCTTGGAACGGTGGAGCCAATCAACGTTGGACGGCCGAAATCAACAGAGAAGGATACATAACATTCAGAAGCAAGAACTCTGGGAAAGTGCTCGAAATCGCTGGCAATTCCAAGAAGAGCGGTGCCAACATTCAGCAATACGCCGCGAATGGATCAACTGGACAGCAATGGAAGCTTGTGAGGTCGTCTCGGTATTCTCAAACAGGCGATGCGGAGCTCGATCGCATTGTCGCTAATGTTTTGAGGACGCGCTCCACATTGAAGTCTGTATTTGACTATGTTGCGTATGGTTTCAGCTATCGAGATGGTAACAAGCATTGGAGCGGTTGGTCGCTCTCGGATTCCAGGTCCCGCTCGTATGCTATCGAAATGTACAACTACGGTAGCGGCAATTGCTATCGCTTCGCCTCGCTGTTCGCGTGGCTTGCTCGTGGGCTTGGCTACACCGATGTCGTTGTACGCACCGGTTGGGTTGTCGGTTACACTGCCCCTCAGGCGCCTCACGGTTGGGTGACGGTCAACGGCTACATCTGCGATCCCGATATGCAGCATGAGGCACCATCGCGAAATTGGTACTGGCAGACGTGGGCTAGCGCGCCGACTGCCTATTACGATTGGTAGGATGCGGTTCACTAGAGGCTAATCCGTGGTCTTCAGTTCACTTGCATTCATATGCGTGTTTTTGCCTGCAGTATTCCTGCTGCACCAGGTGATACCCTGGTTCAAGGGCAAAAACGCGCTTCTCATCATTGCAAGCTTGCTGTTTTACGCGTATGGCGAGCCGGTTTTCATCGTGCTCATGGTCGTCTCGACCCTCTTCAATTGGCTGTTCGGCCTGCTGATTGGCAAATCCGATACTTCAAGAATACGCAAGGGCTGGGTTGCAACGGCCGTAGTCGTGAACTTAGCGTTCCTCGGTACGTTCAAGTACGCCGGCATGGCTGTCGGCACGCTGAACGCGTTGACAGGTCTTGGATTGCCTGATCCGCAGATTGCCCTTCCCATCGGCATTTCGTTCTACACGTTCCAAGCGATGAGCTATGTCATCGATGTCTATCGTGGGGATGTCGAGGCGCAGCGTAGCTATCCGAAAGTGTTGCTTTACATCGCCTTTTTCCCGCAGCTCATCGCCGGGCCCATCGTCAAATACCACGACGTCGAAGCCCAGCTTTCCGAGCGCCATGCTTCGCTTGCAGACATTGCAGCAGGTTTCAGGCGTTTTTGCATCGGTTTGGGCAAGAAGGTGCTCATTGCGAACACGATGGCAGTGGCGGTTGACAGCATCTACGCGGCTCAGCTCGATCACATCAATATCGCGGTAGCGTGGATAGCTGCACTTGCATATCTCATGCAAATCTATTTCGATTTCAGTGGATATTCCGACATGGCCATCGGCATGGCGCGGATGTTCGGCTTCAAGTATCAGGAGAACTTCAAATACCCCTATACGTCCCCAACAGTTCAGGTGTTCTGGCGTCGCTGGCACATTTCCTTGTCGACCTGGTTCAAGCAGTATGTGTACTATTCGCTAGGCGGAAACCGCAAAGGTCGCCCTCGCACGGTGCTCAACAAGCTGGCGATCTTCTTCCTGTGCGGTTTGTGGCATGGTGCGAGTTGGACATTCGTCGTATGGGGCCTTATACACGGCTTTTTCCTGCTGCTTGAAGAGTACCTTCCCATACGCAAGTTGCCGAAGTCTATCGGCGTCGTGTACACGCTGCTCGTCGTGACGGTAGCGTTCGTGCTGTTCAGGTCCGATAGTTTTGCTCAGGGCGGTACGATAATCGCCCAAATGTTCACAGGATGGCATTTCGAGTATGCTTGCGTCGAACTTGCCATGAGGCAGTTAACCCCGCTGTTCATCATCATGTTTGCCGTTGCCATTGTGGCAGCAACACCAATCAAAGGTGCAATCGAGCAAAGGATCGGATCGGCGTCACATTCAACGGCGATGGTCCTTGAAGTAGCCTCCTTCGTTCTCGCGATAGCGCTACTCGTTCTGAGCCTGCTTGCCTTGTCGGGCGGTGGCTACAACCCGTTCATCTACTTCAGGTTCTAGGGGGTGAGCTGATGAAGGAAAAGACCTCGTGGGATATCGCAACAGAGGGCACTTACGCCGACAAACACGTTCCGCGTTCTGTTTTCATCTTCGTGCTCGCCTTGGCACTTGTCATTGTCGCCCTTCCGTCAGTGGGCATGTTGTGGTCGCGCACCGATTCGACGACTGAGAACCGTGAGTTGGCCGAAGCGCCTTCGCTGCTTGGGGAAGACGGATCGTTCAACTTGAACATTCTGGACGATGCGGGCACCTATTTCGCTGACCATTTTGCGTACCGCAATCAGATGGTTTCCACAAATGCCCGAATTCGTGCTGCCCTTGGAACATCTGCGACCGACCAGGTTGTCGTCGGATCTGATGGCTGGCTTTACTACGGCGGTACGCTTCCAGATTATCTGGGGCAATCCACTTTGTCAGATCGAGCGTTGCGCAATATTGCCCACAACCTTTCCTTGGCGCAGGGGTACGTTGAATCACATCAGGCAACGTTTGCGTTCACGCTTGCGCCCAACAAAAACACGCTCTATCCGAGTCACATGCCGAATTACTATTTACAGGCTAACGATCCCTCAAATGCCGACCGTCTCAAATTCTTCCTCAAAGAAGAAGGCGTCAATTACATAGACCTGTTTGATTTGTTCGAGAGCGCTGATGGAGAGTGGTATCTAAAGAAAGACTCTCATTGGGACAACCGCGGAGCGCTCATGGTTACTCAAGAGATTCTTGCAGCCGTGGCGCATGATCCGCTGCCCCTTAAAGTTGAAGACGCTGCGGCTCGTGTTGATTTCGCTGGCGATATCGAGAGCATGTTGTACCCCGTCGGCGCACAACTCGATTCGAACTGGTATTTCCCCGGCGTCAATGACGAAGAGGGGATGACAGGTGCGATGTGGTCGTATGCGCAGGGTGGAGACGTAACGGACAGTTGGATCGTGACACATGCGCAAGGTGGTTCAGGTAGTGTGCTCATGTTCCGCGATTCTTTTGGGAATGCGTTGCTGCCCCTGTTTGCGTCAACGTACAAACAGGGCGTGTTCAGCAAGTACATTCCTTACAATTTGCCTACTATGTTTGATTGCCAGGCTGATACTGTCGTCGTGGAGCGCGCAGAGCGGCATTTGGGATATTTAGCTGAAAACCCGCCGATCATGCCGAATCCGGCTGTTCGGCTTGGGGTGGATGCTCCGGCTGCCGTTCAAGAAAACCATGCCACTTTAGCAGTGGAAGAAAACGGACCGTATTGGATGATCTCGGGTTCTGTCGACGAGTCGGCTGTTCAGGAATCCAGCAAGATATTCGTGCGCGTCGAGGACGAAAGTAATGAGTCGAAAACATACGACGCATTCTGGACGAGCGTCCCGGATGGCGAAGGTGGCTACAGTACGGATTTTGGCTACCTTGTTTATCTTGACAAAGAGTCGAACAGCTTGGCTGGTTCTACCATTAGGGTGTATTCCTACGATAGCGGTGTTCTTAATTGTCTTGGCGTGTTTGACGACCTCGTCTAGCGTTACAATACTAAAGTCTCAAATGAAGCGTGAAAGAAAGGCGTAGTAACCATGAGCAAGATTTGGGGGAAGAATCTTATCGTAATTGCAGCCGCAATTCTGCTTGCGGCGTTTTTCGCACTGGTGGGCTGCTCGTCGCAACAAGCTGCAAGCACGAGCTCCAGCGCTGCGAGCGAGGAATCTGCTCAAGAGTTCGATGTTGCAGTTGGTCAGGAATCAAACACAGCCAAGACGCTCATAGTCAAAAACAGCACAGGCAAGTCGATAAACGAGGTCGCACTTGCCGAAGCTGGCTCCGAAGCTGATGGTTTTAAAGTACTGGAAGTCGAAGGGGGAGAATGGGCTGACGGCAAGGTTGCGGCAATATATTACGAACCGTCGAACGCGTACTCTTTCGATATCCAGCTCAAATCTGGTGAGGATTCCTACATGTTGCATCAGTTCAACATTGACGGAGCCGAAAACATCGAGGTGCTGATGGAGGGTGATGTCGCGTACGTTACGTTTGAACGTGGTGGCAACGTGATCAGCTCGCTATCTGAGGAAATGGCAATTCACGATGCGAAGGTAGCCGAAGAAGAGGCGGCGGCTGCTGCTGAGGCAGAGGCCGAAGTTGCCCAAGAAGAATACTATTATGAGGATACGTCGACATACAATGCCCCTGCGGCGCCTGCGCAAACCGAAGACCAGTGCGTTGGTGGTGGCGTGGTTCTGCGCTAAACAATCATCTGTAGCGAAAACGGGGAGAGGGCATACATGCCCTCTCCCCGTTTTTTATAGCGAGTTGAAAAGGGGTCGTTCCTCTTCTGCTCGCTACTTTTCTACGTAAATGCCTTCTTGCTTGAAGACCGTCTCAAACGTCTTGCAGAACACTTTCACATCGAGGGGGAAGCAGCGCTTGTGCACGTATTCGACGTCGAGTTTCAAACGATCATGCCACGGAAGCGAGTTGCGTCCGTAGACGGCGGCATATCCAGTAACGCCAGGTTTCACTGTCAGCTTCAAGGCCTCGTTGCCTTCGTACAGTTCAGTCTCGCGCTTAAGGTCGGGGCGCGGACCTACGACGCTCATGTCGCCCTTTAGCACGTTCAGGAACTGGGGAATCTCGTCGAGGCTCGTTTTGCGCATAAACGTGCCGACGCGCGTCATGCGTGGATCGTCGGCCCCGTTATATGTCGAGCCGTCTTCCATTACCAAGTCGGGTGCATTCACCTTCATCGAGCGAAGCTTGTACATGGTGAACTCGCGGCCGTTCTTACCGACACGGGGCGCGTTGTAGAACACAGGACCCTTGTCTTCGAGCTTGATGGCTGCGCCGCATGCTGCGGTGACAGCTCCAACTACAGGTAGAGCGACAATCCCCACCGCCACATCGCAGGCACGTTTTCCGAAGCGGCCGTAAAACGTCATGCTGTCCACGTCGCCCCGGGCTGCGTCAACCACTGCTGCGCCAACAGACGCCCCCGCAATACCTGCAGCGATGCAGCCGACCGTTTTGAGGATACGCCCACTCATTGCACGTCCTCCGTTTCGAGTTCATGCATGCAATCAATGAACGATTCGCAGATGTATGCGACATCATCATCGGAGAGCAACGTGTGCAACGGCAGCGTGATTTCGTTTTCGAACTGCGCGTACGCGTTCGAGAAGTTGGCGATGTCGAAGCCCATGTTTTTGTAGGCAGTCAACATTGGTAGCGGCTTGTAATGCACATTGCTGGCGATTCCTCGACTTGCCAACCGCTCGATCAAAGCATCGCGGAACGGGCGTTTTTTGCCATCGAGGCGCACGAGCATGAGGTGCCCGCTCGATGCGAATCCGTCCGTGTTCGGGTCGCCTTGATAGTGTTTGAGCAACGTGATGTTTTCTTCCCCGAGGGCTGTTTCGTATAACGCGATCAGCTCGCGCCTGCGCTCGAGCAGTCCGGGGTATCGACGCAATTGCGCTAATCCGAGCCCAGCTTGCATGTCGGTCATATTGCATTTCCAGCCTGGGTAGGCGATGTCGTATTCCCAGGCGCCTGCCCTGTCCTTGGCCAAAGCGTCTTTCGTCTGACCGTGAAGCGACATGAGCATGACTTGCTTGTAAGCATCTTCGTCGTCAAAGGAACCCTGCTTCCACGTGAGTGCGCCGCCTTCGGCGGTCGTGAAATTCTTCACGGCGTGGAACGAGAACGCTGTGAGGTCGGCTGCTTGTCCAGCATTCAGGCCATGACGTCGAGCGCCGAGCGAATGGGCGGCATCCGCAAGAACTGGCATATGCCCGATTTGCTCTTGCGCTTCGTTTGAAGGCTTCCAAGAAACAGAAGCAACGTCAAGCGCATCGTAGAGCGCATCGTAATCAACCATACGTCCAGCAATGTCGACGGGGATGACGGCACGCGTTTTCGCAGAAACGAGGCTTGTGAGTTGGGCATAGTCCATCTCGAACGATTCTGGCGCGACGTCGCAGAGCACAGGTGTGGCGCCTACGTGGCAGATGGCCGATGCCGATGCAGTGTAGGTGTAAGCGCTCGTGATGACTTCATCGCCAGGTCCGATGCCCAACAGCCGAAGCCCACATTCGAGTGCGGCAGTTGCCGAATTCAGACAGGCGACCTTGCTTGTGCCAATGTATTCGGCAAGGTCGCATTCGAGCTGCTTGGTTTTCGGGCCGGTTGTGATCCAGCCGCTCTCGAGCGCGCTGACGACCTCGTCGATTTCCGCCTGCGTAATGTCGGGCGGAGAGAATGAAATGCGTCTTTGAGTATCCATGACCGATATTGTACGGCACTTTGGCACATCGCTCCCAGGGAAGGGCGTGCCATGGAAAGAAAAACGGGAAAGTACCAACGAGTTTGTGGTACGCCCTTCCCTGGGAGCGATGTGCCAGTTTGTCTAAACGAGACCGCTAATCAATCTCACAATTGCCTGATAAGAAGTCGGCTGGTCGAATTGTTCTTCGGCGATACGGCGTGCGATGTCACCCATAGATTGGCGGCGTTCGTCATCGTTGGCGAGCTCGACGAGCACTTTCGCCAACGCTTCAGCGTCTTCAGCCTCGACATTGACGCCGAAGCCGTCCGTCTCGACCTTGGCACGGAATTCCGGACTTGATCCAGTGTTAATCATGGGGATGCCAGCAGCCAGATAGTCTCCGATTTTGGTGATGATGCTTTGCGGAGCGCTTTTAACCAGAGAATTGACGGTGATATCGGAAGCCTTCAGATAGGCGGCCATCAGCTCGTAAGGTGCATATCCAACAAAATCGACGGGCGCGTTTAGCCGGGCAGCTTGTTCTTCGAGTTTTGCCCGGTCGGGTCCGTCTCCCAAGATTTTCACGCGAATCGAAGGGTTTTCTCGCATTGCGATGACTGCCGCATCAATCAGGGTTGCGATGTCGTAGCTTGCGCCGAGTGTGCCCGCATAGATGACCCATAACTCACCGTCAGGCTTCTCGATTGCATCGGCCTGTGCGGCGGCGCCGGAATCGAATTTCTCAAGTTCGTTTCCCACATAGACCGTGATGCGACGGTAGTTGTCATCGCGATACTTGCTGGGCTGGTTTGCGTATTCATCAGAAGTACCTACAGCGGCGGCGATCAAGTCGTACGTCTTCTTCGCATCGCGTGCGAATGGAGAGAACGCGATGTCGCTCAATACAGGCACGTCAACGGCCATGCGCATGGCTTCAGGCCACAGATCGTTGATGTCCGGTACGTATGGAATGCCGTTCTCACGGGCTATCTCAGCGCAGGCGCGAGCCATGTCGTTAGGTGGAATCTCCGAATAGATCAAATCATATGCATTGGGATTGTTGGTAAAGCGGTCTCTGAAGAAGCGCCGCAAATTGCCTGCAAGCACGCGGTGGCTGTTAATGCGTGCCAAATCGAGATTCCGCTTGTATCCCGGCTCGTAGATGAACTGGATACGATAGGGAAGGTTCTTGTAGCAGGGTCGGGTCGTATCGCGCTGAGCCTTATCCCAGTGTTGGAACGTCGATGTGATGAGGTCCACATCGAATCCAGCTTGAGCAAGCGTTTGCGCTATGAATCGGAAACGCGTGTAACCGCGCGTTTCATCGCCGAGTTTGACGCCTTGCGTGACAATAGCTATGCGTTTTCTGCTGGGTGCTTCAAACGCCGATTCAGGATATGTGTAATAGCCTTCCATGCGTCACATTATAGGCGAGAACAGCGGCAACGCACCACTGATGGCGCCTGCAACGTCGTTCAAATGTTAGTAGGCGATGTCCATGTCGACATTGCCCACAATTCCCGGTACGGAACCGTCGGACATACATTGCCACAGCACGTAATTTCCCGTATAGCTGCATGTTTTATTGCCGGTCTTGTAAGGCCATTGGGCGATCCAGCGTTTCCAGTTGTTGAACGATGAAGAGGTCAAGTAGGAATTCCACCAGCTAAGCGAAGAGTAGATGCCAGCGGTATATCCTGCATTCTGAATTTTATTGCAGTAGGTGCGGCAAAGGGGTTCGAGGGAAATCGACATCTGGGATTTCTCTTCAATATCGTAATAGACGCCATACTTCAAATCCCTCGGAGAGAGGCCGGCGCTTTTCAGAAGGCGCAATGTGTGGTCTGCTTCGCTCGAGGCCATAGATGTATTCGTCGCATACGAGTACAGGTATACGCCGATATCGAGGCCTGCTGCTCGGGCCCCCTGTACGTTTTTGTAAAACTTTGCGTCGTCCTGGCTTGTGTAATCGCTGCCGTACCCGCAACGAATTATCGCGAAGCGGATACCCGAGGCTGCAACCTTATTCCAGTCGATGTCACCGTTCCAGACGGAAACATCGATTCCTATCGCTTTTGCGCCATCGAGGCTTATTCCCGAGAACGAGTTTCGCACGGACGTACTCATTTGGGCTTCAACGAAATCAGCGCGCGATACCATTGGGTGTTTTGTCGGGCCGGGGGCAGCATCTCCCTTTTTGACCAATTTGATTCGATACGCTTCGCATCGAAGTGAAAGACCGCTCGATCCTGCCGACTCTCCGTTCTTTGCCCAGTCGAGCCATCCGAAATTTTCAACATGAGCTTGATAGTAAACGTCGTAGTTTTTCGCCAATTCTCCAGTGAGCTTTATTTCAATGGCTTCGCATCTAAGCGATTCTCCAGATGTTCCGGAGACGGCGCCATCCTTCACCCATTCTTGCCATCCGATGTTTTGGATGTGCGATCGGTATGTGATACCGCCCGAATACTTGCCGGGGCTTGCCAGGATTTGCAATGCCTCAACGCGGAGGCTTCTTCCTGTTGTGCCGCCAACCGCGCCGTCACCGACCCAAGTTTTCCAGCCATCGTTTTGTACATGCGTTGTATAACGAACCCCGACTGTGTCAGCGCTCTTGCCTGCGGCGATTTCCGTTTTCGGCGTCAGCACGATTTGAATGGCCTCCAAGCGTAGCGATTGACCGGTTGTTCCAGCAATTGCGCCGTTCTTGACCCATCCTTGCCACCCTACGTTTTGGACGTGCGTGCGGTAGCAAATATCGTAGTGTTTGGCGAGATCGCCTGTAAGCCAGATTCTTATTCCTTCTAATCGCAACGACTTACCGGACGTGCCCGATACTGCTCCATCTTTCACGGCATCTTGCCAGCCGATGTTTTGGACGTGAGTTTGATACATAATGGAGCCCGATACTCCGGAGTTGTTTACAGAGATCTTGATTGCTTCGAGTCGAAGAGAACGGCCGGAAGTCCCTGATGTTTGACCGCTGTTTTTCCACGTGTTTTCCCATCCAACATTTTGAATGTGAGTCGTATATGTCAACGTTGCGTCTGAGACAGAGCCAGACGATTTCGCGGCAACTGATTTCCCTGTCGAAAGATCAACGGTTCCAGCAGTGAGGTTTTGATCGGCGTAAGCAGTGTGCGGAATCGCAATGCACAGCAGCGTGAGCGCCAGCGTTGCAAGTGCGATTTGAAAAGCGCTTCTTTTGACCATTGCGTTCATTTGCTGCTCCCTTTTGGTCAATCGAACACTTAAATGAAGAATCATTCTACCATTTCAGAAACGCATTCGTGAGGACCGTGTAGCGGAAGATCCGAAGAACGACACGTCATTTCCGTTAATTGTGCGTGAAAAGCGGTCATGTTTTGTGATTGATGCGTAGCATACAACGTATATCTAAAATGGACGATATCGCCAATCTCGGAAGGAATGGACATGAATCCCGAGCAAGATTTTGTGATGAAGACGATCAAGAGCCGCGACGTGCATTTCGTGCGCCTGTGGTTCACGGACGTGCTTGGCACGATGAAATCGTTCGCAGTATCTCCTTCCGAAATCGAAGGCGCATTTCAGGAGGGTATGGGCTTTGACGGCAGCTGCATCGCCGGCTTCAGCCCCACCGAAGAATCCGACATGCTCGCTTTTCCTGATCCATCGACGTTCCAGGTTCTGCCTTGGCGTCCGTCGTCGAATGCCGTTGCGCGCATGTTCTGCGATATCCGCATGCCTGATGGCACCGCATTCGAGGGTGACCCGCGCAATGTCTTGCGCCGCATGGTAGACAAGGCGGCTGAGTCGGGTTACATGTTCAACGTTGGCCCCGAGCTAGAGTTCTACTACTTCAAGAGCCAGACAGAACCTGAGCCGCTCGACCGCGGTGGCTATTTCGATTTGACAAGTCTCGACTATGCTTCCGACCTGCGCCGCGACACGGTGCTTGCTCTTGAGAAAATGGGCATTCCCGTCGAGTATTCGCATCACGAAAGCGGTCCTTCGCAGCACGAAATCGACCTGCGTTACACCGATGCATTGTCGATGGCAGATGCGGTGATGACGCACAAGCTCGTCGTCAAGGAGATTGCCGTCGAGCACGGCGTGTATGCCTCGTTCATGCCCAAGCCCCTTGCCGATGCGCCAGGAAGTGGCATGCACGTGCATCAGAGCCTTGTCGACTCCGACGGCAACAACCTGTTCTTCGACGAAGACGATCCGAGTGGTTACAACCTGTCGGAGACGGCCAAGCGCTATATCGCGGGCATTCTGAAATACGCTCCTGAGTTTTGCCTGATCACCAATCAAAACGTCAATTCATACAAGCGGCTCATAGCAACCGACGAAACCCCGTCGCGCCTCTCGTGGGCGCGCACGAATCGTTCGACGCTCTTGCGTGTGCCCGGATATCGTCCCGGTCAAGCTGATGCATGTCGTGTTGAGCTGCGAAGCCCTGATCCTGCAGCTAATCCTTATCTCGCATTCGCGGTCATGCTCGCAGCGGGACTTGCTGGTATCGAAGAAGGCCTTGAGCTGGCCGATCCAATTGAGGATAAGAACCTGTTCGACTACTCGCCCAAGGCGATGCATGAGGCGGGGCTCAAGAGACTTCCTGCAAACCTCGGCGAGGCGGTTAAACGCTTCGAATCGTCTGAACTCATGCGTAAGGTGCTCGGCGACCATATTCACTCGTATCTCGTCGAGACGAAACGCGCCGAGTGGGTCGAATATCTGACTCATGTAAGCCCTTGGGAGCTCGATCGTTACCTGGCGGTGCTCTAGATGAAGAAGAAAGTCGTCTTCATAGCCGACAGCTTGGATAATGCCTACAAGTTCCAGCAAGTTCTTTCAACGTTCGGCGTCGAGATAGCCGCGGGCTCGACGGTTCAGATCAAAAAGCTGCTTGCATCGACGGCTCATTCCGATCTCATCATCTTCGAGTCGCGCGGTTCGGCGGCCGACAGGACCGATGAGGTCATCTCAATCGCCGACGAGAGAGGCTGTCCCATCTTGGTGATCGTCAACGAAGACGATGCCGAGAACCTGCGGCTTCCCACTGGTGCGCCGAGCGACTTCGTCGTACATGGGGCAAGTGCTGCGGAATGCGCAGTGCGCGTCAAGCGATTGCTGAACGATGAAGAGGCTATCGGGTCGTCGGATCTGATTGTCGTCGACCACATGACCATCAACCTCGCGACGTATCAAGTGCTCGTTTCGGACAAGCCCATCGATTTCACCTACCTCGAGTATGCGTTGTTGTCGTTCCTCGTGCGTCATCCCGGCCGCACGTTCTCGCGCGATGCGCTCTTGCAGCACGTATGGGGTTTCGACTACTACGGTGGCTCGCGCACGGTTGACGTGCATGTTCGTCGTATCCGTGCGAAGCTCGGTCCCGAATTGGCTCAGCGTCTCGAGACCGTGCGTGGTGTCGGCTACCTCTGGAGTGCGTAGAAGGTTCATAACCAAAAACCGTTCCTTTTTGGTTGCTCGTTTGTCTGATGCGCATCGATTCGCGCGTTGCTCCATCCAGGTATACTGAAATCAAACACACAAACGAATCGCGAAGGGGAGCCCTATGCCCAAGACAATCGCTGTAATCGATGGCAATTCGCTCATGCACCGCGCATACCATGCCGTGCCGCCCACCATGAACGCGCCCGACGGCACGCCGACGAACGCCGTTTTCGGCTTCTGCTCGATGCTCTTCAAGTTCATCGAGATGGCGCAACCTGACGGCATCGTGTGCGCCTTTGACGCGGGCAAACCGCAGTTCCGCATCGAGGCCCTCGAGCAATACAAGGCACAACGTCCGCCCATGGACGACGAGCTGCGTTGTCAGTTTCCCATCATCGAAAGCCTTCTCGAGTCGATGAACATCCCTGTCGTGAAAGTGAAGGGTTGGGAAGGCGACGACATTTTGGGCACTGTGGCGGCGCGCGATGAGGCGAAGGGGTATCAGACGCTGCTCGTCTCGGGTGACAAGGACGTCAATCAGCTCGTGACCGACCTCACCCATGTCGTGACAACAAAGAAGGGCATAACCGACGTTGTGATCTACGACCCCGAGATGGTCGAGGAAAAATACGGCATCACGCCATCGCAGTTCCCCGATTACCTGGGTTTCATGGGCGATTCATCGGATAACATCCCAGGCGTGCCGGGTATTGGGCCCAAGTCTGCTCAGAAGCTGCTTTCTCAATACGGGTCGATGGAAGGTGTGTACGAGAACCTTGACAAACTCAAGGGCAAGCAGCTCGAGAACATCCGCGACAACCGCGAGCTTGCGTTCCTATCGCGCAAGATTGCGACGATTGTGACCGATCTCGATTTCGAACTCGATGTCGATGAAGTGTCGTGGCCGTCTTTCGACATAGAGACGGTCACTGAAGCGTACAAGGCAATCCGCTTCAGCGCCCACCTCGACAAGTTGTTGAAACTCGTTGGGCAAGAAGGCGTAGCGCCTGCCGCTCCCGCATTCGAACTCGCAGAGGCCGTAGAGGGCAAAGAGGCGCTCGCCATCATCGAGCATGCGCTGTCCGAAGGCGAGCGCATGAGCGTGGCGTTCTCGAAGCCAACGCAAGAATCGCTGTTCGCCCCCGAAATCACCCTTGCCGTCACAACTTTCCAAGGCGTTGCCCTCGTCGAAAGTGACGAGGCCCTTTCGATATTTGCACGCATTGCAAAAGAAGGCTCGTTTGCTGCTCTCGACGCGAAAGCGGCGTTGCACGAAGTGTATCCAGTTGATTCTTCGGAAAGTGCGCTTCTTTCTGAAGCTGACGTGCTCGATTGCGATGCATTCGATGTGGCGCTCGCTGCTTACGTGTTGAATTCGTCTGCAGGGAAGTATCCACTTGAAGCGTTGGCTGAAGCACATCTCGACATGGCTGTTCCCGAGGCGCATGACGACAAGGAGGCTGCGAGTATCGAAGCGCAAATCGTCGCCGCTCTGGTTCCGGTGCTTGAGAGCAAACTCGAGGCCGATGGAACGGCGAACGTGTATCGCGACATCGATTTGCCACTTGTCGGCGTGCTCACAATGATGGAGCGCAACGGTGCGCCCATCGACTCAAAGGCGCTTGCCGATCTCGGTGCAAGCACCCAAGTTGAAATCGACGAGCTGAAAGCGAAGATATACGAGCTTGCGGGCGAGGAGTTCAACGTCGATTCGCCCAAGCAGCTCGGGCATATCCTGTTCGAAGTGCTCCAGCTTCCGCATGGGAAGAAGACGAAGAGCGGCTACTCGACCGATGCGCAGGTTCTCAAGAAGCTGTCCGAGATCCACGAGCTGCCCGCAACCGTGATCCACTACCGCGAGTATGCAAAGATCAAGTCCACCTATATTGATGCGCTGCCCAATATCGCCCGACGCTACGGAGACGGGCGTGTGCATACGTCGTTCAACGAGACCGTGACGTCGACAGGACGTCTGTCCTCGTCAGATCCCAACTTGCAAAACATTCCCGTGCGCACCGATTTCGGGCGCAAGATCCGCGCCTGCTTCGGAGCACTGAATCCGGGGGACAAGTTCTTGTCAGCTGACTATTCGCAGATCGAGCTGCGCTTGTTGGCTCATCTGTCAAATGACGAACATCTCGTAGCTGCGTTCAATTCGGGTGCTGATTTCCACGCAACGACGGCAGCGCGCGTGTTTGGCGTGCCTGTCGATGAGGTGACGCCTCAGATGCGCAGCCGAGCAAAAGCCGTTAATTTCGGAATCGTATACGGTCAGCAGGCATTCGGCTTGGCGCAGAGCCTCGAGATTCCCATGTTCGAAGCGAAAGAGATGATTGATCGCTACTTCGAGGCGTATCCGGGCGTGCGTGCCTACCTCGATGAAACGATTGCCGTCGCAAAGGAGAAGGGCTATGCCGAAACCATGTTCGGTAGACGCCGCCATATCCCCGAGCTTGCCGCCCGCAATGCCGTGCAGCGCGGGTTTGGCGAGCGCACGGCCATGAATCATCCCATGCAAGGCAGTGCGGCGGACATTATCAAGATGGCCATGAACGAGGTCGCAAGACGCCTCATCGAGGAGGAATTCGAAGCCCGTTTGCTCATCCAAGTCCATGACGAGTTGGACTTCTCGGTTCCCGAGCACGAGATCGAACGTTTAAGCGCAATGGTGAAAGACGCAATGGAAAACGTTGCCAAGCTGAGCGTGCCCCTCATCGCAGACGTCTCTTGGGGCGACACCTGGGCCGAAGCGCATTAAGATGTCGCCGCAAGCCCGCCGGAACAGCCGGGTTAAGCGAGGTCAAGCCAAAGGAGGAGTGAAATCCACTTTTCTGCCTGCATTTGGCAGAAAAGTTAGTTCGCGACGACGACGCGGCGAGCGTACCCCGGCCGTTCCGGCAGGCCTGCGGCGGCTCTCCTTCAAGCACCCACGGAACATCCACATTTGGCGGTTGACTTGCGGATAGTTCCCAGATAACATACTTTCTTGCGCTTAAATGCGCAAAGCACAGATGGCGCGTCCACACCCTTACGTGTCGTCGTGTAGGAAATGAACGCTGAAAAGCAAGGAGAATTGTTCATGTATGCAATTGTGAAAACGGGTGGCAAGCAGTATAAGGTTTCTGCGGGCGATGTGATCAGCATCGAGAAGCTCGCCGTCGAGGTCGGCGAAACGGTCGAGCTCCCCGTGATCTGCGTTGTCGACGGCGACGCAATCGAGGCCAATCCCGAGAAGGCTGCTGCCACGAAGGTTACCGCCGAAGTGCTCGATCAGTACAAGGGCAAGAAGCAGATGGTCTTCAAGTTCAAGAAGCGCAAGGGCTACAAGAAGCTCAAGGGCCATCGTCAGCAGCTCACCAAGGTGCGCATCACCGCTGTCGGTGCCGACAAGTACGAGGCTCCCGCCAAGGCCGCCAAGGCCGAGGAAGCCGCTTCCGAGGAATAAAGGAAGGGGAGATAAGACATGGCACATAAGAAGGGTCTTGGTTCATCCCGTAACGGTCGCGACTCCCACGCACAGCGACTTGGCGTCAAGAAGTTTGCTGGCGAGTACGTGAAGGCTGGCAACATCATCGTGCGTCAGCGCGGCACGAAGTTCCATCCCGGCGAGAACGTCGGTCGTGGCAAGGACGACACGCTGTTCGCGAAGTGCGACGGTCATCTGGTCTTCACCCGTGGCGTGAAGCGTCGCATCCATGTTCGTCCGCTCGAGGCTGAAGAAGCCGAAGCGTAGACGGCTGCTGAAAATCTGTTACGTGGCGTGCCCTTCGGTTACGAGGGGCACGTTTCATTTAGAATTGGGTCAACATGTTCGTAGACAAAGTAAACATATTCGTGAAGGGTGGCGACGGCGGCGCTGGTTGCATGTCGTTCCGCCGAGAAGCACACGTGCCCAAAGGCGGGCCTGACGGCGGTGACGGCGGGCACGGCGGAGACGTCGTCGTCCAAGCTGATGCCAGTTTGTCGTCGCTGATCGATTATCGTTTTAAGCATCATTTCAAAGCGCAGCGCGGCACACATGGCAAGGGCTCGAAGATGCATGGCGCCCGAGGCGAGGACTTAGTGCTCAAGGTGCCGGTCGGCACGGTCGTGCGCGAGTACGACGAAGAGACGAAGGAGACGGGCGAGACCATCGCTGATCTGGTGCGCGACGGCCAGAAAGTCATCGTCATGCCGGGCGGTATGGGTGGTCGTGGAAACACGCATTTCGTGACACCGACGCGCCGCGCTCCCGCGTTCGCCGAGTTGGGTGAGCCGGCTCAAGAGGGCTGGATTCAGCTTGAGATGAAGCTCATGGCCGATGCTGCTCTTGTGGGCATGCCTTCGGCCGGCAAGTCGTCGTTCATCGCGAAGATTTCGGCAGCGCGGCCGAAGATCGGCAACTATCCGTTCACGACGCTCGTGCCCAACTTGGGTGTGGCCGTCTCAGGTGATTACAGCTTCGTCGCAGCGGACGTGCCGGGCCTCATCGAAGGTGCTCATGAGGGACGCGGCCTCGGACATGAGTTCCTGCGTCATATCGAGCGCACGGCCCTCATCGTTCACATTGTCGACCTGACGGGCGATTGGGAGGGGCGTGACCCTCTCAACGATTACGACATCATCAACCGCGAGCTCGCTTTGTATGCCGACGAGTTGGCAAGTCGTCCGCGCATCGTCGTGGCAAACAAGATCGACGTGCCTGGTACCGAAGAGGTATGCGAGAAGCTGGCTGCCAAGGTGCGCGAAGATTCCATCGCTGCAGCTGGTGGTGATGAGTTTGCCGATAGTCCCATCGACCCGAAGCTCTACCGCATCAGCGCTTTGACGGGCGAAGGTGTCGAAGGCTTGAAAGCGGCAATCGCCATCAAAGTTCACGAATTGCGCGAGGCAGCGCGTGCCGAACAGGCTGCTGAGGAGGAGTTCGATTACGTGTGGGAGCACCGTCGTCAAACGCGCGATGCTGCATTCGAAATCGTGCGTCTTTCGCGTCATGTGTTCCGCGTTGTCGGTCCTCGTGTCGAGCGAATGGTCGTTCAGACCGACTTCGAGAACGAGGAGGCCATCGCGTATCTCCAGCATCGTCTGAAGCGCATTGGTGTTGATCGGGCCCTCGACGAGGCGGGCGCGTGCGATGGTGACGAGATCCATATCATGGGCTACGCCTTCGACTACGAGTCGGCACGCATGGCAGAGGACATATTTGCCGAGTTGGATGAATAGTCTGGCAATGGTTTTGCTGGATTTTAGGAAAGGTTCAGACGTTGGGCAGTCAAAAACGCTTGGTAGTGAAAATCGGTTCGTCGACGCTCACGACGGAGACAGGTCGCATCGACCATGAGTACCTGAGCACGCTTGCAGCGCAGGTGCGTACGGTTCGCGAAGCTGGATGGCAGGTTGTCATCGTGTCGTCTGGTGCCATCGCATGCGGTCTCGAGCGCTTGGGCATGAAAGGCGATCGTCCTGACGATATGCCGACTCTGCAGGCGGCTGCCTCCGTTGGGGAGGGTTTGTTCGTCTCTGGATATGGGGGTGG
>JAZLCO010000097.1:0-10726 GCA_045614225.1 Eggerthellaceae bacterium | reverse complement strand
AAGGAAGACGGCATCGAGAAGACGCCGGCATGGGCTTCTGAAATCACTGGCATCCCCGAGTGGACCATCAAGGCTCTCGCGCGCAAGTGGGGTTCGTCCAGGACGACGATCGGCCACTTCTGCGGCGCGCACATCCGCGGGCCTTACAGCTTCGAACCCGGCCGCACCGAGTACTACAAGCTGGGCATGCAGGGCATCGGCAAGCCGGGTGTCCAGATGATCCATCTGTTCTCGTGGAACGTCGCCGAGCAGGTCGTTCCCAGCGTGGGCGGCATGCTGTCGTTCATGTACATGGGCCATGCCGACATGCAGGACATCCCCGAGGCAAACTCCATCCCGCGCACCGCTATCCACCATGCAATCATGGACGGCAAGTACGAGTGGTACGGAAGCCCCTCGATCATCATGTCGACGCCCGAAGACCAGTTCATCAAGCGCAAGTACCCCTGCGACGATGCAGACGGCATGGAATTCCACATGATCTGGTCCGAGAAGGCTTCGAACCAGGCATCTTGGAATGGTGGCTTCTACCTGCAGGACGCCTACCGCAATCCCAAGATCGAGTTCTTCGTATCGAACCATCAGTGGATGCAGTGCGACACCATCTTCGCCGACCTCATCCTGCCGGTCACGACTTGCCTCGAGGACGTTGACTCGATGGGCTCGAGCCAAGGCGGCAGCCTGTGCTTCTACGGCATTCAGGACCGTGCATGCGACGTCGTGGGCGAGTCGAAATCCGACTACGAGATCGCGGCTGAGCTTGCCAAGCGCTTCGGTGTTTGGGAAGAGTACACACGCGGGCTGAGCGTCGAGGAGGAGATTGAGGCTGCGTACGAGGAGTCGTTCATCAAGGAATTCATCGAGTTCGACGACTTCAAGAAGCGTCAGTACTACATCCCCATCATGAATCCCATGTGGGAAGAGATTCCCGCTGGCATGCAGGAGTTCTACGAGGATCCCGAGAAGCATCCGCTGCACACGCCGTCTGGAAAGATCGAGTTCTACTCCGAGGCGCTTGCAGAGCATTTCCCCGACGACAAGGAGCGTCAGCCCCTGGCCAAGTGGACCATCGGCGGTCCGGCGGAAGAAGGCTGGGCGCATGACGAGTCGCAATGGGGCGAGAAAGCCAAGACGTACCCGCTGCTTCTGAACACAAGTCCCGGGCGTTGGCGCATCCATGTACAGAACGATGACATTTGCTGGTTGCGCGAGATCCCGACGTGCAAGATCAAGGGCAAGGACGGCTACATGTACGAGCCCGTGTGGATGTGCCCCGAACTTGCTGCCGAGCGCGGCATCAAGGATGGCGACATCGTGAAGGTCTTCAACGACCAGGGTATCGTGCTTGGTGCTGCCCGCATCTCCGAGCGTGTGCTGCCGAACTCCATCAAGATGGACAAGGGTGCTCATCCCGATCCCATCGCACCGCACATCGACCGCGGCGGCTGCACGAACCTCATCAGCCCGCCTGCTCCTATCACGAAGCATTGCGAAGGCTTTGTTGTCACCGGATACCTCGTCGACGTTGCCAAGCTCGAAGATTCAGAGATGGAGCAGTGGAAGAAGGATTATCCGGAGAACTTCGCTCGCGAGTACGACGCTGCATCCGGTTCCAGCAGGGCCGGCTGGGTCGTGAAGGAATAGAGGGGGATACAAGATGAAAACGTTTCTCTTTGATTTGACGAAGTGCGTCGGTTGCTACGCCTGCCAGATTGGCTGCAAAGACGAGCACTGCGAACAAGCGTGGATGCCCTACGCTGAAGCGCAGCCCGAAACCGGCCAGTTCTGGATGCGCGTTGACGAAAAGGAGCGCGGCCATCGCCCGCACGTGAAGGTGTCGTACATCCCGGTTCCGTGCCAGCAATGTGCCGATGCGCCGTGCATGAAGGTTGCCAAGGACGGTGCCGTGTACCGTCGCGACGACGGACTCATCATCATCGATCCCGTCAAGGCCAAAGGCCAGGAGGCTATCAAGAAGGCCTGCCCGTACGGTGCCATCTATTGGAATGCCGAGCTGGAACTTCCACAGAAGTGCACCGGTTGTGCACATCTCATCGACGAGGGCGACACCATCACCGTGCCGCGTTGCTACGACAACTGCGTGCATGGCGCCATACAGTGGGGCGAGGAATCCGAACTCGATCTCGAAGGTGCCGAGCGCTTGCATCCCGAGTACGGCACAGGCCCGCAAGTTTGGTACAAGGGCCTGCCGAAGAAGTTCATCGCCGGTCGCGTCTACGATCCGATCGAGAAAGAAGTCGTGGAAGGCGCGACGGTGACCGCAACGAACGGCACTGACACGTTCACGGCTGAAACGAACTGGATCGGCGATTTCTGGCTGCGTGATTTGAGCGAGGACGACTGGACCGTGACCATCGAGGCCGCTGGCAAAAAGAAGGAGATTGCCGTCTCCACGAAGACCGAGGATGTGGGTCTCGGAGACGTCGCACTCGACTAGTTCCGTAATGAAACAGGTGAATCTGGGAGGGTGGCCCTTCCAGATTCACCACCAATTCGATTGGAGCCGTCTACGACGGCGACTGGATAGGAGCAATTATGGGAATCATGGGTGACATCAACCAGATCGGCATCATCACGCCCGACATCGAGAAGAGCATCGCCGAGTTTTCGAAAATCGGTTTGAACGATTGGAGCGACATCTTCGTCAACGTTCCTGAGAACTTCGAAGACATGGTCGCTTACGGCAAGCCGTGCGAATACGCATCAAAGTGCGCAAGCAACTTCCAGCTGAACGTCGAGCTCGAGCTCATCGAGCCGATGGATGAGCTGTCCGACTGGGGCCAGTTCCTCAAGCGCAACGGCGGGAAGGCCGGTGTGCACCATATCCGCGTCGATTTCGAGGACATCGAAGAGGTTCATGCAGCAGGTAAGGAGCTGCTGCTCTCGGGAGTGCCCGCAGGTAGCGGTATGGCTTACGAGTATTTCGACTTCACGGACGAGCTCGGGCTTATTCTCGAGTACTTCCCGGTTGACAGAAATTAAAAAGCGCGAAATCGCGCCGAATGGGAGTGGCTCGTTCGGCGCGATTCGATTGATAGGAGCAAACGATGGCAAAGGATTACACGGACTATTTCAAGGGGCGCGATTTCGTGCACCAGGTCGGTTACTACGCTCCCGATGGCGAGCGTTTCGCTCGCGAGCACAACAAGCTGTTCGGCTCGGGTCCGTTCTTCACGACCGTCAACAAGTTCAACAAGATTATCTATCGCGGGCGTGAGCTCGAGAAGCCGTTCGAGCTGCGTGCTTTCTACGGAGCGTGGGGCAGCCATTCGGTCGAGGTCGTTCAGCAGTTGACCCCAGGTGATTCGATGTACACCGATTTCAACGACATGGACAAGCCTGGCATCAACCACCTGCACATGTTCGTAGAAAGCCTCGAAGAAGCCAAGGAGGCTTGCGAGGCGCTCGGCATTCCCATCGTGGTTATCGGCTACAACGATTTGTCTGCCGCGCTTGCGAAATGCGAGGCAATGGGCATCGACCCGGCTACAGTCGGTCTTGACGAGTCGAAGATCGGTTTCATGGTCGTTGACATGACCGAGGAGCTGGGCACGATGATGCAGCTTATCGATGGCGGTGCGAAGTTCATCCACGACATGGTCATCGAAGCAGGCAAGAATTGGGATGGCGAAACTGACCTCATCCGTCCGATGGGCTAGTAGTCGCCGATTGGTTTATCAAAGGATTCTTTTAGGAAACACAGGAGAAGACAATGACATTGGCTCAATTCAACATGGACGGGCGCGTCGCGCTGATCACGGGCGCCAGCTCGCGCGGCATCGGCAACGGCTCGGCGAAGATTCTCGCCGAGGCGGGCGCGAAGGTGTTCCTGGTCGCGCGCCGCGAGGAGAAGCTCAAGGCGGCCGTCGCCGAGATCGAGGCAGCCGGCGGAGAGGCCGGCTACGCCGTGGCCGACGTGTCCGACGAGGCGCAGTGCAAGGCGGCCGTCGAGGCGTGCGTTGACAAGTTCGGCGGCATCGACGTCATGGTGCTCGCCTCGGGCATTAACGGTCTCAACGAGCGCAGCCTCGAGGATGCCTTCGACGTCGAGAACTACCGCAAGGTGCTCTCCATCAACATGGACGGCGTGTACTTCATGATGAAGTACGGCTACGCCGAGTGCGCCAAGGGCGGCCACGGCTCGATCGTGCTCGTCAATTCGCTGGCGGGCTTCCACGCGGCCGGCAGCGTCGCCTACGCTGGCGGCAAGGGCGCCGTGCGCGCCTGGACGCAGAACCTCGCCAAGAAGCTTGCGCCCATGAAGGTGCGCGTGAACGCCGTCATCCCTGGTTTGATTGACACCGACATGACCCATCCCGAGGGCATGGACGAGCTGTTCGAGAAGTATGTCGCACCCGCCGCGGCCAAGATCCCGCTGGGGCGCCTGGGCAACATCGACGACATCGCCAACGGCGTGCTGTACCTTGCCTCCGATGCCTCGGAGTGGGTGACCGGCCACAGCGTCCTTATCGACGGCGGTGAGCTCGCCTAAATGCATTGCATCGAAACGGGCTGCTTCACTTGAGGAGAAAGCAGCCCGAAGAAAAAACCCTCGGACAACCGGTCATTGGCCGAGGGCGCGTCAAAAACCCTGGAAGATTTTCGACGAAAGGCATTGTAATGGATGTTACCGAGATCAAAAACAAAAAGCGCACTCCGAAAGAAGCTTTCATCTACAACGCGGCTGTGCTGGCGGGCGTGGCTGTGGTCATCGGCCTCATGGCTGTCTTCAAGGTGGGAGCATGGGTTCCGTTCCTCGCGTTGTGCCTCTGGGCGATGAAGATCACCATGGACCCAAAGGAAATTGTCAAGAACTACGTTGGCTGCGCAGTTGGCTTGACCATGGGATACCTGCTGCGTCATTCCGGCGAGCTAGGCACGTGGGCCATCGTCGTGTTCGTCGTCGCTGTGCTCTGCCTGTTCTTCACGATGCTCAATCAGATCAAAGGTTTGAATTTCTTCTTCAACGATTGGACGGCAGTCTTCTGCTCAGTCGGAACCGCCATGCCCTATGAGTGGACGATTTGCTTCGATTGGCTGTTCGCATTCATCCTGTTCGGTGTGAGCGTGATGATCGCCGGTCATTTCATGGGCAAGAAGAGCGATAAGCTTGAGGAGGTGGAACCTGCAACTGAAGCGGCATAGGCGAGAAAAACATTTCAGCTTGGAAATGAGTCACATTGACAGTCAAAGTGACTCATTTTCTGTTATCACCCAAGTTGCATTCTTCGTAGCTCATCTTGAAAAACCACGAATGGAAGCTGAGAATAATCGCATCGCAGGTGATATGGATTGAAGGAGGTCGCTATGCAAGGAAGGTTCATCCATTGGTGTGTTCACGTGCTCGATTTGGAGAAGTCGCTCGAGTTCTACGAAAAGGCTCTGGGACTTACCGTTCATCACACAATGGGCCCCGAAGATGGGTCGTGGTCGAACACGTACCTGGTTAATGACAAAACGCCGTTCCAGATTGAGCTCACATGGAACCGCGGGCGTACCGAGCCTTACGAAAACGGTGGCAAGGACACTCACATCGCATTCAGAGTGGAAGATTTCGAGGCAGCGCACAAGCTCCATGAGGAGATGGGGTGCATCATTCGCGAGAACCCGCGCATGGGCTTGTACTTCATCGAGGACCCAGATGGCAGCTGGATTGAGATTCTGCCAGAAGAATGAGCAATTGAGTTTGGTAAGTGAATGGAAAACGGCCGTCCGATATGATGTCGGACGGCCGTTTGCTTTGCAGCAAATGATCTGTTGACGTGGCTATTTCACCTGGTAGTCAACGGTCGCTTGAATCATGGCGTCAACGTTTTCCTTCTTGGCGTTCAACGGGCAGTCGCAGCCGGAGCTCACGATAAGGCCGGTCGAGGGTCCCACATCGTCGATGAGCTTGGCCACGTAGTCGTAAGTCTCGCTCTCGGACCCCATTGCGAGCAGCGTTGCGGGGACGTCGCCCTGGATGGCCATACGGTCGCCGAGCACCTCGCGGGCGAGGCGGATGTCGGTCGAGCCGTCCAGCATGAGCAGACACTTGCGCGCAGGCAGTTCCTTGAGCGTTTCAAGTTCGTTGTCCCATGGCGAGTCGAAGTGAAGGATGGGCAGCACACCGCGCTCGAGCGCCGCGTCGATCAGTTTGACTTCGTAGGGCCAGACGAATTCCATGAACGTGTCGTGGCTCATCAGGTTGGGAGCGGCACGCCAGCCACCGACCCATGTGCCGATGGGTTTGTTATTGTCGAGCGTCTTGCAGAAGTTGGCATAGCTGAACTCGAACATCTTGTCCATGGCGGCTTTCACGAGCTCGGGTTCGTCCATGATGTCCATGAAGAAGTTCATGAGCGTGCGTGCGCCGCACAGGCCTTCGATGGGCGTGCCGGCAAGTGCACCGTTGATGACGGCCACGTCGGCCTCGTCCTTGATGCGCGTGTTGATGTTGGCGCGTTTGGGACCGAGCTCGGCCATCTTGGCCATGGGGTCGCCGATCTTCTCCTTCATGAAACGGGCTGCCCACGGGCCGTATCCCTCGTCGATGATAGCCTGGTAGTCCTCTTCGCTCATGAGCTCCTTCTCGTCGAGCTGCCACAGCTCGTCGTCGGGAAGATCGATGCCAGGTATCTTGATTTGCGAGAGCCACAGGATGGCCAGGCCATACGGGTTCTGCACGGGGTTGTGCATGGTGTCGATGCCAGGGTGGTCGTGCAGGAAGTCGATGACGGCCGAAGTGGCAGTTTCGATTTCCGTCAAGGCGTCGGCGATGCTCAAGCCCTGCGCGCGTGCGATGTACGCCGGACCGCTGTAGGAGAAGGGAATCTTATCGACCTTTTTCATGCAAACTGCATCAAGTGTTCTTTGAAGGCGTTCTTCATAAAGACCCATAGCTGCTCCTCTATTGTTACTGGTGATAGGCGAAGCGATGCTGCTTCTTGAAAAAGCTTAGCAAGCGGTTCTTGCTCGGTCATCTATGGTGTTTGAGAATAAGTGGCATAAAATTTGTGCAAGTTGCATAATAATAATGTCGGCGATAGAGATAGCAGGCATGGAGGAGGCAGTGCATGAAGCTCTCACTGCAGTTGGTCGCCGAGCGTCTGTCTGTGCGAGGTTTTCAGGCATACGTTCTGAATGATGCCGAATGGCAATTCGATAAATTGCGTTTGTTGCCATGTGACGATGAGCCGCTCGTTGGTGGAACTCTCTACGTCTGCGACCGTCTTGCCGATGGCGCGCGGGTGTCGGATGAGCCGTCTGGTACATCCTATGCGTTTGCCTTTGCCGGGCAATTGCAGCCTGACCGGTCTGAACCTTGTCTGGTTGTGGAAGATGCCGCCGATGCTGGGGAACTCCTCAATTTGGTAGCTGATATCCACGATGAGCTTGCCGCTGCGGTGTCACGAGCCCGCGATTTGATCTGGGAGGCTGATGGTCTTGCGGGCATCGTGCAGGTTTTGTCGGACCTCGTCGGCAATCCCGTTTACATCGTCGATTCGAGCTTCAAGGTCATGGCTATCGTGGATGATCCCGACATGGAGGAAATGAGCGTCAACTGGATGCATGCAGCCAAAAGGGGCTACCTATCCTATGACGTCGTCGCCGGTCTCATACGCAGTGATGAGTTGCATGAGATAGAGCGCTCGGCCTGCTCGACCATGGTCAGGTCCCAGTTCTTCTACACGCCATTCGCCAACTACAACTTGCGAGCGGATGGCAAGGTTCGCGGCCATCTGTTTGTCGTCGAGATGTACAAGTCGGTGACGGCGGGCGACCTCGAGCTTGTCGACCTGATAGCGCCGCTTGCCATGCGTGCGTTGCTGGCAGACCCCCAGTTTCAATCGCAGCGCGGTCCGCTCTACGAGCGGTTCGTCATCGATTGGCTCGAGGGCAATCTGCACGACTCGGCCTATGTACGCCGCCAGCTCGACGCGCTCAACTTCGACGCCGAGAGCTGCTCGGTGGTCGTTGCCATCAAGTTGTCGGAAGAAAGCGATTTTCACAGGCAGCATCTCGCACAATTGCTCGAGGATCGTCAGGGATGTCGATCGGTTTCCCATGGCGAGCGCGTCGTTGCCCTGTTCCAGTTGCAGCGCCACAAGGAAAAGGAAAACGTGCTGCGCAAGGTTCGCTCCATCTGCCATAGCCAACATTGCCGTGCGTTCGTGAGTGATGTGCAAGATCGTTTCCTCGACACGCCACGCGCCTACCGTCAGGTATGTGAAGCGGCGCGCATCAGCGAGGCCATGGGGCTTGAAGACGAGGTTGTATGCTATGGCGATGTGGCAGCTTACCAGCCGTATTTGAACTTTTTGTCAGCAGATGAGCTCGATGCGTTCTGCCATCCGGCCGTCGTCACGCTGCGCGTTTACGACCGCGCTCACGCCGTGCAGCTGTTGCCGACGCTCTCGGCTTTCCTCAAAAACGACCGTGATGTGCAGTTGGCTGCGGCCAAGTTGTTCATTCATCGAAATACGCTGTCATATCGGTTGAAGAAGATCCTCGAGATGTGCCCGCTTGATCTTGACGACTTCAACACCCGCCATCGGTTGCTCGAATCTATCTTGATCGTCGAGAACTACGATGGCATAACCGCGCATCTGCGGGAATAAGCGTAGTGCTATCTGCCGAGATGCTTCAGCGTGAATGGTCATTCGCGCCTTTGAACCGTCGCTTGGCACAACAGCAGTGATGTCCAATGGAGAGGACAACGAAACTTCTTGTCGCAGGTGACAAGAAGTAGGCCAAGCATTGCCTGTGTTTTCAAATGCGCTGTTATAATTTCCTTCTATAACAAACAAAGGGAGTGTTCTACATGATCTACAACAACGTGCTGGAAGCCATGGGGCGCACGCCGCTCATCCGACTGAACAAGATGGTCGAGCCCGATATGGCGCAAATCCTCGTGAAGTTCGAGGGCGTCAACGTCGGTGGGTCGGTGAAGACGCGCACGGCAGCCATGATGATCGAGGAAGCCGAGAAACGCGGCGAGATCAAACCCGATAGCATCATCGTCGAGCCGACAAGTGGCAATCAGGGCATCGGCCTGGCGCTCGTCTGCGCTGTCAAGGGTTACGAAGCGCGCATCATCATGCCCGACTCCGTCTCGGAAGAGCGCATGAAGCTCGTCAAGCATTACGGCGCAGAAGTCGTCATCGTGCACGACGAGGGCGATATCGGCAAGGCCATTGACGAATGCATCCAGATCGCCGAGCAGATGAAGGCCGAAGACCCGCGCGTTTACGTGCCGCAGCAGTTCGAGAACATCGACAACATGCGCACGCATCGCAACCACACGGCGCTCGAGATTGCCGAGGACGCTGGTTGCCACATCCACGGTTTCGCGAGCGGCATCGGCACGGGCGGAACCATCACGGGCATCGGCCAGACGCTCAAGAAGCTGTATTCCGACATCGAGATCTGGGCTGTCGAGCCCGAGAACGCAGCCATCCTCTCGGGTGGTGGCATCGGCACGCACATGCAGATGGGCATTGGCGACGGGCTGATTCCCGCCATCCTCGACCGCGAGATTTACGACGACATCTGCATCGTCAGCGACGAAGAGGCTCTCGACACGGCTCGCGCCCTCGCACGCGAAGAGGGCATGCTCGTGGGCGTGTCGTCGGGAACGAACGTTGCAGCAGCCAAACGATTGGCCAAGAAGCTTGGCCCGGGCAAGACGGTTGTGACCGTTCTACCCGACACGGGCGAGCGTTACTTCTCCACGCCGCTATTCGAAGAGTAGAAACTCGTTTAGGTGTGGTATTGTGTTGCGATACAAATACGACTAAAACGTATCGCGATATTTTTGGGAGGAAATACTATGCGCAAGACTACGACATTTGCCGGCAAGAGGCACATTTACGACACCAGCAAGGCTGAAGTTCTGGGCAACCGCGCCTACAGCTACTACGGCGACCCGGCAGGCTACGAGGAGACGCTCTACAAGACCAAGGGCGGCTTGTACTTCCTGTGGGGCCTCGGTGGCGCCGACAGCCCATACAGCGCTGGCGAGGACATCCTGCCCATTTCCGAACAAGATGCAGAGGCTTGGCTGGCCGAATAGCCATCGCTGATTAACAAGGTGATTGACGAAACGAGGCGGGAGCGATATCCCGCCTCGTTCGTTTATGCCCGATCGAATTGCCGCGATTGGCTGGGGTTACCGCTTCGGCTGGTAGAACAGCATGGTGATAAGAGCCGCAACGTTGAACAGGGCCACGCAGAACAGCATGTGCTGGTAGCCGGCAAGCCCAGGCGTCGAGGTTATGAGCCCAACGTAGATGGCTGGGGCGATCGACGTGCCGATCTGGCGAATGAGCGTGATGGTGGCGATGGCCGACGAGCTCTCGGCTTTGTCGGTGTTCTCGAGAATCATGTAGTTCGTGGGTGCGCCCATCGACATGCCCATTCCAGCCCCGACGATGGCCAGCCCGATAACGAACGTGGCAAAGCTCGGGGCGGTCACAGCTATGAGCGCCAAGTATGCGAGCCCTGCAGTCGATATGGCCAGGCCTGTAATGAGGACCGGCTTCGGACCGAGCTTGTCGATGAGCTTGCCGCCGACGGGCGTGGCGATAAACGATGTCAAGCCGATTGCTAGCACGTAGTATCCGCCCGATCCAACCGGGTCGCCCATGGCATATTCAGCCAACTCGGGCACGAGCACAAGCGAAATCACGAAGCAGCCGATGAAGAACGACACGATCATCGTGAT
>JAZLCO010000096.1:0-18648 GCA_045614225.1 Eggerthellaceae bacterium | reverse complement strand
GAGCGCAATGGCGGAAACCTGACCTACCGCATGACCGAGAAGGAGGTCGAGGCATGCCGCCCGTTCTTCTACGACGTGCCCTCGAGCTGGGTGAACATGGGCGTGCAGGCAGATAACCTGCGCGGCGCCTACTTCGTCACCACCGGTTCGGGCCGCTACATGCGCAACGTCGAGCTCGATCCCGCCTACAACGTGGGCATCGTGCAGATCAACGACGCCGGCGATTCGTGGCGCCTCGTCTGGGGCCTGCGCGACGGCGGCATGCCCACCAGCGAGTTCCCCAGCCATTTCATGAACCACAGCGTACGCGTGGCCGCCACCGATGGCCAATGCCGCGTCATCTACCATGCGCATCCCGACAACGTCATCGCTCTCACCAAGGTGATGCCGCTCGACGCACGCACCATCACCCGCGCGCTCTGGAAAGCCATGACCGAGTGCATCGTCGTGTTCCCCATGGGCGTCGGCGTTGTCGAGTGGATGGTTCCCGGCGGAGCTGACATCGCACGCGCCACGAGCGAACTGATGAAGACCTACGACGCCGCCATCTGGGCACAGCACGGCCTGTTCGCAAGCGGCCCCGATTTCGACACGACGTTCGGCCTCATGCACACCATCGAGAAAGCCGCCAAGATCCACGGCCAGGCTCTCATGATGAACAACTGCTCCGGCGAGTTCATGAACACCATCACCGACGACGGCCTGCGCGCCATCGCCCGCGATTTCAACCTCACCGTCAACGAATCGTTCTTGGATTAATAGGCTCTGTTTTAGAAAGGAAGTTGCATCACAATGTCCCAAGCAGCTACAAAGCAGGTGAATCCCTGGTGGGTGGCCGTCATCAACGGCATGGCCTCCTACATCGACTCCTGCACCATCATCACTTCAGGAGTCGCTCTGGTCATCTACCAGAACACCTACGGTCTGACCGACATCCAGTTCGGCGCGCTGTCCGCGGCGCTCACGTTCTGCATCGCGATCGGTTCCATTTTCGGCGGACGTTTGGGCGACCTGTTCGGCCGCAAGCCCGTCTTCTCGGTCACCATGATCATGCTCGTGGTGGGCGCGCTCACCATGGTCTTCTCGTCGAACTTCGCACTGCTGCTCCTTGGCGAAATCCTCATGGGCCTGGGCGTCGGCGCCGACCTGCCGGTATCTCTCGCAACCATCTCCGAGCAGGCGCCTGACGAGAAGCGCGGCAAGATGCTGCTGTTCAGCGACATCCTCTGGGTCGTCGGCATCGTGGTTGCCCAGGGCATCGGCTCGCTCGTCGGTGACTGGGGCCTGCTCGGTGGCCAGATCATGTTCGGCCAGCTCGCTGCTGTCTCTGCTCTCGTCCTGATCCTGCGCCAGACCATCCCCGAGTCGCCGGTTTGGCTGCATCAGAATGAGCTGCGCAAGCAGGGCATCGTCAAGAAGGAAGACACCGGCAAGCTCGGCGACCTCTTCAAGACGCCCTACCTGGTGCCGTTCGTAGCGCTGGTCATCTTCTACATCGGCACGAACATCCCCGCCAACAGCCTTGGCCAGTTCAGCACCTGGATCGGCAACAACGTTGTGGAACTTCCCATCTCGACCGTCTCCCTCATCGGCATGATCGTCTACCCGATCCGCGCCATCCTCGACTTCGTGTTCATGCACTTCGTCGACACCCCCAAGCGCATGCCGCTGTTCTACATGGGTGCTGCGCTGTACCTCGCTGGCTTCCTGATGTTCCCGATCTTCGGCGCTTCGACGATCACCTACGTCCTGACCCAGCTGCTCTACTGCGTCGGTGCTGCCTTTGCTTTCGAGGGCATCCTCAAGGTGTGGATGCAGGAATGCTTCCCCACCCTGCTGCGTACGACTGCCAACGGTGCGATCGTGTTCGCCAGCCGCTTCAGCTGCGCGGTTGTCGGCTTCTTCACCGCCGCGTTCATCACCGCATTCGGTTACAAGATCGCCTTCCTGGTGCTCTCCGCCATGTGCCTGATCGGCTTTGTCGCTGCCATCTGGGCGTTCCACGGCAAGCGCTACAACACCTTCGAGCACACCGAGGAATAAACGGAAACCTCGCATCTAACGAGCGAAAAGCCCCGCAACACGCGGGGCTTTTTCTTTGTTACAACAGAGACCCGGTCTGCGTTGCAAAGCGGGACAAAGGTACCTGGTACCGAGATGTCAGCTGTAAGTGGCACAGAGTTCCCTGGGAGCGCTGTGCCACTTACAGCAGCTCTGCGAACTCGTAGATGAGGCGCTCGCTCTTTTCCCAGCCGAGGCAGGCATCGGTGATGGACTTCCCGTACACCCCGCCGTCGACCGGCTGGTTGCCGTCCTCGATGTAGCTCTCAACCATGAAACCCTTCACGAGGCGCTTCAAGTCCGAATCGTAGCGGCACGAGTGCAGCACTTCCTTCAAGATGCGCGGCTGCTCGAAGGGGTTCTTCCCGCTGTTCGAATGGTTGCAGTCGATGATGACAGCCGGATTCTGCGGATTCCATTTCGCGAAAAGCCCAGCGAGATACTGCAGCGTCTCGTAATGGTAGTTCGGATGTGTCACGCCCTGGCGGTTCACGTAGCCACGCAGAATGGCATGCGCATGTGGATTGCCGGCAGAGCGTCCTTCCCACCCACGGTAGATAAAATCGTGCTGGCGCTGGGCGGCGGCAATGGCGTTCATCATAACGGTCAAATCGCCGCTCGTGGGGTTCTTCATGCCCACCGGGCATCCGACGGCGCTGGCCGTCAGGCGATGCTGCTGGTTCTCGACGCTGCGCGCGCCCACGGCCACGTATCCCAGCAGGTCGTCAACGTACTTGTAGTGCTCGGGGTACAGCAACTCGTCGGCGCAGACGAAACCCGTTTCCTTTACGACGCACATGTGCATTTCGCGCATGGCGATGATGCCTTTGAACAAGTCGGGTTGCGCATTGGGATCGGGCTGGTGGACAAGGCCTTTGTAACCATCACCGGTGGTGCGCGCCTTGTGCGTGTAGACGCGCGGCACAATCAGCAGCTTGTCTGCCACTTGCTCCTGCACGCGAGCCAAACGCGAGACGTAATCGAGGACACTGTCCTCGTTGTCCGCCGAACACGGGCCGATGATGAGCGCCATCTTGCCGCTTTCGCCTTCGAAGATGGCTTTCAGCGCCGCGGTGCGCTTCTCGACCACGTCGGACAGCTCATCCGACAGCGGATACATTTCCTTCGTTTCCATCGGAATGGGAAGCTTCCGCTTGAAATCCATGTTCATCATGTTCATGCCGACAAGCCTCCCGTTACGTCATTGCGCTCTCGCTCGCTCGCGATTGCCCTCGCATCGTCGTCTTCGTGTCCTCCAGCGCTTGCTTTTGCATCGTCTCGCTCTTGTCCGCCAGCGATCGCCTTTGCATCCTCGCCCATCAAGTAGCGCTGCCAGCTTTTGCTCACGTCCATCGTGTGTTGAAGAAACTCGAAATAGAACGGGCGCAACTCATCATCCTCGACGAGCGCCCCACGATCAGCGAGAACGCGGGCTTCCTGCTGCTTGTCCTCAACGGGCAATCCTCGCTTCTGCTTGTACACCGCGATGCCGCGCACAGCCTCCATTCGCTCGACGAACAGACCGGCAATCTGCTCGTCGATAGCCCGTATCGTTTCCCGCGATTCGTCAAGACCCATGTTGCTCCAACTTTCCTAGGCGGCGAGAGGCTTTGCGTCGCGGGCGAACTCTTCTTCGCGCTCGCGAATCTGCTCGGCCTCGAGCGCGTCGAGGTACGACTTTTGATACTTGATGACCTTGCTGTAGGCGATGTTGAACGCAACCATCACGACCGCGATGATAATCACTGAAGCGATGATGAGCTCAGATGACAAATTCGCGAGCACGAGGAACGAGCTCAGCCCGAAGATGCAGAACAAGAGGCCTGCCGTGCAGAACACGAACAGTGCGACGCGGATCGCATTGAACGGCATCGACTGACGCGCGACCACATTCATGCCGACAACCGACGAGGTAAGCACGCACATCGTCTGGAACTCGAGCTGTGTTGCGCCCATGGCTCCGCCCGCAAAGATCGACGCGACGATGACCAGCAAAACCGCGACCGCACCCGGAATGGCGCGCGTCACGACGTTGCGCAGGAACTTGCCCCTGTTGCGGTCTTGGTTCGGCTCGAGCGCCAACACGAACGACGGTATGCCGATGGTGAACGCGCTGAGCACGGACAGCTGGACGGGCGTGAACGGGAAGTCGTAGGCCACGATCGGCACGAACAGCACCGCGAGGCCAATCGAGTAAAGCGTCTTTGTCAGGAACAGAACAGCGGATCGCTGCAGGTTGTTGATGGAGCGCCTGCCTTCGGCGACGATGTTCGGCATGGTCGCGAAATCATCGTCGAGCAGGACGATCTGGGCGATCGAGCGCGCGGCGTCAGAACCCGAGCCCATGGCCACCGAGCAATCGGACGCATGCAGTGCGAGCACGTCGTTCACGCCGTCGCCCGTCATGGCGACGATGTGCCCCTGGCGCTGCAACGCTTCGACGAGCTGCTTCTTCTGATCGGGGCTCACGCGGCCGAACACGCGGCACTCCGCCGCGACGCGCTCGAGTTCTTCCTGGGTGGTCACGGTGCTCATGTCGACGCAGCGGTCTGCGCCGAGCACGCCAGCCGACTTCGCAACCTTGCTGACCGTCACAGGCGAATCGCCGCTGATCACGTTCACGCGCACCATCTGGTCCCTGAAGTATTCGAGCGTCTTGCGCGCCGTCGAGCGGACCTGATCCTTGACGAACACGAGGCCGAGCGGCTCGACGTCGCCCGTAATCGCGTCTTCCTCGTCGAAGTCGTCGACGCGGGCCACCACGACCACGCGCCGCACGCCGGCGAGGCGCTTGATCATGTCCTGCACTTCACCAAGGCGCTCGTGCCCCTTCAGCACGAACTCGGCGGCGCCGAGTGCGTAGTTGCCCGCGTTGCTGCCGAAGCACACGCCCGAGTATTTGCGTTCCGACGAGAACGGAATCGAGCGCACTTCGCCTGAGATGAGCTCATCGACTGCTGAAGGCTCCTCGATGTTCTCCATGTACTCGACAAGCGCACGCGATGTCTCGTTTCCCTGTTCCTTCTGAACAGCCATGAGCGCCTTGAGCGCATGCAATACATCGTCGTAGGACGATCCTTCGAGCGGAATGACCTCGTCGACTTCCATCTCGCCCGTTGTGATGGTGCCGGTCTTGTCGAGGCAGACCACGTCAACGCGCGCAAGCGTCTCGACGCAGTAGATCTGCTGAACGAGAACGCGATGCTGCGCCAAACGGAAAACACTGACGGCAAGCACCGCACTGGTGAGCAGGATCAGGCCCTGGGGAATCATGCCGATGAGCGCTGCGGACGTGTGCAAGGTGGCGCTTGTCATATCGCCATGTGGGCTGAACAGCATCTCCTTGCCGAACAGCAAGATGCCCAGCGGAACGAGCGAGATGCTGACGTATTTGACGATGATGTCGAGCGACTCCATGATGTCGCTTCGAACCTTCTTGTACACCTTTGCATCGTTGTTGATATGGCTCGCATAGTTGTCGGCGCCGACAGC
The DNA here is from genome assembly GCA_045614225.1 of Eggerthellaceae bacterium. GTDB lineage: Bacteria > Actinomycetota > Coriobacteriia > Coriobacteriales > Eggerthellaceae > UBA9715. Next base: position 13,095 of record JAZLCO010000096.1, on the reverse strand, counting down.
CGTGACGCGCGCGATGGCCTGGCCTGACACGATGAACGAACCCGACATCAGCTCGTCGCCCGACTTCTTAGGAATGACGTCTGATTCTCCGGTGATGAGACTCTCGTTCGCCGAGCAGGAGCCCTGCAGCACTACGCTGTCCGAGGGAACCTGGTCGCCACGCCCGAGCTCGATCACATCGTCGAGCACGAGCTGCTCAACGGGGATGTCTTCGCGCGTGCCGTTGCGCACGACGTGCGCGCGCGTGGACGTGATAACCCTGAGCTTGTCGATCATCATCTTGGCGCGGATTTCCTGGAAGATGCCGATGACGGTGTTGGCCACGATGACGGTCATGAACACGAGGTTGCTGTACGCCCCCGTGAGGAAGATGGCCACGCCCAAAATGACGTTCACCAAGTTGAACAACGTGCACAGGTTGTCCCTGAAGATGCGCCCGATGCTCCTGGAGGTGACGTCAGTGTTGACGTTCACCTTGCCCGCAGCGATGCGTTCGGTGACCTCAGCTGAGGTCAGGCCCGTGAGCTTGGCTGCATCGTTTTGTTCAATCGCATTCATGCCGACCATGATAACAGTTTCCCATATAGGTCAATTGAGCATCGAAGATGCTCCAAAACGGCGTTCGGGCACAGTCTCTGTGCAACATCGCGCTATCAGTTCAGCAACTGCATCACGCGTTCGAAGTCGTAGCTGCGGATGAGCTCGACGCCTTCGCGCGATGGCTCGAATGTATCGCTGAACACGACATCGGCCTGCGACGGATCGTCGACGACCTCGGTTGCGAGCATGCATGCGAAATCGTGCAAGTTGATGACGTCGGTGACGTTGAGGTAGTCCAGCAGGAAAGCCATCTTCGTCTCGCCCGCAACCCGCTCACGGCTGTCGCGCGACACGTTCAGCCAAACGATCTCACGGGTTTGCAAATCGATTGCATACAGGTACGCGAACGTGGATGCGCACGTGATGGCAAACGACGACTTGACGGTCTTCGGTTCGAAGACCTCGCCCGAATCTTCCTCATCGCGCATCATGTAGCCGGCCTTGCAGAGGCATGCGCTGAAAGGATCACCCGAGTACACGTTATTGCAAAACACAACGTAGCGCATATGGGGATAATCCTCCTTGAAAGCGTCAAGTGTGATGTCGAAGAACTCCGACCCGCCGTTATAGCCCGACGTTTCGTCGCCCGAGAACACGATAGCCTCGTCGTTCATGGGGTCGCCATCTTCATCGAACAAGTTGCGCCACGAGAATTCAATCTGTTCCCCATCCTCGGACACGCCGAACGCACTCAAGTCGATGTCGTCGACGAGCTCCCAATACGTGAACGCGCGAATCTTCTTGCCATCGGGAATGGGCAGGCGCGACCCTCGCGCCAGCGTGCCCACACCGCCCATCGACGTGCCTTCCTGCAGCGGCAATGCGATACGCCTCATGCCCTCATCGGCGTACACCTTACCGAGCGTCCCCTTGCAAGCGCTCTCGAGCGCTGACCACAAATACATGTTGATGCGCGAGACGGCTTGCGCATCAAGAGCCGTGCGGCGGGCCCTGGCTTCCTTGGCCGTTTCCTCGTGCAGATGCATCAGGCCGAACTTCTGGAACCTGAAGACGCGGCGGGCATCGGGGTTCACGCTGTAATAATGGAGCAGCAGCTGGATAATCAGGATCTTGTTCTTGCCGTCGATGACATCGAGCACGTAATCGACCTCATCGTCGGCCTCGCATCGGCTGAGCAAGTAATCGAGGTTGCGCAGAACGGCACCTGTGCCCTTTTCATCCCGAAGCACATCCACGGCATCTTTGATGCGCCCCTCGCCTATCGCGCGCTCGAAATCCGAGTACACGGAGCGCGGCTCATCGTTGCGCATGGCATCGAGGAACTTCGCTGCGGTTTCGTTCTTGGCCTTGTAGTGCAGGTGGTGCAGCAGGCCTTTCCACAGCTTCCTTTTCTCGTAGCACGTGCGCAGGTCGCACACGCCTTGCTCGAAAATGGAATCGAGCACGCAGGTCAGGAACTTGCGATCCTGGTTTCGCAGGTTCAGCTTCTTGATGTCTTTACTGTCGTATTTCTTGAATTGCAGCGCCTCGACAAGCCGAATGACATCGGAGAGTTTGAGCAGCCTCGCATACGACGCATCACGGGAGTCGAGCAGCAACAACACGGCGGTATCCTTGCAGTTGCATTCGGTAACGTAATAGTCGTAATCCTTGATGTAGTCCCAGACGAGCTTGTATTGCGATTCGCTCACCGGTCGCGTGCTGGCGAGCAGCGAGATGACGGTGTTGTGAAGCAGCTTTATCGCTTCGGGCATGCTGATGATGGCAAGCTCGCGCACTTCGACTTTCTCGTCGAAGCACTTGCGTACGACCTCTTCCTCGAACAGGGAATGCCCCGGCGTCGAGAAATCGCCGAACCCGTACGTGCGCGTGTAGTGGATCAAGCGGTCCAGAACGAGAGCGCCGATGGGAAGCTGCTTCACCGATTCGGGAAACCCTTGGTAGAACGGTGGCGGAACGTGCTCATCGAGGTTGCGAGAGGCGACCTTCACCATGTCGATGTTCGCCCATCCCGGGTTCGAGGTGATGCGGATGTTGAACAGCTTTGCCAGCGCCGTCAGAGCCTCAGGCGCATGCTCGGACTCGCCCTCGCCGACCAAGTAGCCCTTCGAGAACAAGAAGTCATGGAAAGAATTCCGCATGGCGGCCCCCTTTCAAAAGCGGGTGATAGTGTCGAATTGGTTGCTTATTGACAAAAGACGAAATAAACCCGACTAGCTACCCATGCAATCATCGTAGCACAGGATGGAACTCAAGCTCCTCGAGTCTGCTTGTTGGAACGCATCCGGAGCGCCCTTCCCTGGGAACCCTGCGCCATCCGTGACCATGCGGTTACCCTGCGTTACAACCCCATCTGCTATCATGAGTTCGGCGGGCAGCTAGCTGGGCTTATTTCTTTCGTTTCAAGAAAAACCAGTCCAACACTATCGCTCGCCATTTTCATTGGGAACGTTCTGTAGCGGCAACGAAATGGGGCACATCATGGGCTACAACGCGCTGTCCGATATGAAGAACAAGAACCACGCCGACTACGGCATCGAGGACGCACCTCACATTCCCGAGCTTCCCCAAGCCGCGCGCAACTTCGGCCGCGAGGCGCTTGCGTTCGTGCGCGACGACTGCATCGACCTGAAGTTCGACACGACCGATGCGTGCCGCATCGCACTCGAAGACTCGGATGGGCGCAGCGCCAGCCCGGGCACCATCCCCTACAACATGGAGCGCGACCTCGACCGGCTGAGTTTCGAGACGGCCATCGGGCGATTCCTCAAAAGCGGCTCGCGCGAGGACGCGTTCGACATCTACTACTGCTACTGCGAGATCTTCAAGCCGTTCGGATCGGGTTACGACACGACGGGCTTGCTGCTCGAGATGCTCTCCGAGCACGAGACGAACGCGAGCTCGCTTCTCATGAAGCACCGCGACCACTACTCGCACAGCGTCTACGTGTTCCTCATCGGGCTTGCCATGTACCGCAACCACGCCGGCATCCGCGCAGCATACAACAAGAAGTACGGCTTGGTGGAAGGACCGCAAGCCGCGTGCCATTTCCTCGGATTCTGGGGGCTCACGTCCCTGTTCCACGACATCGGCTACCCGTTCGAGATCGCGCACCAGCAGATGAAGGCCTACGTGTGCAAGCTGTTCGCCGACAACGACGACGAGCACGGTTTCGCACCTCACGTGTCGTACCGCCGCATGGAAGAGTTCGTGCGCTCCGAGCTGGGCGACCTGAACGAGCTGTACGCCCACGCCATCACCGAGCGCCTCGCAGAGCGCTACCTGGCCCGCACCGACTTCGATACCGATGAGCTGCACGGCATGCTGATGGCCACATTGCGCGACCGCGCCGTCCACGAGAACCCCGCAGGCAAGGATTACCTGTTCATGGACCATGCGTACTTCAGCGGGCTCATCCTGGCGAAGGCGTATCTCGGCCGGCACCCCGAGCTCGAATCATGCGAGCAGTTGCCCGAAGCGCTGCTCGACGGCCTCTGCGCAATCATCCTGCACAACAGCCTGTTCAAGTTCACGATCCGCGGCCTCCTGCACACCCGTGAGCCACTTCGGCTCGACGACGGGCAGCCGCTGGCCTACATCCTGATGCTTTGCGACGAGCTGCAATGCTGGGACCGAGCATCGTACGGCGAGGGAAGCCGCAGCGGCGTCTACCCGTTCGACTTCGACATCGAATTCGCCGATGGCGGCATGCAATGGACGTACTTCTTCGACAGCGCAATCGCGGGGCGCGTGAAGAAAGCGCCGGCGTACCGCGCCGTACTGCCAGATGGCTACACGAAGAAATCGGGCGCCGTGCGCACGGGGCGCAGCAAGTTCGTCGACGACATCGACGAGATCGTGAACCTCTCCGACGTGGTGCCCGCATTCGAACCCGACGTCAACAAGCCCGACTCGAGCGGGCTCATCAAGGCTGCTCTCGAAGAAAAGCAGAAGCGGACGGGGCTGTACTTGTCGGACAGCAACTACCTGAACCTGTACGATTTCGCACTCGCCCTGAACGGCCGCTACTGCGGCGTAAGCACGCAAGGCGAGATGACGCGCGCCTTCGAGGAGGGCCTGTCGCTCGAGTACAAGCTGTCGAACATCGCGCAGGCCAAGGGGTTCTCCTCCCAGCTCGAAAGCATCGGCTGCTTCTACACCGACCGACCCGTCGAGTACGAGCAACTTCACTCGTTCACCGATGACGAGCTTGCGATCATTTCGGAAAGCGAACACGACCGCTGGTGCGCCGAGAAGCTCGGCATGGGATGGCGCTTCGGCAACGCCCACGTGGGAAAGCTCAACGGGCGAAACGACAACGCCATGCGCGAACGCACGCGCCTGCACCACGACCTCATCCCGTTCGAGGCCCTTCCCCACGCCGAAGTGCTGAAGGACTCCGAGCCCATGCTCAAGATGCTCGAGCTCATCCGCGAGTTCGAGGGGCTATCGATCTACCGAATGTAGGAGGATGAGTCATTGGGACTGTCCCAATGACTCATCCAATTCGCTTACACGTCGCTGTGCATGCGGCCAATCTCTTCGAGCGTGAAGATGGGGCCGTCGAAGCAGATGAAGTGGCCGCCCATGTTGCAACGACCGCACTTGCCCACGCCGCATTTCATGCGCATCTCAAGCGTCGTGATGATGTGACCCTCGTCGAAGCCCGCGTTCACGAGCGACTCGCGGCACGTGCGCGACAGCGACGGGCCGCCGCAGATGACTGCGACGCGATTGCCATCCTCGGGCCCGAGGTCGAGCGTCTCGAGGAACGGCGCCGTGTAGGCGACCGCACCGTCCCAACGCGGGTCCTCGCGGTAGAGCGACACGTGCACGTGCATGTCGGGCTCGTTCGGCCAGATGTCGAACAGCTGCTCCTTGAACACGAGGTCGTCGTATTTCGAACCCGAATACACGAGGTCGATGCGACCGTAATCCTCGCGATGCTCGAGGCAGTACAGCAAGAACGAACGCACGGGAGGCAGGCCGATGCCGCCCGAGATGAACAGCATGTCCTTGCCCTTGCAGGCCTCGGTCGGCCACCAGTTGCCGTACGGCCCGCGCAGCGACACCTCGTCGCCCACTGACAGGCTGTGCAGCTGCTCGGTGACCATGCCGACCTTCTTGACGGTGAATTGCACCCACTCGTCGCTTTGCGCCGACACGACGAACATGCACTCGCCGTACGCGAGCAAGCCGAACATGCCGAGCTGGCCGGGCTCGCAGTCGAACGGTTTCTTGCCGTCGAGCGTCTGCAGCCTGAACGACTTCACATCGGGTGTTTCCTGAGTGATCTCGACCACGCGGCACACCTGCGGCACGAGGGGACGCTCGCCCTTCGCGCAGCCATGGGAAATCTCGATACTAGGCATTTGTGGCTCCAATCTCGTCGATCAACCGCGTGATGTCGAGTGCGACCGGGCACTTCTCGACGCATCGGCCACAGCCGACGCACAGCGACATGCCGTAACGGCGCTCGAAGAAGTTCAGCTTGTGCATGAAGCGGTTGCGCACGCGCTCGAGCTTCTCGGGACGCGGGTTGTGACCACCTGCCATGGCCGTGTACTCCGAGAACATGCAGCTGTCCCAGCAGCGGAAGCGCACGCCGTCTTTCCGGCGGTTCTCCTGGCTGATATCGAAGCAATGGCACGTCGGGCACACGTATGTGCAGGTGCCGCAGTTCAGGCACTTGATGGACAGGTTTTCCCAGATGGGATGGTCGTACATGCCCTCGAGCTTGTCGACGATTCCGTCCATGCTCACCTTGAGCGGTTGGTCGCACGCGACGGGCTGCGCCTCGCCCTGCTCGAGATAGGACTCCCAGCGGGCCACCTCGGCCTCACCCTTTTCGGTTTGCGCGATGACGTTGAACGCGTCGCCGCAATCCTGGAGCATGATGTCGGCGTTCGGCGCGAGCTGCGGGTCGATGCCCATCGACTCGCAGAAGCACGTCTCGGCAGCCTGCGCGCAGCCGATGCTCACGCACAGCAGCTTCTCACGCGCGTTGGCGTAGAACTCGTCGACGAAGCCCTTGGTGAGGAACACCTCGTCAAGGCAGACAATCGAGCGCATGTCGCACGGGCGGATGCCGAACACGACCTGTTCGCATGACTCGTCGTACTCGTAGATGTGGTAGCTGCCGTTGGCGTCGACGTCGTAGTGGTACATCTTCTGCGTCCGCGGGAACAGCAGGTCCTTCGGCGGCATGGTCGTGTTCACCAGGTCGAAGGCGGGCTCGACCCCCTCGCCGTAGCGCGCGAACTTCGCCACGCCGTCCACAACAGCCGGCACGAACACGTCGCGGCCGTTCGCCATGCTCTCGAGAAGGGGCGCCAGGTTTTGCTTTGCAAGAATCATCTGATGCCTCCTTACATGAATTCTTCGCGGTCGTTCAGGTCGTACGCAATCAGCGGCTCGACCGAATCTTCAATCGACAGGGATGACTCGAACTCGCCGAACAGGTTGTTCAGATCCTGTATGACCTTGCGGTTCAGCTTCATGAGCGGCAGGTCCATCGGGCAAACGCGCTCGCATTCGCCGCATTCGATGCAACGGTCGCCGATGTGCATGACGCGCGTCAGACCGTAGAAGCGGTTCTCGGCAACGTTGTTCTGCTTGCCCACCCAGTTCTCGCGGCGCTGGTCGACGAAGCACTCGCGGCACGTGCAGCACGGGCACACGTCGCGGCATGCATAGCAGCGGATGCACTTGGCGTAGACGCTCTCGAAGTAGCGCGAACGCTCGGGCTGGGCCATCGCCTCGATCTCGGCGACCTCGGCGAAGCGTCCCTCGGGAATGGGCCACTCGCCAGTCTCCCCGATCAGCTCGTCGCATTCGACCGGGTTGCCATGACGGCACTCGACGCATTTCTTCAGCAACTCGTCGGTCTTGCGATCCTTCATGCCCGGGCACCCGACGCCGATCAGGTAGACGTCCTCGCGCTTGATCACCTGGTCGATGACCATGCGCACGATGGCACGGCTGTCGCAACCGCGCACGACCAGGCCAACCTTGCCGCGCGCCACGACGTCGCGGGCGTATTTCGCGAGCGTGTTGACGCAGTATTCGTTGAATACGAGCTTGTCGGCATCAGCGGGATCGGTGATGACGAGCGGCGTCGTCTGGTTGTGGAAACGTCCGGCTTCCCAACCGATGAACGTGGCGACCTCGCCGCTTTCCAGCAGCTCTTTCGCACGCTGACGGATAGCATCTTGAGCAGTCATCACGCAGTCACCTCCTCGGGCACGGCATCGAACGCACCGTCGTCATCGGGCACGGGAGGCAGTTCGAACTGGGGAATTTCCCTCGTCAGGTTCAGCGGGCCGAGCGCACGCACCTGCTCGACCACCGACATGACGGTGTCGCGGAACTTGCCCGCCTCAGCGCCTGAAATCCAGCGCACTTGGAATCTATCCGGCTCGAGTCCTTCGTACTCGAGCAGGCGCTTGAAGATCATCATGCGGCGGCGTGCATAGTAGTTGCCGGTCACGTAATGGCAATCGCCCGGATGGCATCCGCACACGAGCACGCCGTCGCAGCCCTTGTTCAGGGCCTCGATGACGTACTGCGGGTTCATGCGGCCCGAGCACGGGATGCGCAGGACGCGCACGTTCGCTGGATAGTTCATGCGGTTCAGACCTGCCAGGTCGGCACCCGTGTAGGTGCACCAATGGCAGCAGAACGCAATGATCTTGGGCTCCCAATTCTCGGGGATTTGAGCAGCTTGGCTGGTTTCTACCACTGACACAGCGCATCGACCTCCCTCATAATCGACTCGTTCGTGTAGCCGAGCAGGTCCATCGCGCCGGCGCGGCACGTGACCGTGCAGGCTCCGCAGCCCTGGCACAGGCCGGGGTTGACCTGAGCGACCGGGCGCGTGACCTTGCGCGAGTTCTCGCGGAACTGCTTCTCGACGATCGAGATGGCGCCGTACGGGCAGATGTTCACGCAAGCGCCGTCGCCTTGGCAGATCGCCTCGTTCACACGCGAAATCTGCGGGTTCGACTGCAGCTTGTCCTTGTTCAGCAAGCCGATGACCTTCGAGGCTGCAGCACCTGCCTGGCAGACCGAGTCGGGAATGTCCTTCGGGCCTTGGGCGGTGCCGGCCAGGAAGATGCCCGCAGTGTTCGTCTCGACGGGACGCAGCTTCGCATGCGCCTCGACAAGCCAGCTGTCGGCATCGCGGCCGACCGTGAACTTGGCGGCCAGCTCGTCGATGCCCTCGGCGGGCACCATGGCGGTCTCGAGCACGACCATGTCGGCCGCAACCGTGACCTGGCTGCTCGTGAGCGTGTCCTCGCCTTTGCAGATGAGCTTTCCGCCCTCTTGGTAGATCTTCGACACGCGGCCGCGCACGTACTGCGCGCCGTCGTGCAGCGTGTTCATGTAGAACTCGTCGTAGCCCTTACCAGGCGTGCGCACGTCCATGTAGAACACGTAGCAGCGGCCATCGGGCACCTTGTCGAGGTACTGATGGGCATGCTTGGCGCTATACATGCAGCACGCGCGCGAGCAGTACGCCTTGCCCTTGTGCGGGTCACGGCTGCCGACGCATTTGATGATGACGACGTTCTTGGGTTCGGTGCCGTCGGACGGACGCAGGATGTGGCCCTCGGTCGGACCGGACGCGTTCACGAGGCGCTCGAACTGCAGGCCCGTGATGACGTCGGGATATTTCCCTCCGCCGTACTCGGGATACAGCGGCTTCCAGTCGATGAGCTGGTAGCCCGTGGCGAACACGACCGCGCCGTACGTCTCGGTCGTCACCTTGTCCTCGTCCTCGTAGTTGATGGCACCCGTCGGGCACACCTTCGCGCACACGCCGCACTTGCCCTCGGTGAGCTTGCGGCATGCCTTCGCGTCGATAACCGGCTTGGCCGGCACGGCCTGCGGGAACATCTTGTAGATGGCTGTGCGCTTCGACATGCCCTGCTCGAACTCGTTGGTCACCTTGGAGGGGCACTTCGTCTCGCAGGCACCGCAGCCGGTGCACAGGTTGTAGTCGATGTACTTCGCTTTCTCGCGGATGGTCACCTCGAAGTTGCCGATGTAACCCGAAACGCTCTCGACCTCGGAGTAGCTCTTCACCGTGATGTTGGGATGGTTGCCCACCTCGGACATCTTGGGCGTGCAGATGCATGCCGAGCAGTCCATCGTGGGGAACGTCTTGTCCAGCATGACCATCTTGCCGCCGAGCGATGTCTCGCGCTCGACGATGGTCACAGGGAAGCCGGCGTCAGCGATGTCGAGCGCCGCCTGCATGCCCGCGATGCCGCCGCCGATGACGAGCGCGCGCTTGTGCACGGGAATCTCGGTCGACTGCAGCGGCTGCAGGCGCGCAACCTTGGCGACGGCCATCTTGACGAGGTCCTTGGCCTTCTCGGTCGCGATGTCGCGATCCTTGTGCACCCACGAGCATTGCTCGCGTAGGTTGGCGACTTCCAACATGTAAGGGTTGACCGGGGTGTCGGCCAACAGTTTGCGCCACGTGGGCTCGTGCATGCGCGGCGAGCAGGCGCCCACCACGACGCGGTCGATGCCCTTCTCGATGATGGCATTCTTCACGCCCTCCTGGCCAGGGTCGGAGCAGGTGTACTTGTTCGTCTCGACGTAGACGACGTCGGGAAGCGACCGTGCCATCTCGGCGACGGCCTCGACGTCGACGGTCGCCGCGATGTTGCTGCCGCAATAGCAGAGGAACACACCGATTCTGCTCATCGTGCAACCTCCTCTCCGTCAGCAGCCGATGCCGCCGCGGCAGCTTTCGCCTCAGCAGCAGCCTTCGCGGCCTTCTCGGCTTTCTTGGCCGCGATCTTTGCGGCCAACTCAGCTTTCTTGCGCTCTTCCTCGGCACGGGCTGCCATGTCGGCTTCCTCGGCCTCAAGCGCGTCGAGCTCGCGCTGCAACAGCAGGCGCTCGGCGGGATGGAAGTGGATGTCGATGCCCACCTCGGCAGGCTCGGCTCCGAACGCCAGGCCGATAAGCTCGGTGAAGTAGTAGCACGGGATGTCGAACGGCTCCTTGCCAGCCGCAACACGTGCGGCGTTAATCTCCGCCTCGCGCATGTCGAGGTTGAGCATGCACAGCGGGCACGAGGTGACGATGCAATCGGCACCGTTTGCCTGCGCGTTCTCGAAGATGCGCTCGATCATGGGCTTCGCCTGCTTGGGCACCGCCATCTGCTGCGCGGCACCGCAGCACTCGGTCTTGTAGGCCCAGTCGACCGGCTCGGCACCGATGAGCTCCATAAGCTCGTCCATGCTCGTCGGGTCTTCCTCGTCGTCGAACTCGCACACGTCGACGGGGCGCACCATGGCGCATCCGTAGTAGCAGGCCACCTTGAGGCAACGCAGCTTCCTCGCGACCTTCTCGGCGATGGCCTCGCGCACATCGTCAGACGCGAACGCCTCGAGGAGGCTCACCACGTCCGCTTTCGCCTCGTAGGGCATGTCGATGAGCTCGCGCACGTGAGCGAGGTTGTCTTCACTTTCGCGCGCATAGACGAGCGACGTCTTCAGGGAACGGTAGCAACCTGCGCAAGGCGCCACCACGTCGAGCTCGGGATATTCGCGCTCGGAGATGGCCATGCTGCGTGCAGGCAGAGCGACGGCGAGTTCGGGACTCGTCAGTGCCGCAGCCGACGTGCCGCAGCAGTTCCAATCGGGAATCTCGAGCATTTCGAACCCGATCTTGTCGGCCACGTATTCGGTCGACCGGGTGAACGACACACCCGTCGTGTTCGCCGAGCAGCCGGGGAAATACGAGTACTTCATCATGCTACGCTTCACCACCCTTCTGCGCGTCGGCGTGGCGTTCGGCATCGGCGGCCAGAGCACGGTCTATAAGTGCGGCCACCTCGGCGCGACCTTCGATGTTGTGCATGGCCACGCCCACCATGCCGCGCTTGAGCATGCGTGTGGCGTTTCCCATGTCCTGCATGAAGTGGCCCGACTTGATGTTGTACGCAGCCGCAAGATACTGCTCGTTGGACACGCCATGTGCGCGCACGTTCGCGATGAACTCATCGTCGAAGATGTCCGCCTCGGGCACCGGGCGGTTGCCAGCGCGCTTCGAAGCCTGTCGCACAGCGCGCATGACCGAGCAGATGTCGACGTTTTGAGGGCAGCGGCTCGAGCAGACCACGCATTGCGCGCAGATCCACGGAGTCTTCGCCTCGAGAACGACATCGATCGCACCAAGCTGCAAGTACCTGATGACCTCGCGTGGCATCAGGTCCATGCCATCGGCGAGCGGACAACCCGCCGTGCACTTGCCGCACTGGTAGCAGTCCTTCAAGTCGACTCCCGCTTCCGCGGCGATCGACTCGCATGCTTTCAGGCTATCGTCTGAAATAGCCGAAAGGTCGATGGCATGCATAGCCAGCCTCCTTCCCGGGAGACTCTGCCACGGTACGCTGAAGCTGTCCGTACCGTAGGTCGGTTCCCAGCAACGAAATGCGTTTTAACTGATAGTTCTCTCTGTCGGCTGCATGCGAAGTGCAACCGACCCACCTGCATATTATCGTGAGGAGGTCACACTTATCTAGCGCATCGGCAATCGGCAGGATGTTCGGCATATTGCACGGGATGAACGCAATGAGTCACTTTGACTGTCAAAGTGACTCATTCGGTGTGTGAGTCATTGGGACAGTCCCAATGACTCACATCCCTATTGGCACATTTTCACGAGAGCCTTCGAGTTCATGCGTCGGAACAAATCCATCGGAGTACAATGGATGCAACAAGGAGCAACGCCTCCACACGGCAGAGAGCAAAGGAGCCACCATGGAAACCCGTCCATACGTACCTTGGGACATGATTATCTCGTTCATGACCGACGTGTTCGAAGCATATGGCGTACCGCGCGAGGACGCCGAGATCTGTGCCGACGTGCTTGCAGAATCCGACCGTCGCGGCATCGAGAGCCATGGCTGCAACCGCTTCAAGCCCATCTACCTCGACCGCATCGACCGCGGTACGCTGCTTCCCGTGACCGAGCTCGAAATCGTGAAAGAGACGCCGACCACCGTGGTGGCCGACGCGCACGACGGCATGGGCATGGTCGCGAGCTACCGCGTGATGGAGATGCTCATCGAGAAAGCGAAGAAATACGGCATGGCAGGTGGCGCCATACGCAATTCGACGCACTACGGCATCGCCGGCTACTGGACCGGCATGGCCGCCAAGGAAGGTATGGTCGGCATCACGGGCACCAACGCGCGTCCGTCGATCGCCCCGACGTTCGGCATCGAGAACATGATGGGCACGAACCCGCTGACGTTCTCGCTGCCCACCGATGAGGAGTTCGACACCCTGGGCGGGCTGATCTTCAGCCGCCTGACCGAGATCCCCTCCGACGGCGAACACCCGGTGGTGGAGTGCTTCGGCCTGCGCATCAGCGTCGAGCAGATCGCCGACCGCAGGGTCGAGTGGGCCATCGTGGAGAAGATAGATTCTCAATCGAAGAGTGAAGGCACGGATTCCAATGAGGGTGCGCATAATTAGGATTTAGGATACGTTAAGAAAGGCAGTGATC
>JAZLCO010000095.1:0-14595 GCA_045614225.1 Eggerthellaceae bacterium | reverse complement strand
TGTCTCCCACCCGCACAGCGGGTGGTTCTTTGTGCCGCGCTGCGCGCGGCACTGGGTTGGTGACCCATGAAAAGAAGGGCCGCGCTATGCTCGGGCCTTCCCACTTCCAATGTGATGTGCGCTTATTCGGCAGCTTCTTCAGCGACCTCTTCTGCTGCAACCTCTGCAGCAGCATCAGCGACAGCTTCGGCTTCAGCAGCAGCCTCAGCCTTTGCAGCCTCAGCGGCGTCCTTCTCGGCCTGAGCGGCAGCCTTCTTGGCCCACTCTTCAGCGCGCTTGGCCTTCTCGGCAGCCTTCGCTTCGCGCTCGGCCTTGCGCTTCTCCTCGGCAGCAGCGACCTCAGCGGCACGCTTAGCCTTGGCAGCAGCCTGACGATCGGCGACGAGCTTGTCGGCAGAACCGAACTTGTCGGCGAAACGCTGGACGCGTCCACCAGTGTCGACAAACTTCTGCTGGCCAGTGTAGAAAGGATGGCAGGCGCTGCAGATTTCGATGCGGATTTCGGGCTTCGTGGAACGCGTCTTGAACGTGTTGCCGCAGCTGCACGTCACCGTGCACTCCACGTAATCCGGATGGATTCCTTGCTTCATTTCATTTCTCCTTTTCCGCCTTGGTTTCCGACCAAGGTCGATTAAACAGCCTTTGAATAATAGCACAGGCCGCTTGTTTGACTAGGCGTTTCTTTTTTCCTACACAACAATTGGAATAGACAAAAACAAGAACATGAAACTACGGAATCAGGACGAAGCCAATTATCCCTATTGCGGCAGCAATAACTACTGCAGCAACAACGTCACGCGGGAAGTGCACGCCTCCGACAATCCTCGTAAAGGCTACGATGGCACACGCTGTAAAAGCGAGCGCGCCCCAATCCAGGTGGACATATGCAATTGCGCATGCGATGGCAACTGCGCTCGCGACATGACGGCTTGGCATCGACTTCCCCTTTGTTGTTTTGACGATGATGGGGTCGATGTCGTACAGGTCATAAGGCCTTGGGTAATCGAGCCATGAACGCAACACGGTTACTACCACGAATGTTATTGCAGGGACCACGATGAAGCGCACGAGAGCTGGATCGTGCGTGATGAACAGGAAGACAATCAGAAACACGTATATGGCTGCGATGATGTATACGAGAGCTTTATCAAGCAGATTGATTGCAGTGACGGCCATTTCGTCACGGAAGTGCGATGAGAAGTTGTCATACCAGCGAATATATTTCATAAGCACAGTATAAAGCGTTGGAACACGGCGATTCCTCATTAACACATTTCTTGATGAGTATCTAAATGCAATAGTCCCACTGCAGGTTTACCCACAGTGGGACTAGTCAAATCGCTACAACAATCAATTAGATGTCAAGTGCGGCATGGAACGCTTCATAGACCGCAGTCGTGATGTTCGCCGGACGCACAGCGTCGCCCACGATGCGAACGAACGGCGCTGCATCGCGCAGCTCCTCAACATCTGCAACTCGAGAGCGCTGGCCAACCGCGCACACAATCGAGTCGAACGGAAGCTCGTGTTGACCGTCGGCATCAGAGAATACGATCTTGTTGGCGTCTATCTGCTCGGTAACTGTGCTCACGTGCACATCAACATTAGCGTCTTCGATTTCAGCCAACAATATCGGGCGATTTCTGATATTCGCATCGATTGCAAGCCCATCACGAATCTCGAACAAATGCGCCTTCTTGCCTTCGCGAGCAAGCTGAAGTGCGCATTCGCAGCCAGTCAAGCCACCGCCGATGATGACGACTTCATCACCCGGCTCCTCTCCGCCGAGGTACAAATCGTCAATGGAAAGCACCCTTGCATTCTCGTTGAAAGGCATCGGCAGAGTGCGCGCTTCGGAACCGACGGCCACGATGACAGCCTCTGCATCGAATTCGTCGGCAAAGGCTGCATCGACTTTCGTGTTAAGACGAATGTCAACACCAGCGCGCTCGCAGAGCAGTGCATACGTCACACCAAGGTTGTACATGTCAAGCTTGAACGGCAATGCCTGCTCAGTGCGCAGGATGCCACCGAGCTCCGAGCCCATCTCGCACAGCGTGACATCGTGCCCACGCAGTGCCGCGGTACGTGCAGCCACGAGACCCGCGATGCCGCCGCCGACAACCAGTACTTTCTTGCTGTATCCAGCAGGAGCAACGCTCATGCCCTCGAACTCACGACCGACGCGCGGATTGACAGCACATCGGCGCGTCTGCGTAACGGGACGCTCTGCCATGCAGACGAAGCAGCGCAAGCACTTGATAATCTCGTCGCCACGGTTTGCCATGACCTTGTTCGGAATCTCTGGGTCAGCAATCAACCCGCGGCCCATGACCACGATATCAGCCTTGTCGCTTGCCACAATCTCTTCCATTTGCGCGGCATCCGACAAGCCACCTACCGTAGCAACCGGAATGCTCACATGCTTCTTGATTTCCTCCGCAAGATACACATTGCAGCCATGAGCGCGGAACATCGAAGGATGCGTGATCGAGAACCCGAACTGATACGAACCAGCAGAGACGTGGATGATATTGACCAGGTCCTCGAGCGCCTTCGCAATACGGCAACCTTCGTCAAGGTCGTACCCGCCGTCAAACAACTCCGAGCCGCTCATACGAAGCTCAATCGGGAATTGCGGTCCCACAGCTTCGCGAATTGCAGACAACACCTCGCGCGCAAACCGAACTCGATTCTCAAGAGGTCCACCATACTCGTCATCGCGCTTGTTGAACCAGGGGCTCAAGAACTGGTTGATGAGCCAACCATGACCGCAATGCACCATGACCATCTGGAATCCTGCGCGCTTCGCAAGCGTTGCAGCGTTGGCGTAAGCGGCAACGATGTCGTCGATCTGCTCTTTCGTCAGAGCCTTCACCTTCATGCCATCGGGACGCACGCCATCCGAAGGGCCGTATTGGCACAATTCGTCTTTTTTCTTCTTGTCGACCATGTAGGTGCCTGCATACTGGCCAGAATGCGAAAGCTCAATGGAAGCTACCGCGCCATGGCGCTTAATCGCATCGGCAACGTACGTGAATGCGCCAAGTTGGCCGGGAGTTGCCAAACTCAAGCGGAGCATCTGGGAGCCATCGGTCTCGGGATGCACGACAAGCTCGCTAACGGTTACGGCTGCAGCGCCTCCCTTTGCACGACTCTCATACCAACCGAGTGTGCGCGGACCAGGCGTTCCGTCAGGAAGAATATCGGTCGCGCCAAGCGGCGCCGAGCACATGCGGTTGCGGAACGTAACATTTCCAATCTGAATTGGTTTGCAGAGATTCGGATAATCACGCTTCATGGGAGCCCCTTCCATTTGTTGACAAAATCAGTATACGAGAAAACATGTCTTTGAAATCGAGTGCTGCGTATTTCCATCCACGCAGAGAAATCTTATAAAACAAATCTGACAGGCGACTTCGCGAACGCTACACTGTAATAAAGCAGTTTGCGTTTGTTCATGGATTGCCGAGAGCGAGGTGGCCAGCCATGGGAATGACCATGACGCAAAAGATCCTTGCAGCGCATGCGGGGCTCGATGTTGTTGAACCAGGCCAGCTAATCGAGGCCAACCTCGATTTTGTCTTCGCGAACGATGTCACAGCTCCAATGGCGATCGAGGTGTTCCGAAACAATGGATTCACCAAAGTGTTCGATTCGTCAAAAATCTGCTTGATCATGGACCATTTCGCGCCAAATAAAGACATAAAGAGCGCCGAACAATGCAAGACATGCCGTACATTCGCACATGAACATGAGCTTTCGTATTTCTTCGATGTTGGTTCGATGGGTATCGAACATGCGCTTCTTCCCGAACAGGGCCTTGTCGCTTCAGGCGATGCTGTTATCGGCGCTGACAGCCACACCTGCACATATGGTGCACTTGGCGCTTTTTCTACGGGTGTTGGGTCAACAGACCTCGCTGCCGCAATGGTAACTGGACGTGCATGGTTCCGCGTGCCCAGCGCCATACGTTTATATATGATGGGAAACCTCTCGCCCTGGGTGTCAGGCAAAGATGTCATTTTGTGGATCATCGGCCAGATTGGCGTCGATGGAGCGCTATATCAATCGATGGAATTCGGCGGACCAGGCGTTTCGCAACTATCGATGGCTGACCGCTTCACCATATGCAACATGGCCATTGAGGCTGGCGCGAAGAACGGCATATTCCCAGTTGATGATGCGACACGCGACTATATGAATGATCGATCCAAACATGATCCTACCGAGTTTGCGGCAGATGACGACGCGCAATATGACGACGTGATCGATGTCGACCTGTCTTCCGTCCCTCCAACGGTTGCGCTCCCCCATCTACCATCGAACACGCGGCCCGCCTCTGAGGTTTCCGATCTTACAATCGACCAATGCGTCATAGGGAGTTGCACGAATGGCCGTATCGAAGATTTGCGTATTGCCGCCAGCATTCTCAAGGATCGTCATGTGCATCCGAACGTGCGAACAATCGTTATTCCAGCTACGCAGGAAATCTATCTCCAGTGCGTACGTGAAGGATTGGCTGAGATATTCGTAAATGCCGGAGCGGCTTTGAGCACGCCGACATGCGGACCATGCCTCGGTGGGCACATGGGAATCCTCGCTGCCGGAGAACGAGCTGTTTCGACGACGAACCGCAACTTCGTAGGACGCATGGGCCATGTCGAAAGCGAAGTCATCCTTGCAAGCCCTGCTGTTGCAGCTGCGTCTGCCCTCACGGGCCATATCACCGACCCCACTTTGCTCTAGCATGGAGGAGTTGCAATGAACGTTCAGGGACGTGTTTTCAAATACGGCGACAACGTAGACACAGATGTGATCATCCCAGCTCGCTACCTTAATATTTCGAACTTGGATGAACTCGCAACACATGCGATGGAGGATATCGACTCCACCTTCGTCGAACGTGTATCACCTGGTGACATAATTGTTGGTACCAAAAACTTCGGGTGCGGTTCATCTCGTGAGCATGCTCCACGCGTGATCAAGGACAACGGTGTTTCGTGCGTCATCGCATCGAGCTTCGCGCGAATCTTCTACCGAAATGCCATTAACATTGGCCTGCCGATTCTCGAATGCGCTGATGCAGCTGAAGCCATTGCTGACGGAGACGAGGTGAGCGTCGATTTCCAAACAGGCATCATCAAGGACCTCACAACTGGTGATTCGTTCCAAGCGCGCGCTTTCCCCGCATTCATTCAGAATATAATCAATCTCGATGGTCTGATGAACAGCATTAAAGAATAGCGGTGCAGACACACGCCAATCTGCAGCTCCGCAAGTCTCAAACAATGAAAGGCGACGACCATGAAGTACCGCATAGCGTTGCTCAAGGGCGACGGAATTGGACCCGAGATCATCGATGAAGCCGTCAAGTGTCTTGACGTCGTAGCGAAAAAGTTCGGTCACGAATTCGAGTACGACACGCAGATCATCGGCGGTGAAGCAATCGATGCCGTCGGCGTGCCGCTGCCTCAAAAGACCGTTGATGCCTGCCTCGCTTCGGATGCGGTGCTCATGGGCGCCGTCGGCGGACCGAAATGGGATACGATCGACCCGTCAATCAGGCCTGAAGTTGGATTGTTGGGTATCCGCAAGGCACTTGGAACTTTCGTCAACATCCGTCCTGCGAAACTGTATGCACCTCTTGCTGTTGCTTGCCCCCTCAAACCAGAACGGCTTGGTTCGGGCCTCGACCTCATCGTATGTCGAGAACTCACAGGCGATGTCTATTTTGGGCGCAAGTGGCGCGACGATGACGGCACTGGTCACGACGATATGAACTACACCATTCCAGAAATCGAACGCATCGCTCATCGAGCTTATGCGCTTGCCCGAAAGCGCCGAAACCATGTGACCTGCGTCGACAAGGCAAACGTACTCGAGACAAGTCGCGTATGGAGAGAAACCGTCGAGCGCATCGCATGCGAGTATCCTGACGTAACCACCGACTATCAATACGTTGACAATGCCTCGATGCAGCTCGTTTTGAATCCAAGCCAGTTCGATGTCATTCTGACGGGCAATCTCTTCGGCGATATTCTGTCTGACGAGGCCAGCTGTATAACAGGTTCGATCGGCATGCTTCCCTCAGCATCCCTTGGAGATGGTCCTCTAGGCCTGTACGAGCCCATCCACGGATCAGCTCCTGATATAGCTGGCAAGAACATCGCTAACCCCATTGCTACGGTACTCTCGGCAGCAATGATGCTGCGCTACAGTTTCAATCTCGATGCTGAGGCGCAAGCAATCGAAGATGCTATTGATGCCGTACTTGAAGCTGGATTGCGTACCGGCGATATTGCAAAACAAAACGAGCAGTCAATCAGCTGCACGGAGATGGGCAACGCAATCGCTAATGCAATTGCTTCGTGAACACAGATATGACGAGCCGGATTATTTGAGTATCTTCCCCGAGCGAATGATCACGACGGCAATCGCGCATACCAGCACTGCGAATGCGAACGGGAAAATCCACGTCTCGTCGAGGGGCAAGCCGACATTCATTCCATAGAAGCTGAACACGATGGTCGGGATAGCCATGACCAGCGTGATCAGGGTCAGCGTACGCATCGTGAAGTTCAAGTTGTTGTTGATGACGCTCGAGAACGTGTCGGTGATCCCGTTCAAGATGTTCGTCGAAATCGTGCACATCTCTTCAGCCTGTTTAACCTCGAGCATGACATCGTCGAGCAATTCCATATCGTCTTCGTACAGGTCGATGATCCGGCCGTTCTTGATGCGGGCGGCTGTTGACTCGACGCCTTTGAGAGAAGTCGAGAAGTACACGAGCGATTTCTCGAGACCCAACATGCGCATGAGCTCTCGGTTCTTCATCGTCTTGCGCAACGTGCGTTCGAATTCACGCAACTGACGGTTAATCGAACGCAAGCACACAAGGTATCGCTGCGACACATGCAAGAGCACTTGCAAGAAGAAGCGTGTGGGATGCGAAGTGTTGACCTTGCGCACCGCACCGTGTGCAAATGCTGCGACGGTCTCGTTGCGACGCATCGAGAGCGTGATGAAATAGTCCTGCTCGGGAACGAACACGAATGAAAGCGGGTGGGTGTCGTACTGGACAATGGATTTGTCGACCGACTCGTCCTCGTCCTCGACGAATGGGCAGTCGATGATGATCAGCGCCTGGCCGGTGTCTTCATCGAGGTCAGCATGAGCAGTCTCTTCATCGTCGAACGCGGAACGAACGAATTCCTCGGCAATACCGAGTTCATCGCGCAACCATGCGCGCTCTTCGCTTGTTGGCTCTACGACATCGATCCAGCACCCTGATGTGATGCCATCGGTCTTCGTCACTTTGCCGTCTTCGGTGATGAAGTAGTTGATCATGGTTGCTCCGTTCGACGGCTATTTCTCGAACTGATTAATTTTAGCCCAGCTAAATCGACAATCGCAAGACTGCATCTTGCATGCAACCAAAAAGGGACAGCCCCCTTTTTTTATTATCTCATCTCTTCGCGATACTGTTCCATCAAGAGCTTCTCGAGCTCGGATGAACTAGGCGGCGAGTAGATAATGGCATTCGCTCCAGCTTCGATTGTAGCGCGAATTGATTCGGGCGTTTTTCCACCTGAAGCCATGATGGGAATCGTTGGGAAATCTGCACGAATCTTTTCAACCATCTTGGGTGTGTCTTTTCCACCAGCAACGTTCAAGATGGAGGCTCCATGCCTGATGCGCGCACCTACATGCGTCTTATTGCTGCTCACAATCGTGACAACGACCGGGATATCGACCAGTTGAGCGACACGTTTGAGGTCGCTGTTAGGGAACCTCGTGTTGACCACAACACCGATGGCGCCTTGGCTCTCAGCGTCGTTCGCAAGATACACAGCGCGCATGCCCTGCGTAACAGCACCACCGACGCCACAGAAGACAGGTCGTGAGGCCATTGAAATAATTGAGTAGCTAATCGAACGATGTGCCGTAAATGGATACACAGCGAAAATCGCATCAGCATCACAGTTGTGAATCAATGCAACATCAGTTGTGAACAGAAGGCTCTTGATGCGTCGACCATTGATGACAATCCCCGACGCCTCTTGGATCTCTTTCGGAAGATGCAAGATGTTCTGCTTTAGGCGCGATTCGAACTCGATGACACCTTCATCGGGAACGAGTTTATGGATAACGCGTTTTTCCTTTGCCATTTTGCACCTCCATTCCCAATTCTCGAAGATTCAATAATGGCACAAACTTCCCTGGGAGCAATGTGCCATTCGTGCATGGCTTGAATGTGCAGAAGGATATAGTAGCGTATTAACGCCCGATTTTTATGGAAAGAGCTTTAACAGGACACGCCTCGATGCATTTGCCGCACAGCATGCAGTCGCCGGCTCGTACGATTACGTCTTCTCCG
Organism: Eggerthellaceae bacterium; assembly: GCA_045614225.1. Taxonomy (GTDB): domain Bacteria; phylum Actinomycetota; class Coriobacteriia; order Coriobacteriales; family Eggerthellaceae; genus UBA9715. The sequence continues at coordinate 6,215 of JAZLCO010000095.1, read as the reverse complement.
GCTACAGGAGCATCGAGAATCTCCGGGTCGCAAAGACAAGCCTTCTTGCATTTATTGCAACCGATGCACGTCTCGTTATCAATGGCAACGTTGAGCAAGCCGACCTTGCCAACGACCTCGTAGAAACCACCCAAGGGACAAAGAGCGCGGCACCAAACGCGATGGCCCCAGAAGAGCTCGACAAGAATCACAGCTAGAAGAGTCACGCCGCCAACAAGGCTTCCGAAGATGAGACCTTTGTTTATGAAGCTGATGGGAGAAAGCGCCTCGAATACCGGAAAGCTCAAAAGCAATGACAATACAAGCACTCCGGCAGCAACATAGACCTTTGCATGGCGCGGAAGCACTCGTTCCTCGACCTTGAGGTTCAACTTCAAGCGAATCCAATCGATTATCTCGAGCAGCAAGTTGACCGGACACGTCCAACCGCAGAACACGCGGCCACGAATCAAACCGTAGAAAACCAGCACGAGAAGCACGGCCAACAAGGAATCAAGTGCGATCGATTTCGATGCCACCACGTATTGGAGAAATGCAAATGGATCGAGGAGGTTGATGCCGAAAATGCTGCTCGACGAGAGCGATCCGTAGAAGAAGACGTCGGCCGGCGTGCCCATCGCGTTGTCGCCACCGACGGTACCGCCGAACAAGTTCCACCCCGCTAAAAATACTGGCGCCAGAAAAACGGCAAGCACGATTACTTGCACGATATGACGCACTATTGTGAACGGGAAAGACTTCTTCTTTTCTTCCATATATCTAATCCAGTGCTTCCTTGCTTATGAGTCATTGGGACTATCCCAATGACTCATTACACGCCGTCAGGATAAATCGTCTCGTCATCTTCGAAATTCAGGTAGATCAGATTCACGATCAACACGCCTTCCCAAAACGAGATCTCGTTTGCAGTGTCGTGCGATTCGTCGACGGTCGGACGCTCAATCGTTATGACGATTTTGCAACCCTCAACCCCATGAACTTCGACGCCGTCGAGGCCGGGCAGCTTTGCCGCCACGGCCTCGGTGTATTCAGGAATCGTCTCTACAACAAGACTCGAGATGACCACAGCAGCCTACGCTCCAACCTTCTCGATGCGCACACAGGTCTTCTTGTAGTCAGGCTCCTTCGAAAGCGGGCAATACATCTCCTGTTGCACGAGGTTGATAAGCGTCTCCTCAGCAAAGAAGGGAGCAAACAGATACTTCTCACGCGGTTTCGTGCGGCCTGCGCTCGAAGCGGTAATCTCGCATTCGCCCCAGCGGCTTATGACCTTGACGCGATCGCCGTCTTTAATGCCCAGCTCCTCCATGTCGGCTGCGTTCATGTCAAGCAACGCTTCGGGAAGCGCAGTGTTGAGCGCGGGCACACGCCTTGTCATCGAGCCAGTATGCCAGTGTTCGAGCAAACGACCCGTGCACAACACAAATGGATATTCGTCGTCAGGAATCTCGGCTGGCGGCTCCCACGGACGGAACACGACAGATGGACGATGATCAGCAGACTTGTAGAAGCTGATGTCTTTTCTCAAGCCCTTGTCACCGTACATCTCGATACCGATTTGGTCGTAGCCTTCTTCTTGTGGGCCGTACGAGAAGCGCCACTTCGTAGGCAACCACTTGCCATCAACTTCACGGACCGGCCAGGTCATGCCATGGTTGTAGATGTACTCCTCGTAAGGAGCGAGCTGTTTGCCCTCCATCTTAAGCTTCTTCTCGGTATTAATTGCAGCAGCGCGCTCGTTGAGAGTCGGATTGCTGAACGTGCGATACTCCTCCCAGATGCTCGAGCACACCTCGCGCTGGGTACCGAACTTGAACTCGCCAGCATCCTTGTCGTACCACTGGCCGAACAGGCGGTCGAATGCGTCTTCGCCGTCGATCGTTTCACCGTTAAGCACTCGCTTGGCGATTTCCATGAGCATCCAGAGATCCCACATGGCATCTCCGGGCGGATCAACAGCCTTCTCGAAAACAGCCGTACGACGTTCACCGTTGCCGAACTGACCTTCACGTTCGACCCACATGGCAGCAGGCAGCACTACATTCGCATATTTTGTCGAGATCGTCGGGTAGACCTCGCTGACAACGATGAACGCGTCAAAGATACCGCGCTTGTCTTCGGCACCGCGGCCAAGGAAACGCGTAAGGTTGCTCATCGACTGGGCCCAGTTGTTGTGCGCAGTCCACAGGAAGTCGATGTTGCCATTCGACAGCTCACGGAAGATCTTCGTCGTATGGAAACCAGGAGTCTTGATTTCATCAAGATAGCCCTCGGGAAGATTCCAAACGGCCTCCGAGAAGCGACGATGTGCTTCGTTTGCAACAACCAAGTCGGCTGGCAGGCGATGGCAGAAGGTGCCAACCTCGCGAGCGGTACCACATGCCGAAGGCTGACCCGTCAGCGAGAAGCCGCCGTCACCAGGCTTGCAGTAATGCCCCGAAAGCAAGTGTATGTTGTGAAGGTTGTGATTCACCCATGTACCGCGATTGTGCTGGTTAACACCCATCGTCCAGAACGACGTGATCTTGATATTGGGATTGGCGAAAAGCTCATAGAGCTCTTGGATGTCCTCGACCGATGCACCGGATATCTGAGAAGCATATTCGTAGGTATATGGCTTCAAGCGCTCAGCATATTCTTCGAACGTGATTGACTGCGTAGCGTCAACGGCTTGCCCGATTTCAGATTTGTCGTAGCCGTCTTCGTAAGCATTTCCGATGTTCTCAGTACCAGACTTGAACTGCAGGTGATCCTCGACGAACTGCTTGTCATAGGTTTCATTCTCGATAAGGTAATGAGCAATGCAATTCGTAATGGCGAGGTCGCCATTGTTTCCAAACATTATTACCTTGTCGGCAGTGGCAGACGTGCGCGTGCCGAGCGTCGTAACATCGTAATGTTTCACATCGGGGTTGCTTATCTTGCGCGTCATGACACGCGAGTACAACATCGGATGCGCCTCAGCCATGTTGGCGCCCCAGGTGATGAAAACGTCGGCATCGTCAATATCGGCATAGCAGCCAGCCGGCTCGTCGGTCTGAAAAACGTTCATGAAACCAACAACGGCACTTGCCATGCATAAGCGCGCATTCGGGTCGATGTTGTTGGAGAGCAATCCGGCCTTCCAGAACTTGGCTTGTGCATAGCCCTCGACGATGGGCTGCTGACCAGAACCCCAGAACGCCAGACGGCTCTTGTCGGTCTTCCACGTGTCGCGAAGATGCTGGGCAACCAAATCAAGCGCCTCAGTCCATGTGGCCTCTCGGAAGCCCTCATCAGTCCCCTTCAATGAGTTGTCTTCGCGAATGAGCGGTTTCGTCAAACGATCCTCTGCATAAAGAATCTTGCTGAGGTAATAGCCCTTGACGCAGTTGAGACCGCGGTTCGAATCGTTCTCAGGGTCGCCGTAAACGCTGACAACCTTGTTGTTGCGAACCTCGACTATGACGCCACACCCGCAACCGCAGAAGCGGCATACCGCGAGCGTTTTCGTCGTCGAATCACCGTTGATGGGTTCGTTTACTCGCGGGGCGCAGCCTACCATCCCCGCAACGGAGCCCGCGGCTGCAGCCGTGGCCATGGCAATGGCGGTCGACTTGACGAAGTTTCGCCTTGTGATGTCCATGCTCATTGTCCGTTAACCTTTCTTTTCCACGGCACCGCCCCCTTGTGGTGCCGTTTTGATCGTTTAACCTCGAGTTTGTTCTTTTGCCTGTTCTGCCAGCGTGACGATGCGAATCGGAACATACGGCTCACTGACCGCGCATCGCTCTACGCATAAACCGCATCCAGTGCAATCTTGCTTGCTGATGGTTGGAATGAACTTGGTATGGATGTCATCGCGCTCCATAGACTGGAAGTCTAGCGTGATGGCCTCGTCAATCAGCGGGCAAACGCGGTAGCACACTTCGCAACGATAGCCTTTGTAGGCAATGCATACTTCCTCGTCGATGCGCGCATAGCCCATATGCGGATCGCTTCGCTTATTGACATCGCGCAGCGCATCTGTCGGACATGCAGCAACACAAGGGAAGTCAGCGCAAAGCCTGCAAGCTTGTTCGCGTGCATCGATGCAAGGCGTGCCGGCAGCCGAGCCTTCCAGCGGACCCGCAACATGTAACGCTGCGTATGGACATGCCTCAATGCACTTTCCACACTTAATGCAACGCGCCATGAAATCGGCCTCGGATTGAATCCCTGGAGGCCTGAGCAACTCGGAAGACGATCCGGCCATAACAGATCCAGCCGCTTCAACTGCAACCAGGGCGGCTGCGATGCCCGCTATGTACTTTCCAGCACTCACGTATTCAGCCCTGTCGTTCTACGAGTAGAGGAATTGCTCTTCGTTCCAAGACATGTACTGTGTTCCGAGGTTTGTCGCCTCTTCATATGACAGCCATCCCATTGGATACTCGACATCTTCGTGGCACTGCGTGCAGATCATGACCGAAGCTCGATGCGCTTTGTGGCAATCGCTGCACGTATACTCGCTGTGATGCCAAGAATGCGGGTTACGCGACATGTTTGCGGTGAGTTCTGTCAAACCACTCTTAGTAATGTTGTGGCAGCCTGCATTCAAGCAGAATTCGGTCTCGCCCGCGTGGCGGTAGAACACGAGTCGTGCAAGGTCGCGCTCGGACAGCGGGTTCATGTAGTTTCCAGCGATCCATTCGAGGCCCTCGGTTACCTGCTCTTCAATAGCGGGCTCATGACAAGCCATGCAACGCTTGCCCATGTTTCCGTGGATGCTAGCGAGCATTGCCCCAGCATATTCGACGTCGTTGCCCCATTTATCGACCGTTGGTTCATACGGATTGGCGTAGAGCGTATCGAGATACTTGGAGTCCATCGGTTTATGGCATATGGATACGCAGAACTCGGGAGTCTCATGCCACGACCAGAAACCGACACCAATTACGACAATTAGCGCCAAGACTCCTACCAGAATTTTCTTTTTCTTGCTGAACCCTTTTATCTTCGATGCAGGCTTCTTTGCATCGGCCGCCCCCTCGGCAGCTTCTTGGTTGGTCAGAGCGTCCTTCTCTTCCTCGCTCATGGCCATCCCCCCCTTACCTCCAACGTATTGGACAGTTATAAAAAAGGATACCTTATGCGCGCAATGATTTATATAACGAACTTTGCTCATTTTTTCCTTTGACCTGGTATTTAAAGACAATTAACCATTTGTCAAAAGGACATTTCTACAGAAATGGCGACAAGTTACCTTTCTCCTTTGCCGCTCGTCCCATTATTTGTCATCAATCTGTTAACAGAACCCCCAGTTAGGTCTATTATTTAGGAGTTAGTTCTAATGGTTTCAATTCGGAGGAGCACTATGGAAAAACGGAAGGTCGGTTTTACCGAAACCGTCTTGCGTGATGCAAGCCAGAGCCTCATCGCCACGAGGCTCTCGTATGACAAGATGGAGCCCATCTTGTCAAAGCTCGACGCAGCCGGTTATTACTCGCTCGAGTGCTGGGGCGGCGCGACGTTCGACGTCTGCCTCCGCTTCCTCGGCGAAGATCCTTGGGAGCGCTTGCGTAAATTCCGCGCTGCGATGCCCAACACGAAGCTGCAGATGCTTTTGCGTGGTCAGAACATCCTGGGCTACAAGCATTATCCCGATGATATCGTCAAGCGTTTCGTTCGTGCATCGATTCGCAACGGCATCGACATCATTCGCATCTTCGACGCGTTGAACGACCTTGAGAATCTCAAAGTCGCTATCGAAACGACGGTCGAAGAAGGCGGCATGGCATCTGGCGCAATCTCCTACACCACAAGCCCCGTGCATACGCTCGAAGCTTACGTCAAGATGGTGAAAGAACTTGCTGCCATGGGTGTTTCCTCCATCTGCATCAAGGACATGGCCGGCATCATGACGCCAGCAAATGCTTACGACCTGTGCTCGGCCATTAAAGATGCTGTAGACCTTCCGCTCGTTGTGCACACGCACTCGACGACCGGCACAGCATTCATGACTTATCTCAAAGCCGTCGAGGCAGGCGCTGATGTCATCGATACCGCCATCTCGCCATTCTCTGGCGGCACTTCCCAGCCCGCCACCGAGACGCTGTACGTAGCGTTGACTGAGCTCGGCTACGAAGTCGACCTCGACGAAAAGGTTCTCTACGAGATCGCCGACTACTTCAAGCCCATACGTGCTGAGTACATCGCAGATGGCACGCTGAACCCGATCTCGTTGACGACCGACA
>JAZLCO010000094.1:0-7601 GCA_045614225.1 Eggerthellaceae bacterium | reverse complement strand
ATCGGGCCTGAACGAAAGTGAAGGCCAGGGACTTGAGTCCCTGGCCGGAATCCCTCAGGGTTATACCCTAAGAGCAAACCACCCGCTATGCGGGTGGTCATGATTGGTGACACTCCGGTACCTGGTACCAATGTGTCACCGAAGATTGCCGCTTTAGCTTTATACTCTTCCCATGCGTATCATGGCGCTCGACATAGGCGAAAAGCGCGTTGGGGTTGCGGTCAGCGATCCCGATGAGCGCGTTGCTTCGCCTGTATGTGTGATCGCTGCCGACGAAGTTCTTGCAAATGGCCGGTCGTTTCGGATCGTTCTCGAGGATTGGGAGCCTGAACTGCTTTTGTGCGGGTTGCCGATGACGCTTTCTGGCGAGGAGGGCCCCCAGGCGGAACGAGTGCGAGGGTTTGCGGCAACCGTTGCGAAAAATACTGGAATACCGTTAGAATTCGCAGATGAGCGGCTTAGCTCTGCCGAAGCCAAACGTAGTTTGCGTGAAAAGGGCCTGAGCGAAAAAGCCATGCGGGGCAAAGTCGATATGATAGCTGCAAGTATATTCTTACAATCGTGGTTAGACGCGCGCAACGGTGCGCGTGAACAGGTCAAAGACGGGTAGGCAAACATGTCAAGAAACAAGATCACCTATTCGCAGCATCCGAATCGGGCCGCACGCTCGGCGCATGCAAAAGGCGATAAGCAATTCCGCACCTACGATACGAGCGCAATTCGCCCGAAGCAGAATCCCACAGCTGCTATCGTTGGCATCATTGTTTTGGTTGTGCTGCTTGTGCTCATCCTAGTTGGAGTGTTCAGCTTTGTTCGTGGCTGCGGAAAGACTCCGCTTGTGCCGCGTGGCACCGAGGTGACAATCACGGTTAGCGAGGGCGAAGGCGCCAAATCAGTGGGGAAGACGCTCGTCGACGAAGGCCTCATCTCCAATTCGGGTGAGTTCGTCGATCGCGTCAACGCATTGGGCGAAGATGGTTCGCTGCACCCGGGCACGTACGTCTTGACCGGCGGCCAGTCGATTGATGAAATCATCCAAGTGCTGCATACGCCTGCTGCGGCTGATACGTTCACCGTGCCCGAAGGGTCGACGCTAGCCCAGACAGCTGCCATTGTGGCAGAGGCGACAGGCGGGCGAATAACGGCAGACGATTTCATTGCAGCCGCGAGCGATGCGTCGGCGTATGCTGATTCGTATGCGTTCTTAGCGGACGCGGGTAACAATTCGCTTGAGGGCTTCCTGTTCCCGAAGACCTATCCGTACAATGGCGAATCGACCGCCGATTCGATTATCAGAACCATGCTCGATCAGTATGGTGCCGAAACCGCTGGTCTCGATTGGTCGTACGTCGAATCGCAAGGTCTGTCCCACTACGACGCAATCAAGCTGGCATCGATTGTCGAGAAGGAATCGAACGCCGATCATCGCGCTACCGTTGCGTCGGTGTTCTACAATCGCCTGGCTGTTGGCATGCGCTTGCAGTCTGATGCTACGGTTGCCTATGTTGTTGGGCATGATCCGACGGCGGAGGATGTTGCGACCGAAAGCGCTTACAACACCTACTTTATCGATGGGCTCACGCCGACGCCCATCAACTCGCCCGGGATCGAATGCATCCAAGCAGTTTGCTCGCCTGACCAAACCGGCTACTACTACTTCTACTTCGAAGATGACGGCAATGGCGGTTTGAACTACCACTTCACGGAGACCTACGAGGACCATCAGGCCACCTACGAGGGCTAAGGACTCGAATGAGCGCGCCGCTCTCAAAGAGCGGCGCGCTTTTTTTCGCCTGAAGAGTGTTGCCTCCAAATTTCATCACCCGCTTTCGTTCCCGTCATGCTGGGTTACAATTCAATGTGAGCAATCAAGCCGCTGAACGGGAGTAACAATGCACTACATGACAGCAGGCGAAAGCCACGGGCCGCAGTTGACAGCCATCGTTGACGGTGTGCCGGCGGGGCTGCGCATATCGGAAGCGAGCATCAACGCTGATTTGGTGCGGCGTCAATCTGGTTATGGCCGCGGTGGCCGTATGGATATCGAGTCCGATACAGTGCATATCGTGTCGGGTGTGCGTTTTGGCCGCACGCTTGGCTCGCCAATCGCGCTCGTCGTGGAGAACCGAGATTGGCAAAACTGGGCTGAGGACATGGCTGCATTTGGGGAAGCACCCATCGGTCTGCATCGTGAGACGACGCCACGGCCTGGTCATGCGGATTTGGTGGGAGCCCTCAAGATCGATTCGGATGATTGCCGTGACGTGCTTGAGCGAGCGAGCGCACGTGAGACCGCGGCACGAGTCGCTGCTGCCGGCATAGCACGTGAGTTCCTTGCAGACCTGGGCGTTGACATATTCTCGTATGTCACGTCGATTGGTCAGGCTCAATGGATCGAGCGCAATCCCATGATGGAGGCGCCCGACTACAAACCCCTCGAGATCGAGATTTCGGACGTGCGTTGTCCTAACGAGGCCGCGTCAGATGCCATGCGTCACGAAATAGAAAAGGCGATCGAGGCAGGGGAAAGCCTCGGCGGCACGTTCCGCGTCGTCGTTCGCGGTCTTGTCCCTGGTGTAGGTGGATATGCATCGCGAGACGAGCGCTTGAGTTCGCGCATCGGCGCTGCGCTTTTCTCGATTCCGGCAATCAAGGGGGTTGAGTTCGGGCTCGGGTTCGAAGCTTCCCATTTGCCCGGCTCGCAAGTTCACGACCAAATCGAGCTCGATCGCGGTAACGGTTTCACGCGCACGAGCAACAATGCCGGCGGGCTCGAAGGCGGGATGACGACGGGTATGCCGCTGATCGTCACGTGCGCCATGAAGCCGATACCGACCTTGGGTGCTCCTTTGCAGACGATTGATTTGGACACGCTTGAACCTGCGTCTGCGTCTACGGAGCGATCCGACGTTTGCGCTGTTCCTGCATGTGCGGTTGTGGCCGAGTCGGAGATCGCATTCGAGTTGGCGAACGCCTATCTTGAGAAATTCGGCCACGACAACATGACGGATATTCGTGCCGCTGTCGCTGCGTACAAGCAGCGTTTGAGGACGGCGGCAAAGTAATGCCCGCGATGGCTTTGAATAACCAAAAAGGGACCGTCCCTTTTTGGTTGGGTGGTGTGCGATGACCGAGGTGTTTGACTTCCGCAAAACATCAGACGAGCCAGTTGACCACACGTGCAAGCTGGTCATGCCCGTATTTTTCGTGGGCTTCATGGGTGCTGGCAAGACATCGGTCGCACGGAAGCTTGCACGAAGCGCTGGTGTGACAGCTGTCGACATGGATACGTACATCGCGCGGAGTTGCGACATGAAGGTGAAGCAGATCTTCGCAGAAACGGGTGAAGAAGGCTTCCGCCAAATCGAAACCGACGTTTTGCGCGAGCTTGCATGCTCGAGCGAACCGCAGCTTGTATCGTGTGGCGGCGGGGTTGTGCTTGCCGAGGAAAACAGGCGTATTCTCGCCGACAGCGGCTACGTTGTGCACTTGCGGGTCACCGCCGACGAGGCGGCATCGCGAATTTCCGACATTTCGACGCGTCCGTTGTTCGGGGACCTCGATCAAGCCCGCCAGGTGATCGAAGCTCGGATGCCGCTTTACGAGGAAGTTGCCGACCTGACAATCGACACAGCTGGACGAGGCACGGGTTCGATTGCGCGAGAAGCTTTCGCTCGGTTGAAGGAAAACGGCATTTTGATTCGCAGCAGCCGATGATGCATCTGCTGCAACTGCGCCGAGCAGGAAAGGGAGAATGAGCCATGGCAACCAAAGTAATTGTCAGCTTGCCCGGTGAACACGATTATTCGGTGCGAATCGGCTCGGGAATCATCGCTGCGCTCGGGCGCAACCTTCGCGAGATCGATCGTTTTTCCAACGCTCGAGATGTTCTCGTTATAACCGACAGCAACGTCGGGCCTCTCTACTTGTCGCAGGTTAAAGCTTCCCTGAACCAAGCAGGCTTCAAGGCGGCCGATATTGTAGTGCCTGCAGGGGAGAGTTCGAAATCCCTCGAGATAGCGGGCGAGATTTGGTCTGCCATGGCGCAGCTGGGCATGGGGCGCGACTGCATGGTCGTTGCGCTCGGCGGCGGTGTGATCGGCGACTTGGCCGGCTATGTGGCTGCGTCGTACATGCGTGGTGTTCCTGTCGTGCAGGTTCCCACAACGCTGCTCGCGATGGTTGACTCGTCTGTTGGTGGGAAGACCGCCGTCAACTTGCCGGAAGGGAAGAATCTTGTCGGCGCTTTTTGGCAGCCGAGCTTCGTTTGCGCCGATACCGACACGCTGGCAACGCTGCCCGAGCGCGAATGGCGCTGTGGGTGTGGAGAGGTGGCAAAGTCGGCTGTCATCGATTCCGATGATTTCTTTTTCTGGCTCACCGATCACGCACACGAACTTGCCAATCGCGATGCCGAAACCACCCAAGAAGCCATCGCCCGCTGCGTTGTCTTCAAAGCTGATGTGGTTGCGCGCGATAAGACCGAAAGCAAAGGCGTGCGCGAGTGCCTGAACTACGGGCATACGCTGGGTCATGCTATCGAGTTGTGCGCGAGTTTGGGCGCGTACTCGCACGGCGCCTGTGTTGCGGAGGGCATGCGTTTCGCTGCGCGGTTGACACGATCGATCGCATCAGAGACAGAGCAAGGTGCCGTCGAGGCGTTCGCGGAAGCGCAGGCCGAGCTGCTTGACAAGCTCGGCTTGGAGCCACTCGATCATGGGCTGTCACCGGCGGAGCTGCTGTCGGCGATGAAGCACGACAAGAAAGTGCGTTCAGGGAATCTGCGTTTCGTCCTGGCTGATGACATAGCAAGCTGGCGTGTGGAGAAGCTTTCCGATGACCTTGTGCTGACCGCATTGGGTGGGTAGCCAAAAGGGCGCAGCCCTCTTCAAGATGATTTGTAAGCTGATACAATCTTCCTGTCGAAAGTCAACCGTTGCAAGGAGCCTCGATGGCAATGCCGAAGATTCTCGTTATCAATGGTCCAAACCTTGACATGCTGGGAGTGCGCGAGCCGGATATCTATGGCGACGAGACACTCGATACGCTCGAAGCAAAAGTTGCCGACTACGCGAGTCGTCATGGAATCGAAGCTGATTTCATGCAGTCCAACAGCGAGGGCGAGATCATCGACGCCATCCAAGGTGCGCGCGAAGTATACGCAGGCATTGTCTACAATCCTGGTGCACATGCCCATTACTCATATGCATTGCGTGACGCTGTTGCGTCGATAAACGTGCCGGTTATTGAAGTGCACCTATCGAATATCGCCGAGCGCGAGGAGTTCCGCCGCACATCGGTCATAGCGCCTGCGTGCGTGGCGCGGGTGATGGGTCTGGGGTTCGATGGCTATTGCCGCGCTATAGACGTGTTCCGCGAGCATGAGCTGCTTGCACGATTGGGTGAAGGCTATGAGGAGCTCTATCCAGCAGGGCAGAACATCATTGTCGGAATTCCTGATGACGATGTGGACGAGCCCGAAGAGGAAATAGCGCCTGCAGTCGAACAGAAAGCTGCTTCCGCGCCTGCCGATCAGCTCGTCCTCGAGTCTGGCGCTGAAGCTTTGGAAGCTGTTAAGCCCGAGGATGCCTTCGATTCCTCTATTGAGGAACAAGAAGATTTCGACGAACAGTCTGCAGGTCTTGTCTCGTTCGAGCGCCAGAACGTTTTGCAAGAAGCGTGCGCTCAGATGGGCCTTGACGCGTTCATGGTTCGTGATACATCAAACATCGCTTGGCTGACCGCTTTCGATGGCGTTTTCGACGAAGAACGTGCCCATGCTTTGCTCGTCAAATCCGACGGCACCATGCTCCATACCGACTCCCGCTATACGAATGCGTTGCGCACGGTTGCGAACGCAATTTCGAGCGACATCGTCGTGAGCGGTACGCGCAAATCACATGCTCGTTTTGCTGCTGACGCGCTGGCGAGTGGGGCGATTCCGTTCAACGGTCTTATCGGCGTCGAGGACACCATCACCTATGACGAGTTCATAAAGATGGCGGAGGAGTTCGGCACCGATTGCTTGGTTCCCACGAAAGATGTTGTCATTGGCTTGCGTGCCGTAAAAGATGCGGGAGAAATTGCAAGGATGCGAGCAGCCCAGGCCATTACTGATGCTGCATTCGCGCATATTATTCAATTCATTAAGCCCGGTATGACCGAGCGTGAAGTCCAGTTCGAGCTCGACTCGTTCATGCTGCGTCATGGGGCAGAGCGTTTGGCATTTAGCTCGATAGTCGCCTCTGGCGAAAACGGTGCAGACCCTCATGCCATACCCAGCAACAAACGCCTTGAGGCTGGCCAGTGTGTCGTTCTCGATTTCGGGGCCAAGGTGAAGGGTTATTGCTCAGACATGACGCGCACCGTGTTCCTGGGTGAACCCACCGGCCGCATGGCTGGTGCGTGGCAAGTGCTGCGCGCTGCCAACGAAGAGGCCGAACGTGCCATCAAACCTGGTTTGACAGGCCGCGAGATTCACGAGCTCGCCGAGCAGGTGCTCGAAGAAGGCGGCTTCGGCGGTTGCATGGGGCATGGTTTGGGGCATGGCGTAGGCCTCGATATCCACGAGCTGCCGACGCTCAACATCCGCAACGAGCAGCCGCTTGTTGCGGGGAATGTCGTTACAGTCGAGCCGGGTATCTATCTGCCAGGCGAGTTCGGCATGCGCCTCGAAGACTTCGGTGTTGTCACCGATGCAGGATACGATGTGTTCACCCAATCAACGCATGAGATGGTTGTAATCTAGCATGCGTCGAAAAGGGTGGCCCCTTCTCGACACGTTTAAATCGATCGGCTTGGTGGAAGACCTTGTGTTATTAAGGGACAGTCCCTTCTTAACCTAAGCGTTTTTCCTTTCTTATCCATGTTAAACGGGTATAATCAAACGGTTTCAGTGAAGAATCAAAGAGGAGGAACTGCTGTGGCTATCTCTACCGCCGATTTTAAGAATGGCATGTGCATCGAATATAACGGCAAACTCTGGACTATCGTCGAGTTCCAGCATGTGAAGCCGGGTAAGGGTGGCGCGTTCGTGCGCACCAAGCTTCGCGACGTCAGGACTGGTCGTATCGTCGACAATACGTTCAACGCCGGCACGAAGTTCGACTCGGTCCGCATGGAGACCCGCAAGATGCAGTACCTCTACAACGACGGTGCCGATTTCAACTTCATGGACAACAACACGTACGAGCAGGAGGCTCTGAGCGCCGATGTCGTCGGGGACGTGGCTAAATGGCTCAAGGAGAACGACGAAGTTTCGCTGCAGTATGCTGGCGACGAGCTCATCGGCATCGAGCCCATGATGTTTGTCGAGCTCGCTGTTGCCGAAACCGAGCCTGGCTTCAAGGGTGACACGGTGCAGGGTTCGACCAAGCCTGCTACGCTCGAGACCGGTGCTGTGGTGAACGTTCCCATGTACGTCGAGGTCGGCGACGTTCTTCAGATCGACACTCGCGACGGCCGTTTCGTGAAGCGCGTGTAACATCGCACGTCAGTAATGTCCCTACAGGGCTGCGCAGTTGCGCAGCCCTTTTTGGTTTGTCGGAAGGATGGCACGCTGCTCCCAGGGAACGCTGTGCCGTTTCATGAAACGGCACAGC
>JAZLCO010000093.1:0-2471 GCA_045614225.1 Eggerthellaceae bacterium | reverse complement strand
TGTGCCATTTTCGAAAATGGCACAACCTTCCCAGGGAGCAATGTGCCATAAGTCATAAATGTGTTAAAAAGGGGCTGTCTTTTTCAAGCACATGTGCTGAGCGGAGGTCTTGATGAACCGTCATGTCGTAGCCATGATTGCAGGTTTTGCGCTCGATGCAGCATTGGGCGATCCGCATGGATGGCCGCATCCAGTGAAACTCATCGGCAAGCAGATCGATTTCGAAGAAGGCCTCTTGCGGAAATACGTATTTGCCGAGGCGGAAAAGGCGGGCGATGCATGGTCGCTCGACCGCGCTCAGACCGAGCGTCTTGGGGGCGCGGCGCTCACGGCGGACGTCGCTCTGGCGGCGCCGCTCGTAGCGTGGGGCTCGCTCAAGCTGCTCGACAAGGTGCATCCTCTCTGCGCGCTCGTCGGCGAGTCGATTCTGTGCTACCAGCTCGTGGCGGCGCGTTCGCTGCGCGACGAAAGCATGAAAGTCTACGATGCGCTTGCGGCCGACGATCTGCCGGGCGCGCGCAAGGCCGTGGGCATGATCGTCGGGCGTGATACGGAATCGCTCGACGAGGAAGGCGTGGCGAAGGCTGCGGTCGAGACCGTGGCCGAGAACGTGTCGGACGGTGTGGTCGCGCCTCTGCTGTTCATGTCGCTGGGCGGTGCGCCTGCTGCTGCGTTCTACAAGGCCGTCAACACGCTCGACTCGATGGTGGGCTACAAGAACGAACGCTATGCGAACGTCGGCACCGCTTCCGCGAAGCTCGACGACGTGCTCAACTTCGTGCCGGCGCGCGTTTCCGGTGCGCTCATGTGCGCAGCTGCCCAATTGACGGGCCTCGACGCGAAAGGCGCATGGCGCATTTTCAAGCGCGACCGTCGCAACCACACATCGCCGAATTCCGCCCACACCGAAGCCGCCTGTGCAGGTGCGTTGGACGTGCAGCTCGGCGGTGGCCACTACTACTTCGGCGAATACGTCGAGAAACCGACGATTGGCGACGATGTGCGCCCCATCGAGGTTGAGGACATCAAGCGCGCGAACAAGCTCATGTACGCGACGGCAGGCCTCGGTTTGGGTGTTGCAGCCGTGCTTGGCTTGATGAGGAAGGGCAGATAAGAATGGAGCTTGTTCTCATCCGGCACGGTCAGACGCCGGGCAATGCCGCACGTCAGTATGTGGGCGCCCTTGACCAGCCGTTGAGCGAAAGAGGGCGTGAGGAGGCGCGTGAAGCGGGGCCGTTTCCCGACATACCGCTCGTGTACGTCTCGAAGATGCGCCGTGCACAAGAGACGGCATCCATCATGTTTCCGAATGCGCAGCAGGTCGTGGTGCCTGGCGTCGAGGAGATGAACTTCGGCGCGTTCGGTGGCCGCAGCGCCGACGAGATGGAAAACGATCCGGACTATCAGGCATGGGTTGAGAGCTGGTGCACGCTTCCGTGTCCGGGTGGAGAGTCGCGCGAGGAGTTCACCGACCGCGTAGCCGCATCGCTCGATGCTTTCCTGCGGGAGGCGCAGGAGCGCGGCGAGTCGCGCGTGATTCTCGTGGCTCATGGTGGCACGATGATGGCGTCGATGAGCAGGTTCGGCGACGGTTCCAAGGACTACTACGAGTGGCTCGTCGGCAACTGCGAAGGCTATCGTCTGGCGGTCGACCTTTCTGGAGCACGCCCCGTTTTCACGATAGTTGATTCCGGCAAGCTTTCGAGCTCTTGGCTCGGGCTGAGCTGATGTGCCGTATTGGCGAGTCGCGCTAACGAGCTCGAACCAGACTTCGCGGGGTCGCACGTGCGTCCCCTTTGTTTTCTTCAGTGTTTGCCGTCTCCAACTTGCTGCGAGGCGTTACTATTAGCGAATGCTGATTAAACGCTTCACCATAGCCCTTTACGACTTCACGGCACTTCTCGTCGTGGCGTTTATTGCATCGTTCGCATTCACGCAAGTGGCGTGGGCTTACGTCGACCCGTCGGTCATGACCTACACCATCCAGGCGCTCGCTGGCGTTGCCGTGGCGTTGTCGGCGGTTGCCGGCGTTGCATTCCGTCGCGGTCGCAAGCACTTGTACAAGCTGCTCGACATCGATGAGAACGCCAAGAAGCAATACGAACCCGCCATCCAGCGCGTTGTGTCAAAGCAAGACGAAGACGCGCTTGTCGCCCAGAGCATCTCTTCCGAGCAGGGCGAAGCCGCGCTCGATTCAGTGACGGTTTCTGAAGAGAATCGCGATTTGGCTGCGGGTTCTGATTCGGCTTGCTCGCCAGAAGGCGCGACGCCTATTGCTTTGTCGGATGGCGAGCGTAGCGAAGTCAAGCAAATTTGTGGTCAAGACCCTGGCTCGACCCAAATTTGCGGTGAGCAAAGCTCGCCATCCGACAAGCAATCGAGCAGCGAGAAGAAGCCGAAGCGCAACTTCCTCAAAGGCGACCCCAATCCCTACAAACCGAAGTGGAAAGAGCGCATCGTCTACGCCCTCA
>JAZLCO010000092.1:0-26250 GCA_045614225.1 Eggerthellaceae bacterium | reverse complement strand
CAAAAAGGGACCGCCGAAGCGGTCCCTTTCGAAAGCAGAATGAGCCACTTTGACTGTCAAAGTGGCTCATCAAGCTACTTCTTCTCGGCGTAAAGCACGTTATCCTTGGACTTTTCCCAAGCGGGCAGCTCGAAGAAGCGGAAGCCTCGGTCGCGCAGCTCCTCCTTCTTGGCGGCTGCAGTCTCGCCAATCGTGAGCGCGTTGCACGGGCACGAGTTCACGCAGTAGGGCTTGTCGCCCTTGGCGATACGGCTCGGGCACTTCACGCAGCTCTGCGACCAAATGGGGATCCAGCTCATGTGAAGGTTCGGCCACGTACCAGCCGGGCGATCGATACCCTCGCCCGAACCCTGGGTGCGCACGGTCAGCCAGAATTCCTCGTCGGGCAGGTTGTTGCCCACCTTGC
Organism: Eggerthellaceae bacterium; assembly: GCA_045614225.1. Lineage (GTDB taxonomy): Bacteria > Actinomycetota > Coriobacteriia > Coriobacteriales > Eggerthellaceae > UBA9715. The sequence goes on along the minus strand of JAZLCO010000092.1, from coordinate 25,844 downwards.
AGGCAAGCGAGCAGGTCCAGCAACCGATGCAGCGCTGGAGGTCAACCAGGATGGTCTTCTCGTTGATCTCAGTCATCTCACTACCCCCCTTACGCCTCGACCTTGCGCACGTCGCATGCGCAGTCCCAAATCGTATCCCAAGCGCCGGCCATGCCGCCGATGCCACCCGTACCGAAACCGGGTTGGTAGCCGCCGATGGCCTCAACGCACTTCACCCAGTTTTCGGCGCGGTCGTCGATTGTCTCGAAGCTGCCCAGCGGCACGATGAGTTCGGAGTACATGCCCTCGTCGAACGCCTCGTGGCGCCAGCCGAACCACACCTGTACCGTTCCAGGCGGAATCACCTGGTCGAGCTTCATCTCGATGACCACGTGACCGCGACCGTTGTAGACCTCGACCATGTCGCCGTCCTTGATGCCTTCGGCCTCCGCGTCGACGGGGTTCATGCGGCCGGTCGGCTTGCCACCGGACAAACCAGCCATAACCGGGTCGTCGGTGAACATCGACTGCATGAAGAAGCGCTGGCGTCCGCTGAAGAAGTGGTACTTGCCCTTAGCCGTGCCGTTGGCAAGCGCGGTGGGCGTGGGAGCCTCGAGCGGCGGCAGGTACTTGGCGATGGCGTCGTCGACGCAGACCAGACGCTCGCAGTAGAACTCCATGCGTTTGTGCGGCGTGTCGAACTGCATTCCCATGAACGGGTCCCAGTTCACTGGCGGCGTGGCGGCGCGCACCAGCTTCTCTTCCTTCAGGCGCTCGTAAGTGAGCGGCGGCTGGATTCCGGCAATCATCGGCCACTTCGATTGGATTCGGATGTCGATCCACTCCTCAGCCGTCTTGTCGAAGTACTCACCCAGGCCTACACGCTTGGCCAGCTCGGAATAGACGAACGTCGGGTCCTTGGCCTCGCCGATCGGCTCGATGGCCGGCTCTTGCAGTACGATGTGGTTGTAAGCAGCCGACGCGACAAGCTCGTAGCGCTCAAACGGCATGCAGTCGGGCAGCACGTAGTCGGCGTACTCGCCGGTGTCGGTCATCCAAATATCGATGTCGACGATGAGCTCCATCTGCGGGAAGATCTCGTTGAGCCACAGCCCGCGGTTCGGGCAGTTGTGGACGGGATTGCCCGCAATGACCCAGAATGCCTTGATCGGATACGGCTTCTGCGTCTTGACCTGCTCGATGAACTCGGCCTGGCGCAGCAGCTTGCCCTTGTAGTTCTCGCGACCTTCGGGCATGGTGATGGGCTGGTCGTTGAATACCATGGGGAAGCCGGCGGGCAGCATTTCGGACGTGACGCCCGCACCCGGGCGGCCAAGGTTGCCGGTAAGCGCACCCAGCAGGTAGAACGAGCGGTACGACTCGCCCTGGTTCTGATAGCGCAAGCCCAGCGCGCCGAAGATGTAGGCATTGGGAGCGGCCACGTACTCATCGGTCAGGCGAACAGCAACGTCTGCCGGAACGCCGGTGATGGGCTCTTGCCACTCAGGCGTGTATTGGGCGACGTGCTCACGCAAGCGCGCGAACGCGGTCTTGCAGGGCACGCCATCAACCACATGCACACCGTCGAGCTCAGGCTTGCCGCACGGAAGCGCCTGTTCGCCGAGAACGGTCGAGCACGGCGCGTCTGCGTCGGCATCCCACACCACGTAGTTGCCTTCGGCATCGCGCAGGAACATACCATCGTCGTCGCGCACGAGGAACGGCGCTACGGTGTAGGCGAGCAGGAAATCTTCCTTGTACTGCTTGCGCTGGATGATGAGGTTGGCCATCGTCATCGAGAGTGCCGGGTCGCTACCGGGCTTGACGGGGATGAACTCGTCTGCGAAACCAGCTGTGCCGTCGAACAACAGGCCGATGTCAACGATCTTGGCGCCGTTGGCCTTCGCCTCGACCAGATGCTTGGCAATACGCTGCTGGTTCTCGATGGGATTCGCGCCCCACACGATGATGTAGTCGGACGTGTCGAAGTTCTTCGGGTCGGTCGTCATGTATTTGTAGAAGTTGCCGAAATCGAAGAAGGCCGCATAGAACGGACCGTTATCGAGGCCGTATGCCTGGATGGGGTCAGTGGCACCCCACAAGCCGATGAAGCGGGACGACAACAATGCGCCCAATCCCTGAGACGGCGGCACCGATGCCACGACGTCCCACATGGCCAATGATTCGGGGCCGTATTTGTCGCGAAGCTCGAGCAGTTTGGCGGCGATTTCATCCATCGCCTGATCCCAGCTGATCTTCTCCCACTTGCCCTCACCACGCTCGCCGACGCGCTTGAGCGGATGAGTCAGGCGCTTCGGATTGTAAGGCTGACGGCACGACATGATGCCCTTCTGGCAGATGTAGCCTTCGTTCGCCTCGGCGCCGGTGTAGTCCGGCTTTTCGGTTCGCACAATCTTGCCATCCTTCACGATGGTCTTGATCGCGCAGAACTCGTGGTCACCCCAACCAGGGCAGCACGTGTACACGAAAGACTCTTCGGACATACGCTTTCCTCCTTTGCTCCTCGTCAATAACTTGCGTCTTGCGCAAAGGACGCGCAGATAAACCCCCTTCCTGCGCATTCCCCTCAAGCGCAAGAGTCCTCTGTCCCAAAGTGTACCCCGCACATATGACAACCGAAAGAAACAGGTTTCTGCTATATTATTCAACTATTGGTTGCATGCGATTGTTTGACGTTTTGCTGTGTCAGGGAGCGGTTCTCGTGACACACCAGATTGCCAACCAAGGAGAAAAAGATGCAAATCGAAAGCTTGCGTTACTTCATCGCCCTCGCACAGGCAGGATCGTTCTACGGCGCCGCAAAGAACCTCCTCATCTCGCAACAAGGTCTGAACAAAGCCGTCACGTCGCTCGAAACGGAACTCGGAATAAAGCTCGTCGAGCGTAGCAGGAGGGGCGTGCGCCTCACAAGCGATGGCGAGGTGTTCCTCAAGCACGCCGAGCGCATCGTCGACGACCACCGAGGCATGGTCGACGAATTGCTCGAAGGCCGTTTCGAAGGTCCCGAGGGCGAGGAGCCCATCACGCTGTACGTGAGCTACTACGGTGCGCAAACCGCCGTATCGAACACGTCCTACATCGGATTGCTCGCCGAGAACTCCTCCTATCTCGAAGAACCATTCGACAAGCTCGTACAGCGCGCTGCGCTCTCGGACGGCAGCGATCTGTGCTACCTCGACATCAACGCGAAAACGCTTCCGGGCATCCTGCAGAACCCAGATGTTCGATTCGAGCCAATCCTGAAGACCACGTTCGGATTCGTGTGTTCCGAGGAATCCGAACTCGCACGTGAAACAGTCCTCCATCGCGATGACCTTGTAAATCTTCCTGTTGCTTTGAACGCGCATCGCGAGATGACACAGCTGACAGAGTGGCTGTTCAGGGACCATCCTCTCAAAAACGTGCGCATGAACGTGACAAGCCCCCGCATGCTTCTTGAGTTCGTTCACGCATCGGAGTACGAATCGTTCGCGGCGTTCGATTCGTTCGGATTTTTCGTCTCGCAGCTCGATGCCAACATGCCGACCGACGGTTTGAAATTCATACCCCTCTCCACTCCAGAAGCTGTCTGCCAAGTGGGTTTTTTGTATCCGAGGCACAGGAAGCTGTCGCTGCATGCACAACATTGCGTCGACGTGCTTAAACGGTTTTTGGGCGAGAACTGCGGAGAGTATTTTGAGTGAACAAGGAAGGAGGCCGCGCATGCGACCTCCTTCGAGAACTCATCGGACCGCTAGATAATCTCGCGGTCCGGACTCGCGTAGATGACACCTTCCTTGCCGTGTTCCCATTCGGGCAGCTGGTAGATGCGGGCTCCGCGCTGTCGTGCTGCCTCGATCTTTTCGGCTGCGTCGGCACCATAGTACAGTGCTTTGTTCGGGCAGTTCTTCACGCAATACGGCAGCTCGCCGGCCTCAGTGCGCGGCTTACACTTGATGCAGTGATGCGTGTAGTACGGCATCCACGACATGCGCAGGTCAGGCCATGTGCCTAACGGACGGTCGATGCCCTCGCCGCTGCCCAGTGTTCGCACGTTCACGAAGTAGCGCCCGTCGGGCAGACCGTTGCCGGTCATGCACGACAGCGAGCAAGTCCAGCAACCGGTGCAACGCAGCAAGTCGACGAAGATCACGTCGTCTGGAATTTCGGTCTTGGCAGGCGAATGCGCCCAGATGTTGTTCTCGGGATTCCTCTTGGCCATGGGGCCTTTCATTGCTTTCTCGGTCATGATCGCTTCCCCCTCTTACGCCTCGAGTTTGCGGATGTCACACGCGCAGTCCCAAATGGTATCCCACGCACCTGCCATCGCAGAATACGTGCCGCCACCCAGGATGTAGCCGACCGCGCCGTCTTCCTGCGTGCACTGGTACCAGTACTGAGCCGCCTCATCGAGCGTGTCGTTGTCGCCCAGCGGCACGAGCAGCTCGGAGTACATACCGGAATCTTCGCCCTCGTGCTTCTCGAACTGGCGCTTGCGCCAGCCGAACCACACTTGGATGGTTCCCGGCGGTATCGCCTGGTCAAGACGCATCTCGATGACCACGTGACCACGCTCGTTGTAGACCTCGCACTTGTCACCGTCGACAATGCCTTCGGCGCGCGCATCGACCGGATTGATGCGTCCGGTGGGCTTGCCGCCCGACAGCTCGGTCATGACCGGGTCGTCGGTGAAAATCGACTGCATGAAGAAGCGCTGACGGCCGCTGAAGAACTGGTATTTGTGCTTCGCGGTGCCGTTGGCGAGGCTTGTGGTCGTGGGAACCTCGTAGGGCTCGTGGTAGGTGGCCATGGGCAGACCGACATTGTTCAATCGCTCGGAGTAGAACTCCATGTGGCCGGTCTGCGTGGGGAACTTCATTCCGAAGAACGGATCCCACGGAATGGGCGGCACGGCCGCACGGATGATCTTCTCCTCAGCCAGACGCTCGTAGGTCAGCGGCGGGTCGATGTTGGCCAGGAACGGCTGCGGCGAGTTCAAGCGCAAGCGGATCCAGTCTGCAGCCATCATGGGCGCGCCGTCTTCCTTCTTGAAGTACTCACCCAGCCCGATGCGCTCGGCAATGCCACCGTAGATGAACGACGGGTCCTTGCACTCGCCGCGCGGCTCGACGGCAGGCTGCTGCAGCACTACATGGTTGTACTGAGCGGCGGCGATGAGCTCTTCGCGCTCAAACGGCATCGCGGCGGGCAGCACGTAGTCGGAGTATTCGCCCGTGTCGGTCATCCAGACATCCACGTCGATGATGAGCTCCATGTTGGGGAACGTATCCTCAATCCACCGGCTGCGATTCGGACAGTTGTGCACGGGGTTGCCGGCTACCTTGATGAAGGCCTTGTACTTCCCTTCCTTGGCATCCTCGAAGAAGTCGCCGTTCTTCACGAACACGGTCTTGTCGGCATCCTTGCCATTCGGGTAGATGATGGAAGGGTTGTTGAAGCCGAGCGGCCAGCCGCACGGCTGAATCTCGCTCGTCACGCCGCCATTCGGATGGCCGAGATTGCCCGTGAGCATTCCGAGCAGGTAGAAAGCACGGTATGCGTCGCCCTGATTCTGATAGCGAATACCCAAAGCGCCCACGATGAATGCTGGACGATGCGCCGAATACTCCTCAGCGAGCTTGACAGCGTCTGCCGCGGGAACACCCGTTATGGTCTCCTGGTACTCGGGCGTGTACGTGGCAAGATGTTCGCGCAACATCTGGAACGCCGGCTTGTAGGTGCGTCCGTCGAGCTTGTAGGTGCCGTCGAACGCGGGCGTACCCTCGTATTCTTCAGCGCCCTTTTCAGTCGGCTTCATTTCGCCGGCTTCCTCGTCCCAGTAGTAGAACCAGCCTTCGTTTTCGGCGAACTTGCCCGTCTCGACGTCGACGAGCAGCGGGGCGACCGTGTACTTCGTCATGAAAGCGCGATCGTATTCCTCGCGCTCGACGATCTGGCGCGCCATGCAAAGCGCCAACGCTGTATCGGAACCTGGTTTGACTGGGATAAACCAATCGGCATAGCCGGCTGACGCATCGAACAACAGACCTACGTCGACGATCTTGGCACCACGCGATTTGGCCTCGACGATGTGCTTGGCCACGCGCTGCTGGTTTTCGACGGGGTTGCCACCCCAGATGATCAGGTAAGTCGTCGCGTCGAATTTGACGGGGTCGATCATCATGTATTTGTAGAAATCACCCAGGTCGAAGTACGACGCATAGTACGGGCCATTGTCCAAGCCGTAGGCGTTGAGCGGGTCGGTGCCACCCCACAGACCGCACAGGCGGTTGCCAAGCAAGGTGTCGAGGCCCTGCGATGGCGGGAGCGACGTGGTGATGTTCCAGAACGTGACCGTTTCGGGGCCATACTTCTCACGCAACTCGAGCAGTTTGGCGCCGATTTCTTCGAACGCCTGGTCCCAGCTGATGCGCTCCCATTTGCCTTCCCCGCGCTCGCCAGCGCGCTTGAGCGGATAGAGCAAACGATCCTCAGCGTAAACCTGACGCCAAGAGGCAATGCCCTTTTGGCAGCAATGCCCCTCGCCCGCCTCTGCTCCCGTGTAGTCCACGGCTTCTGTGCGCACGATCTTGCCGTCTTTCACGACGGTCTTGATGGCACAGAACTCGTGGTCACCCCACCCGGGACAAGCCGTGCATACCCATTTTTCCTCAGACATGGAATCCCCCTTCTCGCGCTGAGAACACGCACGTCAACTTGACGAACGTTGCGTTGTGTCAATTGTAGGTCAAGCAGCAAGAACAGAAACGAACGGCAGGCAGGTATTTCGTCTAAAAAAGCGGCAGAGAAGCCTATCCCCTTGTTCATTTGATATAAGCAACGGCCTTGTTGTTTATATCCCACAAGACATGAACGACGGCCTTCTAGTATTCGAAACGTGTCTGCTAGTGAAGGAAACATACTCATTCGATCCGCTATCGGAGCGCGTGTTGTCGCATTGCGCACCCAAAGCGGCTTAACCCAAGATCAGCTTGCCCAGATGGTCGACATCGATCGATCGTATCTGTGCAAAGTTGAAAACGGGGAAGCAAACGTTACGGTTGATTACCTCGTCAAAATCGCCAACGGCTACGATATTCCCATCACTTTCTTCTTTGCCGGTATGGAAAACAACCCACCCCGCAAATTGACGAAGCAGGCCATCGAATATGCATTAGTAAAGCTGTCACCTCGTAAAGGCGAAGACGAACGTTAGCCAGAAATTGATATGCGCCGTTTAGCTGACCGGCCCGAAACTGGTTATTGGCCATACCCTGAAGAGCGTTTTGCCGATTACCTGATCGGTCATGACGAAATCCTCAGCATTTGCCAATCCGCTGATGGTCGCGCCTTCGGCGTCACCGAAAACGTAATAGCTGTCAGGAGGCACTTGGCGGGTGATTTTGACCTTGTTGCTCGTCTGATTCGTGCCGCTAGACGAGTTGCCAAGAGATGCTTCAGTTACGAACAACGTGCCGTCGTTCATGATGTTGACCCAACTGCCCGGCTCCGCGACAACGCGGCCGAACACAATCTCATCGCCATCGCGATACGCAAATGCATCGCCCCTCGACAGGCTCGTATCCTTGCTCGACACAACGAGCTGACCGTATTTCAGCGTCGGCGCCATCGAGTCCGAATTGACTTGGTTGACTGAGCAGAACACCACAACAGCAATCGCGGCAGCGGCTATAAGCGCAACTAGGACACCGAGCACGATACCGAAGCGCTTCCATGCACGGCTGCGTTTCGAACGTTTCAGCTCGTTGCGCAAATCGGCAGTCGTGAAGCCCTCTTCGACATGACGGCGAGCTGCATTCGCTGCGTCGGCAATTTGCTCGCGCGTGCCTGCAGGAGCCCCCGCCAGGGACCCCGCCCAATTTGGGGGCGTCTGAAGCTCGATCGTGGACGTCGCTTGCGAATCAGCCATTACTAAAGCCTCTCGCGGTTGGGGTTGCGCACGTGACGCGCACGCGTCGCGATCTCAGCTGTAGTCGAAGGAGACTTGGCGGTTTCATCTTGACGCGCGGAAACCTGCTGCTGCGCAGACAGCCCCGAAGTGGTCTCTTTTGCAGCCTCGTCGAGAGGTGCCGGATCCTTTTGCTCTGCAGCATCTTGATGCTCGGGCAACTTTGACGCTGCCTTTTGCTTAGCGGCTCCCAGCACCGCCTCGGCCTGGCGGTTCGCCCGCGAGACGATGGTGTGCGATTTGCGATTGGCATCGGCGATTATTGCATCTGCACGCGCCTGAGCATCATCGATGATCGCCTTGGACTGGGCGTTCGCGCGTGCAAGAATGCGATCGGACATCGCTTTTGCTTCCTGAACCGCGTCGGCTTTGACCTTGTCGATGTGCTGCTGATCTGACGCGGCAGGCTGCTGTACCACAGGAACCTGCTTTTCGAACGATTGAGCCTGCTGGGCTTGCAGCGGCGCTTGCTGGACAGGCTGTGCTTGAGATGCAGGCTGCGCCTGTTGAACGGGCTGGACTTGCGGCGTCGGCAGCGATTGGGCATCTACTCGAGCCTTAGGCTTCCCAGCGACCGATCCAGCAGAGGCCGTGCGCGCTGCAACCTGATCGCGCATGCGCTTGATTTCCCGCAGATACTCATCTGCTGCGTTTTGAGCCGACTCGAAATAGCCGTTCGCTTGCAATGCTGCTTCGGCAATTGAGCCGACTTTCATGGAAGCGGCTGCGGGTGGGCGCTCGGCCATACGCTTCCGCAGTTCGGTGTTCTCTGCGTAGAGCGCATCACGGTCCTCAGACAGTTGCACCATGAGCTGAAGCAATTGAACTCTGTTGAGCTTCTTGAGGTTCTCATCCATAAGGCTGCATTTCTTCTTCGTGGTATGGATAAACAAGTTAGTCCACGCTGATTATCAGGCAAAGCGTTGTCAAAAACAAGTGAAAAGAATGGCGTTTCCTGCGTCTTTTCGGTGGTGGCGGGGCATCGGTCGAATGCATTCCGCTAACGGGAAAACGCATCGGCAAACTGCTCGAACGACTCGAATTCGTACGTGGGATTCTCTGCACGCATCTCATCGAGCGAGAACACGCCCCACGTTACGGCCGCCGTCTTGCATCCAGCGGCATTGCCCGCATGAATATCGTAGGGGCTGTCGCCCACGTAGAGACATTCGGTCGGGTCGAGACCGAGCGCCTCGCAGCCGCGCACGACCGGTTCCGGTTCGGGCTTGTAATGCACGCAATCGTCAGCACCGATGCAACAGTCGAGATAAGGCGCTAGGCCGGTGATCTCGAGTCCACGCCACGCAAGCGCATGCATCTTCGAGGTGACGACACCCATGCGCACCCCTGCCCCACTCAAGCGGGCAAGCGCCTCTTGAGCGCCGGGAAATGCAGCAACGACACTGTCATGAATCGCGTGGTTGTGCTCGCGGTATACCCGCAGGAGCTCGATTTGAAGCGCTTCGTCATCAGTGAAATCGCGCATCTGCACGGCAAGTGGCTGCCCGACTTTGTGCATGAGCACTTCTTCGGGCATCTCGCAGCCGAGCACGGTGCGCGTGCAATGGCGCATGCTCGATAGGATCAAGTCATGCGTGTCGACGAGCGTGCCGTCGTTGTCGAATAGTATGCCTTTGAACAGAGCCATGAAGTGATTATAGCAACCGACACGCGCTACTCGTTAAGCGCTTCTCAGGACAGTACCATCAGCAAGTATGGCGATGAAATCGCAGTCGGGATGGCGCAAGGCAAGCTCGAAAAAGCCTTCTGAACCCGCAAGGCATGTAGTCGTGGCAAGCATGTCAGCTTGAAGCGAGCTGTCAGCAATAACCGTGGCCGAAACGATGTCGCTTTCGGAAGGCCAGCCCGTCCGCGGGTCGATGATGTGCTGATAGCGCTTCCCATCAATATCGACGAAACGCTCGTAGCTGCCACTTGTCACGGCAGACTTGTTGGAAACGTTCACCATGACGCGCTCGGCAGGTACACCCTCGGGGATTCTGACCGAAAGACGCCATGGACGCCCCTCGGGATGATCGCCCATAAGGAACAAATTACCACCCAAATCGATATCAGCCGATTTCACGCCAGCGTCATGAAGCATTGCGACCAGATAGTCGGCAACGAAACCTTTTGCAGCGCCTCCCACATCGACACGCAGATGCGGGTCGGCTTTCGCGACGGTTGTACCGTCAACAGTTACTTTCGAGACGCCGACATGAGCCAGAGCATCTGCAAGCTCCTCGTCAGTCGGCACGCGTTGCGCATGTTTCCACGCCAAACTCACCGGCCCAATCGTGAAGTCGAACAAGGGCTCTTGCTGGTTGAAGGCAATCATCCCGCGAAGGAGATCGGCAGTGGACTGGTCGACTTCAACCCTGTCAACTTGCCCATTGATGCGGGCTATATCGCTCTCGGCAGACGAAAACGACCAAAGACGATGGAAACTCAAGCATGCGTTGCGAACGCGCAACAACAGCGGCTCGACGACATCTGGTTCGGGCAGACCGAACACTGTCACTGAATTGGGTGTGTCAAAGCACCTGAAGAAAATGCTGCACGACTCTCGTTTGGAATCGTAGCGAATTTGAAAATCCAGGGAATAGTCCGCCATGATCAGCACTCCGATGCATGCGTTTGAACATCAAGATTCGAAGCATGGGTTTCTGCATCTGATGCATGCGCAGCTGTATCGCTCGCATGGGTTGATGCATGCGTGTTGGCATCACTTGCATGAGATTGATTATCGCCACCTACGGCACCTGGCGGTGCAAATGCGGGCGCTTCGACATCGTTGTGCCCTCGGTCGAGCTCCTGCGCCTTGACGTAAATACCGTTGAGCGAGGCATGCGAAACTTTATCGGCTTGTTCAGCCACTCCCCTATTGACCCCCGAGCATCATTCCGGGACCCATCGTGAACACAAGGCTCAAAACGACGATGACGAGAATGGAAATGATGGGAATCCACATCATGTAGCCACGTGACTTGCTGGCCTGCTTCTCAGCGTTTGCAACAGACTTCCTGATGAGTTGCTGGTTCTCACGAGCACGCGCACGCTTGGCGGCCTCTTCCGTCTGGTCATACCGCGCCGCAGCAGCCTGCGCCTTCGTCATCTTCTTCTTTTTCTTGGCCACGTCGTCCCCTAAATCGCACTCGGTATTCGCCAAGCGAGATTATAGCCTACCTTGCGTCGGGGTCGACCTTTATGGGCTCGCGTTCGACTTCCCACTCTTCGAGGATGACGCTCCCGCGATACTTGTACAAACCGTAAATGCCGCAGAACTCGTGGTCGAGCAACGTGAACGTACCGCCAATCGATGTGACGAACTCAGCTGCATTCGCATTGAACGCCTGGCTCTCGAACACGTACACCTTCGCGATGTTGTCACGGCTGCCCGTCGGCGCCAACATAACGCCGCTGCCGAACTGAATCGGCACGCCATCGGTCTTCATGCGCACGTTCTCGACGAGCATCTTCGGCTCGAAATAGGCTAGCCAGTTGCGGCGCTTGAACTTTGCGCACTCTGCCCACAAAAGTGTGAACTTCTGGCTCTCATCACGGTAGATTGCCTCGATGAAATCTTGGTATGATTCCGCGCCTTCCAGATGTGCGGCGAAATCGGGTTTGACCTTGTCACCCGTCGTCGTGTACATGAAGATGCGATCCAGCACCTCGCGTGATTTTGCGGGAGCCTTCGCGATGCTTTCTTTCAATTCTTGGCAATCCATAATTCAACTCCTTTACGGGAAGGGGCGACACGCGGCCGCCCCTTCCTCGAAAGCTAACTCAACGAGCGATGCCTACTATGCGTTGGCAGGCACCCAGAGGTACTGCTCGGGCTTCTCGGCGAGCTTCTTGGCGAGCTCCTCGACCGGGCCGAACTCCATGCACTTGGCCTGGCAGTGGAACACGCAGGAAGGCAGCTTGCCCTTTTCCTGGCGCTCGGCGCACAGGTCGCAGATGCGCGTGAAGGCCGGGATGTTGTCGTACACGTAGCGGTCGGTCGGATTACCTTCGGCATCCTTGATCGGCCACGGGCCGTTCGTCATGACTTTGACACCCCACTGCTCGAGCGGCAGGTTGTGCTCGGCCTGGCATGCAACTTCGCAGGAGTAGCAGCCGGTGCAGTACTGATAGTCAACCAGAATTCCGTTCTTCGTCATTACAGGTCCTCCTCACTGCAACGATAGATCTTGCAAAGCGTGCACTTCAGGTCAGCGCCGAAACCGGTGCGGCCAGGCTTGTTGGCCAGCAGCTGGTTGATGTTGGACTGACGGAAGCCGTACAGGTTGGGCTCAGCGCCATCCTGCTCGGGGAACCACCAGCCGTGCTGGGCGGCAATGGTGCCCTTGTGCACTTCGTAGGTCACGCGAGCGCGCTGACGGGCGCGGCCACGATGGTTCTCGATCCAAACCCAGTCGCCCTCGCTGATGTTCTTGGCAGCAGCGTCCTCGGGATGAATCTGGACCCACGGATCGGGGGTGAGCTGACGCAGATACGGAATCTGACGATGCTCGGAGTGGAAGAACGAGGTGGTACGGGCGCCGGTGATCATGATCAGCGGGTACTCCTCGTACAGGTCGGGCGTGGTCACAGGACCGATACCCGGCTCCTCGATGTAGGGCAGCGGATCGTAGCCGTAAGCACCGAAGAGGACCGAGCTGAACTCGACGCGGCCAGTCGGCGTGTTGAAGCCGGGCTCGCCGTCAGGACGCATGAGGCCCTTCTCGTACTTCTTGTAAACATAGTGCTGATAAGCCGGGCCATGCTCCATGAGCTCGCGGAACGTGAAGCCGGACGGCTTGACGATCTCGTCGTAGACCTCGTCCTCAGTTGCCCAAGGCCACGTGTGCTGCTTGCCCTCGGGGCGCTGGATGGCGGCGTTGAACTCGTCGTCGTTGTCGAAGTACTGAGCAAGCTCGCGGTTGATCTCGCAGTCGGACTTCGCTTCGCCCTCGGCGGCGCAACCACCGGTGATGGCGGACAGGAAGTAGTAGTGAGCACGCACGGAGTGCTTCTCGGCCCACGTCTGAACCGGCATGACGATGTCGGCAGAGCTCTGGATGGTCGGGTTCATGAAGATGTCGCAAGCAGCGATGAACTCGGGCTTCTTCATGGCCTTGTACCAACGATCGACCTCGCAGCTCATGCAGGCAATACCGTTGGAGGTCTGGATCCAGACGCCCTTGACGTTGCCAGCTTCCATTTCCTCGAGGCACATGTCCGGCATGGCCTGGGTCAGGCCGTAGCGGTACATCGGGTACTCTTTCCAACCAACGCGTTTCTTCTGCATCTCCTCGTTGATGAGGTCGTAGATGCCCCACGCGCCAGCGGACGGCTGGTCGACGCCCATGGGAGCAGCGGTGTAGCACATGCCGCCAGGCACGTCGAGGTTGCCGGTGATGGTCCAAAGAGCAGCGATAGCCTGGGCGCACGGAGTGCCCTGCGACTGCATGTCAACAGCCAGGCCCCACACGACGTTCGCCGGATGAGAATTGGCGAACAGGCGGGCTGCCTCGATGATCTTCTCCTGCGGGACCCACGTCATTTCCTCAACTTCTGCGAGGTCGAGTGCGCACACGCGCTCTGCGAGCTCGTCGAAGCCGAAGGTCCACTTCTCGACGAAGTCGTGATCATAGAGGTCTTCCTCAATGATGACCTTCATCATGCCCATGGCTAGAGCGGTGTCGGTGCCAGGACGCAGCTGCAGGTGAATGTCAGCATGCGCAGCCAGCCACGTGACGCGCGGCTCGACGGAAATGAGCTTGCAGCCGAGCTTCATGGCGTCGGTTACCCAGTGGCCCATGAAGAAGTCGGGGTTGGAGATGGTGGGGTTGCAGCCCCAGACGATCGTGCACTCGGGGCACGTCCACTCGGGGTCGTCGTAGCGCAGAGCAGAGAACTGCGCGAAGTCGGCGATGAGCATGCCGCCATAGGTCATGATCATCAGCGACAGGCGCGGCAGATAGCATGCCGTGCCGGACAGGAAGCCGTACTCGTTGGGGCTTCCGAAGGTGTTGGCCATACGGCCGACCTGCCACTGGTTGTCGCGGGCGGTACCGCGCAGGCAGTGGATCGAGTCGCCACCATAGGTCATGGCGATGCGACGGAACTCCTTGTAGCACGTCTCGAGGGCCTCGTCCCACGTGATGCGCTCCCATTTGTTCTCGCCGCGCTCGCCGGCGCGCTTCATAGGATACAGAATGCGGTCGGGATGGAACTCAACCTGCTTGAAAGCCAAGCAACGCGGGCAAAGCGCACCGCGGTTGTACGGATCGTCCGGGTCGCCCTCGCACTTGATGAACTTACCGGTCTCCGGGTCGGAATAAACCAAAACGCCGCAGCCCTCGTGGCAACCAGGAGCGGACCACACGGACGTACGGGTTACGAGCATCCCGTCTTCCATGTACTGCCACTCACCAGGATGCTTCCAGCGGGGGTCGACCTCATGCGCCTCACCGGCGCCGAAGTTGAATTGGTTCTCCTCCTTTGTCGCACCGATATCGTCGCGGTCCCTGGCCTCAATAGTAGTTTCTGCCATCGCAACTCCTCTCTCGTCTCAGTCTCGAGACTTGCGGGTGTCGGCCCCGCAAGGTTGAGAGGGCGATAAGGCGGCTTCCTCCGCCGATCGATTCGGTAGTCGTCCCCCTCAAAAGACTGGCCATAGTGAACCATGATGAGGAGGTGTGACCATCGCTATATGCGTATGCAGTTACCCATTTCATCCTTCTGGTATGAGATGGTTGACCAGGGGTTATGGTTATACGCGCAGAAAACCTGGAAGATAGGTTAGTCGAGCGGGAATTGCTCCACGAAGTCCATCAGCTTTTGCTGGGAGTGGATGTCAAGCTTGCGGTAGATGTTGTAGATGTGGCTCTTGACCGTGTGCGGAGAGATGACGAGCTCTTCTTGGATGTAGGCGGCGTTGCGCCCCTTCGCCAAGAAGCCCAGGATCTCGGTTTCACGTGGCGACAGTTGATAGAGCTTGGCGACCGCAGCGCACCGCGCCTCGAACAGCTCGCTTTCAGACGTGTCGACTGTGACCACCGTGGTGGTGACTTTCTCACCCGTAGGCGACTCGCCACTCGCTGGGTGGTGCGACGCGTTGGGCAGAAACACCATGATGGTCAAGACGAGCACGATAGCGACACCCAGCCTGAGATACATGAACATGGGCGAATGAGCGCCGAACGTCATGGTGAAGATGACCGCTAGAAGCCAACCGATTGCGAAGCCCGAAGCAGGAATCGCAAGACGCGAGGGAATCTGACGGAACAGCGGAGCATCATGGGCGATAACCGCTTTTTTAACCAAGAAGGCGTAATTGATGGCTGTGAACAAAGCCCACGCTGCCGTGACGATACATGAGCAGATGAGTTGGCCAGTATACTCGACAAAAGGCACGATAATGCAGGCTATTACGGTCACCACGACGAGTGCACGTTGATAGACGATAATCGAGAATTGCCGATCGGCAATCGAAAGAATCGCAACGGCAAGCGCACCGACCAGGCTCGAGATGAGGCCGAGCAACACTGCTTCTGAACCGCTGTTGAACAAGAACACGAATGTGAGCGCGAACACAACGCCGAACATGAAGAACGACGGTTCGATTTCCTTCGTGAACCGCCAAGTATCCGCAACCGATTCAAGTGGCGCACGTTCGGAATTGCCTGGCGCGTGCCTCGACGAATACGACAGCAGCCCGAAGCTGCCAGCGATGAACACAAGCGCGAAGACGGGCTGCATGATTGTGGGCGTGAATGCAACCAGCGAGAACAACAAGCCGCCCAAAAAGAGAGAAAGTCCGGTGAAACGACCGTAACTTGTGGTGCCAAGCCGCGAGCAGATATCGAGCCACGCAAGCCTGATGCTGGCAGATGCCATTCCTACAAGGACATTTGCCACACACACAACCGCAATGTGCATGTAAACACCCTGGTACATAAGCAATGCGATGATTGGCTGAATGACGGCGAAAATCGTCGCACTCACTTTCATGGGCATTGCGAACAAATTGAACGAAGGATTCTTGGCCATGAAGTGAATGATCATGTATCCGACGGGCACCGCCAAGAATATGAACAATTGAGTGAGGTCGCGCGTCGGCGTGGGCACTCCGGGAGGGAACTCACAGAACAGCCAATAGAAGCAGATGAGCATCCAGGCAGTACACAGCCCGAAACCTGCCATTGCGATCATTTCCATTGAGGAAACGTTAATCGAGGAATTTTTCTCCTCGTTCTCCAATGCGCCGCCCCCCTCGATGCCCCGAGCTCGTGATTGCGGGCTCCCTATCTCTCACGCCACGGGTATTGTAACTCATTGCATTGGGGATAGGCTCTGGTCAATTTTCATACATCGAAGCAGACAATTGTAATGACTAGACAACCAAAAAAGGGAGTGCTACCTGGTTATTACGCAACACCAGGTGGTTTGATGTTGAACTTCGCCAAATTGGCTTCGAGGGAATTCAGGCCGAGATCGCTGCACGCTTGCGCCGTGCCAGGCGACGCGCCAGTAACGGCATCGGGTTCGAGTTCTTCCTCGAACTCTTCCGTCTGTTCGTCGGGAGCGGCTTTGTTTTCGTCGTTCATAGTTTCCCCTTACGGAAAGGGCCGCCCGCAATGGACGGCCCTTCAAGCTTAACGCTTTTCAGCAGCGAGCGCGAACTTACTTGCCTTCGGGCTTGCCAGCAGCAGCTGCAGCAGCTTCGCCCTTAGGCTTGGACGGCTTCATGAGCAGGCCGAAGATGATGCCCACAACGCCGACCGGCACGAAGAACGTCATCATGATGTCGCTGTAGGACATGCCCACGGAGGTGCCGTACTGGAAGGCGTACGACGTCGGGATCTGGCCGAGGTACTGACCGCAGGTCAGGAACGACAGGCCGAAGGCGACGGCGGTGGCGCCACCCTTGAACACGTAAGTCGGGACCATCGGGCGGCAGCAACCGTTGAGGAACATGTTGCCGATGCAGAAGAACAGTGCGTACAGCGCGAAGATTGGGGTGTTCGCCTTGAAGGAGAGGACCATGCAGGCCGTCAGCGAGATGATGCCGAGCAGCGGGGCGATCCACTTCTTTTCACGCGGCAGCTTGTCCATGATCCAACCGCCAATCGGGCCGAGAATGCCGCAAGCGCAGAGGATACCACCGATGAGACCAGCCATGGTCGGGTCCCAACCCATGCCGCCGGAAGCGGTGTCCATGGCGAGCCAAGTCTTCAGGTACTGCGAGAACGCGTAGTTCATGTAGTTGAAGATCGCGAACAGGACGATGAGCGACCAGAGCTGACGGCTCTTGAAGAACGGCAGAACCTCGCGCAGCTTCTTGCGCTCGGGCGAAACCTCGGAAACCTCGTCACCACGCGGCTCGCGGAACACGAGCAGGAAGACGACGCCGGCAACAGCCATGAGGATGATCCACAGCCAGTTCAGCATGACGATGTCGCCGCCGAACAGGTCGAGGACGTTGCCGCCCCACATGTTGACGGTGAAGATGCCGATCGGAGCCCACGTGGACCAAATGGCCATGGCGCGACCGCGGGTGGCACCCGGGAACCAGATGGACACGCAAGTCGGGCCGGAAACGATGGTGCATGCGAGGGCAAGGCCGAAGATGAAGCGGCCAGCCTGGTAGCCAGTCCAGCTACCCGTCAGGCACAGCGTGGTGATAACAGCAGCAACGATGGCGATGCACACGCCGATGATCGAAGCCCATTTCGGACCGATCTTCTGAACCAGGAACGTCGTCGGGAACGCCATGATGATGGCTCCGATGGGCACCCAGCTCATCGAGTTGCTCATGACCATGCCGATGGCGCGGCCGAGGTTCTGGCCGAACCAAGCGCCCAGGGCCTCGCCCTGCAGCTCAGCAGGGTTGAAGCCGAACATTGCCTGGATGTCGGGATTGTGGAACAGGAACCACTTGGTGGCAGTACCACCAGTGACGCCGGGCATCCACTGCCACTCCCAAACGAGCGTGACGGCGATGAACAGCGACGCGAACAAGCACGGCCATGCATAGGACGGCGTCTTTTGCGGAGCACCCGCGTTGGCATTGGGATTTGCCATTTTTCTTTCCCCTTATCTTGTAACTACACAAGGTGCCTATCACCTTGTCGAGTTTCGAGGGCGCTGCGCATCGCTTCCCCCCTGTTGGTCAGCAAACGATGCGCAATTCCCTCAAAAGGTGGGACGGGTGAATTCCCCGCCCCACCGATGAAACGAACTTAGATCTTGAAGATGCGCTCGGCGTTGCCGCCCAGGATGAGGTCGCGCTCTTCCTCGGTGATGTCGAGGCCGTTGATGGTCTCAACGGAGCGGGCAAGCCACTCGTAGAAGACCGGGAAGGACGAACCGAGTAGGATGTGGTCGGCACCGCAAGTCTTGACGGCGCACTCGAGCTGATCCTTGCCCCAAGACATCGGATGGCATGCGTCGAAGAAGATGTTGTTCTTCAGGAACTCTTCGTACTCGTCGCGGCCGACGTTGGAAGCGAGGCGGTTCATTGCCTCCTTCTTCTTCGTCGACTTGTGCGGAGCGAGGAGCTCACGCAGGCCGAACCAGTTGCCGCCGAGCATCGTGTGCACGAAGATGAGGTTCGGATACTTCTCGAACATGCCGGAGTAGACCTCGCGGCCGACAGCGGTTGCCTGAACGGTGACGCGGCCGAACTCACGACGCATGATGGTGTACTCTTCGAAGTTCTGGAAGCAGTTCTGGCCGGGGGTGTGGTGCACGACAGCCGGGAGCTTCATCTCGTTGAGAACCTTCATCATGGGCGCGAACAGCTCGTCGTCCAGGAACTTGTTGCCATAAGCGCAGGCGAACTGGACGCCGATCATGCCGAGCTCCTCGACGCAGCGCTTCAGCTCGGCGATGTCCTCGGGACGGCCGTACGGCGGCACGACAGCGTTGGCGACGAGACGGCCTTCGGAGCGCTTGCACATGTCGGCAGCCTGGTCGTTGACGATCTTGCAGATCTCGAGCGGCAGCCACTCCTGCCACACCGGCATGCGCAGCATGGCGATGTCGACGCCAGCGTCGTCCATAGCCTGGATCTTGGTCTCGAGCGTGTAGTCGCCCTCGACGTAGTTCAGGATCTCTTCGCCGGAATCGGTGGCGAGGACGACCTGGTTCTTGGTCCCGTCAGGCGTCTTGTCGAGGTAGGCCTTCACGCCCATGGTGATGGGTGCGGAGTACAGGAAGCCGTTCAGCACCTTCTCGTTGGTGAACAGGTCCGTCGGCAAAAAGTGCATATTGTCGTCGATAACCCTTTGCTTCTTTGCTTCTGCCATGTGTTTCCTCCTTATAAGAGTTGCTTTGGAGCCGAACTGGCACGCTGCGAACATCCTTTTCGTCAGCATCCGGCCCCACCTGTTGACGGGGTAAGCCACCACTCCGCCCGGGTAGTGCTCGCCATGCCGCCCGGGGCGGGCGGGCGGCAGGCGCCTTGTTGGTTGTTACTTCTGGTAGATCGGCGTAACTTCGCCAGCTGCCATCTTCTTCATGTTCTCGGTGTTGCGTACACGCCAGTCGATGCGGCCGTTTTCCTTGGCCCACTCGGGCACGGTGTGGCTGAACTCGCGGGGAGCACGCACGTCGATGTTGTCAAGTCGAGCTACGATATCTTCTGTTGCCATGGGAACATTCCCCTCTCTGATGATTCGCTTCCCAGCCTCGGAATCGATCGGACCTCGCATTGCGTGGCCAGTCTTTTATTCGGAGCGGGTTGCTACGACTGGGTTTGCAACCCGCCCCGTTGGTACCTATCTAATCCTTAGGCCTCTTTGATTGGGAAGAGGACCTTCTTGGGGCTGTCGATCTGCTTCACGAGCTCGTCGATGGGACCCCACTCGAGGCATTGCGCCTGGCAGTGCTGCACGCACGTCGGCTTCTTGCCCTTGGCACAGCGGTCCTCGCACAGGTCGCACCAATCGGTGAAGTAGGGCAGGAAGTCGTACTCGTAGTTCTTCTTGCCCTCTTCGAGCTGCCACGGACCAAACTTCTGGATCGTGACGCCGAACTCCTTCTCGGAGAAACCGCGCTCCTGCTGGCAGGCGAGGACGCAAGCTTCGCAACCGGTGCAGTAGTTGACGTCTGCAAGAATTCCGTACATAGTCATTTCAGTTACCCCTCTCGCCTTATGCCTGCTCGCCGTCGCGGTAAATCTTGCACATCATGGTCTTGTAGTTCGAACCAAAGCCGGAAACACCTGCGTCGAACGGAACCAGGTTGTTGATCTGCGACTCGAACACGCCGAACAAACCGCGGTTCGGATCTTCGGTGTTCTCCTCAGCCTCGTCTTTGCGCTCGGGGAACCACCAACCGTGCTCGCACATCAGGACGCGCGGATCGCGGCCGATGTCGTAATGAGCCTTGTACTTGCACTTGCCGTGCTTGTTCTCGAGCCAGAACCACTCACCATCCTCGATGCCGTACTCCTTGGCGGTATCCGGGTGGATCCAGCACAGGGGGTCCGGATGCAGGGTGCGCAGCTTCGGAATCTGGCGCTGCTCGGAGTGGAAGAAGTGAGGCACGCGAGCGCCAGACGAGACGATGAGCGGATACTCCTCGACGTCTTCGGGAGCGCTGTAGGGGCTCTCAACGGGCTCGACGTAGCTGGGCAGCGGGTCAAGGCCGGACCAAGAGGTGTGATGGAAGACCATCGAGTAAATCTCAGCACGACCGGTCTCGGTGGAGAAGCCCACCTGGCCGTCGGGGCGCAGCAGGCCCTTTTCGTACTTGCGGTATTCGAACTCGGGGTACTTCCACGTAGCCTCACGCAGGTCCTCCCACGTGAAGCCACCGTCCTCGAGAGCGTAGTCCCACATCTCCTCGACGGAGTCCCACGGCCAGCCGATGTCGTTGTTCTCGGGCTTGATGGCCTCGACGAGGCGCTTGCCGAGCTCAAGGAAGATCGTGTTGTCAGCCTTGGTGTCGCCGACCGGCTCGATGGCCTTGTTAATGCAAGAAATGCGGTACGGGTTCAGACCGCCGAAGCCGTTGCGCTCCTCGTAGGTGGCAGCCGGCAGGACGACGTCGGCCAGAGCCATCATCGTCGGGGTCATGAACAGGTCCTGGACAACCGCGAACTCAAGCTGCTTGTACCACTCGAGCTGGGTGATCGCTTGAGCGCCCATGGTGGCCAGGAAGTTGTTGGTAACGAAGTAAGCACCGCGGATAGGAATCTCGCCACGCTGCCACGCTTCGATGGTGGCATTGGAGGAGAGGTTCTTAAAGCCGACGGCGAACATCGGGTAACGCTCGATGCCGATGCGCTTTGCAGCTTCCTCGGGAGTCATGAGCTCATCGTAGTCCCAGGTGCCAACCCAGTTGGGCTGGTCGATGCCCCAGCAGGACTGACCGATGACGTTGCCGCCCGGCACGTCGAGGTTGCCAGTGATGCACCACAGAGCTGTGATCGCGTGGGCAGCCTGCTGACCGCCGGTCTGCTGGTCGAGTGCAACGCCCCACTGAATGGCAGCGGGCTTGCTGGTGGCGTAGGTGCGGGCGACGCGGACAACGTCCTCCTTGGCAACCCAGGCCTTTTCGCACAGGTCGTCGAGATCCATCTCGGCAACGCGCTCGCACACGGCCTCGAGACCGTAGACCCAGTAGTCGCAGAATTCCTCGTCGTAGAGCTTCTCGTCGCAGATGACCTTCAGCATGGCCATAGCCAGCGCGCCGTCACCACCAGGACGGACCTGCAGCCAGTCCTCGCCCGCCTTGGCGGCGATCCAGGTGAGCTGCGGGTCGACGACGGCGACCTTCATACCGCGCTTCATGAGGTCGGTGATCCAGTGACCATAGAAGCCGTCGGCGTTGGAGTAGAAGGGCTGATGGCCCCAAACGATGCAATACTCGGGAACGACATAGCGCGGGTCGTCGTAACGGTCGACCAGGAACTGCGAGCAGTCCATAACGCACGGATCACCAAGCATGCAAGCCATCGAGGCGATGCGGGGCAGGTAGCAAGAGTTGCCGGCGAAGTACGGGACGCCCTCGTTCGGCGAACCCATGGAGGCGTTCACGCGGGTAACCTGATGGATATCGCGGCCGGTACCCTGGCAGCAGGCGATCTTGTCGACGCCCCAGGTATCAGCGATGCGCTTGAAGTTCTCAACGATGATGTCGTAGGCCTCGTCCCAGGTGATGCGCTCGAATTTGTCTTTGCCGCGGTCCTCGCGGGCGCGCTTCATCGGGTACTGCAGGCGCTCGGGGCTGTACACGTAATCAGGAATGCACAGGCAGCGGCTGCACAGACGGCCCTGGTTGTACGGGTCCTCGGGGTCACCCTCGACCTTGACAAGCTTGCCGTCCTTGACGTAGGACAGGATGCCGCAAACGTTGTGGCAACCCGGTGCCGAACGCGCCGTGCCGCGGATGACGGTCATGCCGTCTTCTTCCCACGTCCAAGGAACATCCGGAGTCTTGGCGGCAGGAGCCGGATTCTCGGCCTTGGGCAAGCGCGAACCACGCTTGTACTTCTTGCCGTGCGTCTCCCCCCACTGATACTGAACTTCAGACATGCTCTCTCCTCTCGATTTTCGTCAGTCTGACTTTTCGGCCTTGATGTACTCACTCCGCCCTCTTCCCGCACACTCATGATCTGTACGGGGAAGTGACTACGCGTCCAAGTCACACAATTCCGATGGCGCCACTCTACGTGCGCATCGCGCGATGGAATCCCCCATGGGTAATGGGCATGTCCAATTCAGGACGGCAATATGATTCAAAAACGGGCATCAGTACGTTGGTATTAGGCGTTTTCCAGGCCTTTTGCAGATTCAGGCTGAAATCCTGAACTCAGAGGAGACCCGTTTCACTCCAGCCATGCGATGAATTGACAAGCGGAGTTGATACGCTCATTCCATCGATGAGACAGGAATTGGCATGAAACAGATATCGAATGCATTTATTATCGGCGGGCTTTTCGGAGTCGTAGGGCAGCTCTTCATTTTCGGTTGGACGGCATTGCTCGGACAAGGCAATCAACTTGTCAATCCGCTCACGATGGTCACGATGGGCGTGCTGGGTCTCATATTGTTCCTAACCGGAATTGCACCGAAGCTCGAGGAGCGCACGACCATGGGCGTGACCATTCCCATCAGCGGCATGGTGATCGCAATCGGCGGGGTCACGTTTGGCGTGAAAATGGAATCGGGTAGCGCAGGAACCGGCGCCAAAGCTGGCGCTGGCCTTCCCTTGCGTGTATTGGGAACCGGCGCGCTTATTTCAGTGATACTGAGCACCGTGCTCTGGTTCGCCACACATGGCGCGCTTGAAATCCCCTCCGATGGCTCATCGATGGGGCCACTACTCGATGTGGTGCTGTCGTTTGTCGTGGGAGGTGCCATAGCAGCTATCGCAGAATCCATTATGCTGGCGACGAAGGCCCCGATTCCCGTTTTGCTCATCGTGTTCATAGTAGTTGGCGCCATCATGGCCGCGTTTAATCTCGACGCATTGCCGTTCATGAACAACGGCGGCTTCATCGTTTCGCTTTTCGCTGCCGGACAAGCTGCTTACGAGACGTTCCAAGTTTTGCTCATGGGCATCACGCCCATCCCGTTCATCACCGTGCTCTGCGTCTACCTGTCCGTTACGGTGCTTGGAATTCTCGCCGGCCTGCTCCGCAAGCCCGCGCAATAAAGCCTTTTCCCGCATATACGAAAAACAGAACGCAGCCTCTTATTCGAACGCATGCTGAAGTATCGCTTATGAAAAGCGCTACCATATGAGCGGACAATGCAGAACGTTCACAAGGGGCGAACAATGGCAATCACCTGGGAAATCGATAAACCGCTCGCTGAAAAGCTCGAAGCGCTGCAAGCCGTTTTGTGCGATGCGGGCAAAGTTGCGGTTGCATTTTCTGGCGGCGTCGATTCAACGTTGCTTCTCGCAATTGCACACGATGTGCTCGGCGACGACGTTTTGGCCGTTACAGGCAGGAGCCCTTCCGTGCCTGCCCGCGAAATCGCCGAAACCCAGAAGTTCTGCCTCGACGAGGGAATTCACCACATAATCGTTGATACGCAAGAGTTTGAGATCGAGGGCTTCGACCACAATCCACCCAATCGCTGCTACCTCTGCAAGAAAGAGATTTTCTCGCGCATCATGAATGCTGCTTCAGAACGCGGCTTCACGGTGCTTGCTGAAGGCTCGAACCTCGACGACAAAGGCGATTACCGTCCTGGCTCGCAGGCAGTTGCCGAGATGGGCGTGCTCAGCCCGCTTTGCGAAGCAGGATTGACCAAGGCTGACATCCGCGCTCTTGCAAAAGCACGTGGGCTGGCCGTATGGAACAAACCCGCTTTCGCATGCTTGAACTCGCGGTTTGCTTACGGCGACCTGCTCATCCCTGAGCGCTTGGCGATGGTCGACAGCGCAGAGGATGCACTTCGAAGCCTTGGGTTCGCCCAAGTGAGGGTGCGCTATCAAAACGGCTCGGCACGCATCGAGGTGGCACCTGACGAGATCGTCCGCATCGCACAACCCGCCGTGCGCGATCAGGTTGTCGACTCTTTGAAGGCGCTTGGCTTTGACTACGTCTCGCTCGACCTTCAAGGCTATCGAACGGGAAGCATGAACGAAACGCTCTAGCGCAGCACGACAGCGCATCTCGTACGTGGTGCACCATCACAACCTGCATTGTTCCATGCAGGTTGTGAATCACTAATTTTGCCTGATAGACAATACAATCGTGGCAATCGTTCCCGTCAGAAGGAAGGGTCGCCATGTCCCAGGAAAAATTCGCAGAGCGCATGCGCATCACCAATCAGGCAATTGCACACGAAGAGCCGGATCGCATTCCCATCTGGTGCCAATACGGCACGACTCCTTACCTTCTTTCGGACGGAATCGTCACCTACCGTGACTCGATGTACGACCACGAGAAGGCCGCTGAAGCCATCATCAAATTCCACCAGGACTTCCAACCCGATGCGCAACTGGCCAACATGGTGAGCGGAAAAATCGAAGATATCGCCGAGACGGCTGTGCTCGACTGGCCGGGTCGCAAGGGCGGCAACGTGCCCTATGAAAGCATCTACCAAACGCTTGAACCCGAATTGATGATGGAAGACGAGTACGACGAACTCTTCGGCGACTTCACGGGCTTCTTGTTGCATAAGTACATCCCGCGCGCATTCCCGGGGCTCGCCGGCCTTGGAAAGGTGCTGAACCCTGCGCCAACCGGTTACATGTACGCAGGCCAGCTGGCGAACTCGTTGTTCAACCCCGACGCAATCAGCGCTTACGAGAAGCTCATCGAGATGGCAAAAGCAAACGCGGAATGCCAAGCGTCTATCAAAAAACTGCAGGGAACGCTTTTTGGCATGGGCTTCCCTCCCCTGCTTACGGGCGTGGGACTTGTGCCGTACGACACGCTTTCGAACTATTTCCGCCACACCGTCGACACCTTCGAGGATCTCATGTTCCAGGAGGAGAACGTCGAGCGTGCGGTCAATTTCTTTGCAGACCTTCAAATCAAGAACCTGCAGTACTTCCGTTTCGTCGACATGCCTGTCAAACGCGTCATGTTCTGGATGCACAAGGGCATGGATGGCTTCATGAATCCCAAGCAATTCGAGAAGTTCTACTGGACGCCATTCCTCAAAGTCATCAACGCACTCGTGGACATGGGCGTCACGCCGGTCATCTATACGGAGGGCCCTTACAACTCGCGACTCGAGCAGATGGTCGGCTTGCCCGCCGGCAAGTGTGTCGTCCATTTCGAAGAAGTCGATCTGCAGCGCGCGAAAGACACGGTGGGCAAGGATAGCTGCATCACGGCGAACTTCCCCCTGTACCTGCTCGAGTACGGCACGACGCAACAGGTCATCGACGAAGTGAAGCGCCAAATCGATATCGGCGCCCCTGGTGGCGG
>JAZLCO010000091.1:0-26167 GCA_045614225.1 Eggerthellaceae bacterium | reverse complement strand
GAAGGGGGGGCGGGCTTGGTTTTCCCGTCTTTCACCGGAACCCGCAAGCCCCCCCCCTGTTCACCTGAACACCAAACCCGTCCCCATGACACAAAAAGCCGCCGCACCTGAAAAGGCGCGGCGGCTTGTTTTGCAAGAAACCTGAGGACTTAGGCCTTGTTGATGTCGGTCAAGCTCATCTTCGGGATGCGGCGCAAGGAGATCTTGCCCATGACGAACGCAAGCACGGAACTGCCTATGATGCCGGCAATCACCGCTTTGGCATCGATGGCCTTGACGAACGATGCCGTCGTCGGCTCGATGGAACCGACGGTGATCGAGCCCATGATGCATCCGAGGATGATGCCGAGGATGATGCCGACGGCCGTAAGCACAGTCGAGTCGTTGGAGACGTAGCGCTGCGCGTCCTTCACCGAGAAGCCGTTGATCATGAGCACGATGAGCTCGCGCTTCTTCTCCTCGATGAACATGGCGTTCAGGTTCAACAGCACGACGATGGCCATCAGAATCGCCAGGATCATGTAGATCAGCACGACTGCATTCGACACGGTCGAGAATGTCTCGAAGTTGCGGTACTGGTTCGTCATGTCATCAGCGATCGAAGAGTAGCCCTCGACGCCCTCGAGCGACTTAGCATCGTTCTTGACCAGCGGCATCTTCAACGTGATTCGGTACTGGATCCTCAACGACGTCGACAAGTCGCCGGAGGAAATCACAGACATCATCTTTGCGATGGCCGCGAAGTTCGTTTCTGGCTAGTGGGTCTGAGAGGGTTTGGTTGCTGCATTTCGAGTTGGAAAGCAGAGGTGCCGCTCGCTTATTTCGCGAGGCAGACGCAAGCGGGGTCCATTTCCTTTTGCTATGCGCGAGTTCTTATTTCTCAAGGCAGACGCAGGCGTCGCAGATGGGGTTGTCGCCTGGCACCTTGAGAGGGCAGCGATAGATGGTTCTTCCGTCGAGCTGTTCCACAACCACGCCGGCTCGATCGATTGGGTGCAGGGGTCTGCGCGCCACGAACGCGAGGTACAGGCTGGCGAGCACAATCCACTTGTGACCCTCAGGGTTGTCTGACATGTATTCGTCGAGATATTCCTGCAAGGAAAGGGCGAGGTTTTCGGCTGCCTTCAGGTCGACGTCTGGCTCGGGTTGCGTATGTTCGTCGGCGGTTTCTACCTCATCAAGCGCCATGCACAGCGCGCGCATTTCAAGCAGCGCCTCGCGGTTGTGGTTGTTGATCGTCAGCGATGGGTCGCAACGGTCGAGCGCATCCCATTCGGCATGCGTGATTTGCTCAACGAGCTCTTTGCAAAACTCCCTTGTGTTCATATGCGTAGTTTAAGGCAGCACGAGGTGAAGGGAAGGGTTGTTGTCTGACGGATCGAAACTGGCAAGTCGTAAATGCTTATCTGGAAAAAACTGAGTTGGTGATGCGAATCGGCAAATCCGGGATGCTCGCTTGAAAAAAGTTAAGTTGGTGACGAGCGAAAAAATAGCTTGCCGCTGTGAACAGGGTTTTTACAAATTATACTTGATTAGTAATAATAAAAACGAATCACCAACTCAACTTTTTTAATATGGCAGTTTTCAAAAGTGCGATTTTGCGTCACCAACCTCATTTTTTTGCAGAGCGGCAGCACAGAACCAAAGGCAGCAAGCAAAGAACCGAGGACAGTTAAACTGCCTCGGTTCTTTCCAATAGCTAAATAAACCAAGATTGTGAAGCCGGCGCAAAAGGAGAGGGCCTCACATGCCTCAACGTCGTCGCAAACTAAACGCGTACGCCCTCGATTACGAAATCGCCTTTGGTCGACTTGATGTCGACGTGCAAGTTGTCACCTGACACGGTGCCCACAACGGTGAATTCCACATTGCCCATAAACTTGACCTTGCCCGATCCTTGGGCGGTGAAGGTGTCGCCGTCGACTTGCCCTTCCACGTGCTTCTCGCCTAGAACGGGCGCATCGATGTCTGCGATTGCGGTGTCGCCCTCTGTCCGCAAGACAATCGTGCCTTCCTTGCGGCCAAACGGAACGTCAACTTCAAAACTATACTTGCCATCAATCATTTGCGGTTTCCAAATTTGCTGGGCATTCCTATGACTGCGCATATAGTAACCGCAAACCGAGCCATTCGCACTGTAGGTTTTCACAATGCGCAATATCTAACATCAGTGCAAGTAGTCGGCAGGGGAGGGCAACATACTCGATCTGATGGCTTGCAATCTCGAAGATGAACAGCCGAACCTCATGGAATTTCTAGCGCTCGAAGCCCGCCAGAAAGTGTCCGATGTTTAAAGGCGCCGTAGATTCCTGATGTTCGAAGCACGCTGGTGATATCGTATGTACACTTGCGGCGCGATAGCACAACCGGGGCAACCGCGTGAGCAGCGAAAAGAACGAACGAGAGAACGAGGTGCGACGTGTGGGAAGAGCTGATGCCCTTACTCAGCCAGGTTCCGATTACCACAATCATTGACTATCTCGGTGTGATGATCGGCGTCATTGCGGGAACGCTCTACGCAATCGACCGCAAGATGGACACGCTCGGTGCGGCGGCGCTCGGCATAGTGACGGGTTTCGGTGGCGGAATCATCCGCGACCTGCTTCTGCAGGACCAGGGCATATTCTTCATGGAGCACCCGCTCGTCATTTTGGCGGGGATCTGCCTGAGCGTGGTCTTGTCGTTGCTCAGGCGCTACTTGCCCGATTTCTACAAGCATCTGTTCTACATTGATGCGTTCTTGATGGCATGGTATGTGTTAGCGGGTGCGGCAAAGACGTGGTTTGCCGGTGCTGGCCCGGTCATTACGGTCATTTTGGGAAGCGTCACGGCAGTTGGTGGCGGTGCGATGCGTGACATCTGCACGGGGGACATACCGAAGGTGTTTTTGCCTGGCAAGTTCTACGGAATCTCGAGCGTTTTCGGCGGTATTGCATATATCGTGCCGCTTGAGCTCGGCTTGGGGCAGGACATCGCATCGGTTCTATGCGTGGCGGTTGGCTTCGGCTTGACGGTGCTAAGCGAGCATTTCGGCTGGCATACGCATGGCGGGTTGGACAGCTCCTGCGATGAGTGCGAGGAATGCGATTAGTGTAACGACCATGACGATTAGTGCGACGACCATGACGATTAGTGTGACGGTCATGACGATGGCAGTGAGCGGAGCAATCTCGATGGATGTGTCGCCGGCTAGCTTGACGCTCATTCCGCAAGCTCGATGGATGCATCGTCGACGAGCGTGATATTTCGACCAGCTTGACGATCATTCCGCAATCTCGTCGAGATACTCCTTCGCCGTAACTCGGCGTATCGCTGCTTTGCGAAATGCCTTCTCGTCACGTGAGATTATGAAATCGGCATCGTTGAGCTCGGCGCAAGCCCTGACGAGACCATCCTCGAATTCGGGTTCGTTGGAGTCGAGCGCGAGCAGCGTTTCCTCGGCGCTGACTGGCGCAACAACTACAAGGTCCGAGAGTACGCGCACCGCATTTCGCGCGCTCGGTTCGTCGTAAATGCGTTTCATGATGTAGTACGTGTCGTTCAGGGAGTGCGAGCTGGCAATGCTCATGTCGCCACCGCCGTTGCACCGGGTCACGAGCCTCACAGCTTCGTCGTGTGATTCGTGCAAAGGGTCGCCGCAATCGAGAAGGATGTTCGTGTCGAGCAGCAGCCTATGCATCGTCGACTGCTTTCAGCGCGAGGATGTCGTCGTCGCTCCATCCCGCATACTCGGGGTTCGCGGGTGGCAGAGTTTCGAGGAAGTGGTTCAGCTTCTCCAGCGCATCATGCTCCGCTGGTGCCGTGGAGCGTTTTCGTGCGATTTCGGGCACTTCGCCGGTTTCTGCCATGACGGCCCATACGGATTGGATGATGTCGGTCGGTTTCAAGCCGGCTTTGCGCATGGCGATCTCCGCTCGTTGGCGGACCGACTCGCTCACGCGCCCCGATACGACTGCTGTTGCCATAAGTCCTCCTCATCTATGTGTATACAGTATACAATAGAATTGCTATCGGTGAACGACAAAGCCAGCGACAATCATGGCCTGTTGCTTCACGGCCCGCCAGGCAAGCCCCAAAACTGCCCTAAGCAATGCTACACTGCGAGTGAAAACGTTGCGAAAGGATATCGCCATGGGCAAGAAGCTGGGGAACCTCATAAAGGCCGCGCGCACCGATGCGGGGCTCACGCAAGAGCAGTTGGCACGCAAGGTGAGGGGCGCCACTGCAGCGGACATCGGCCGCTACGAGCGCGGCGAGGCCGAGCCCACTCAGCAAGTCGTGAAGGACATCGCGAAGGCTTGCGGCGTCACGCAGAAGTCGCTCCTGGATGCCATGCCGAAAACGTCCGGCACCTCAACCAGCTCTTCGAGCGCCTCGAAGTCCTCGATGAGCGTGACAGCCACCGAGAGGCGTCTTGTCGAGCTGTACCGTGCCGCCGACGCCGAGACCAGAAAGCAAGCCCTCACGATTCTGCGTGGAAGCGAGAGTTCCGGGCTTATTCCCGGTGTCGATCTGAGCGATGGCATCGGCCTCGACGATATCGCCGGCTTCGCGGACTTCATTTTGGGAGGCAAGAAATAAAAAGCATCAACGTAAGCTGCCAGCTCGGCAGTTCCGCGCATAAAAAAGCCGGGCACCTCATGAAGTGCCCGGCCACTCAAATACACGCTACGACAAATGCGAATTTAGCACTCGAAGCCGCCGTCGACCTTGATGATCTGGCCGGTCAGGAACGTGCAGTCGTCGCTTGCCAGGAACAGCGCGGCGCCAGCGATGTCCTCGGGCTGACCAACGCGCTTGCAAGGGCAGTTGTCGATCATGCCCTGCAGCACGGACGGGCCGCCGATGCTGTCGACCATTGCCGTGTGGATGGCGCCCGGAGCGATGGCGTTGACGCGAATTTCGGGGCCAAGCTCCCAAGCCATGGACTTGGACAGGCCGGCCATAGCATGCTTCGAGGAAATGTAGGCTGCGAAGCCGTGGTGCGCGGCGTAGGAGGCGACGGACGCGACGTTGACGATGACGCCCTTGCCCTTCTCCTTCATGACCGGCGCGCACAGCTGCGTGAGGTAAAGGGCGGAGGTCACGTTGACGGCGAAGACCTTGTTCCACTCCTCGATGCTCACCTCGAGCAGCGGGGACATGCTCAGCATGCCAGCGTTGTTCACGAGGACGTCAACGGTGCCAAAAGCTTCGATGGTGGCGTCGAAAATCTTCTTGCAATCCTCGACCTTCGAGGCGTCGACGATGACGTAAATAGCCTCGCCGCCATTGGCCTTGATTTCGTCGACAACTGCCTGTGCGCGTTCTTCGTTGCGCCCGGTCACGACGACTTTCGCGCCTTCCTTGGCGAACAGCACGGCAGTGGCGCGGCCCATGCCCGACGTAGCGCCGGTTACGATAGCAACTTTCCCTTCAAGCTTCATGTAGAGCCTCCTTTGGTTCAGTACCATTTCGTGGACTTGTGTCCAGCGGCCAATAGTACCACTATTGGGTACTTCCAACAAAGGAATGCAGCTCGTTATTGCTTTTGCACAAGATGCTTCGCAGCTGGAGGTTGCGAAAAGGGAAAGAAGCGGTCGTCAGACCACCTCTTCATTACGAAACGGTTTTTCAGTACTTTCGTATAATGAGACAAGGACTCGTTGATCCTTTGAGGCGACGCTTAGCTGAAAGGAGTGAGGTTATGGATTCCCCTGATGATTCCAGGAAGCTACTCGACGAAATGCTTATGCAAGTTTCCGGAGGCGATGGCGAGCCTCCAGCTCCCAACAAACCCCTTCCGAAGTGTCCCAATTGCGCAACTGATGGTCATGAAATTCTACTCAGCGCCTGATATAGCGAGGATGGTGAGCATCTCTACATGGACTTGTTCTGTCGGAAATGCTTGATCGAGTGGACTGTGCGCTATTACTAAAAATCAATGAAAGGCTAATTGGCTCAATGGCACCCGCTTAAGAGGAGGTAGACCATGAACCTCGAAGACTTCATCAAGGATCTGGATCCCGAACTACAGGAAAAAGCCCGCGCGAGCGCCAGCAGCTCGCTGGCGCTGCCGCACGCGCGGGCCTTCTCCTGCAGCTCGGGGGGCAGGTTCTTGATGAAATCTTCCAAGTTCATGGCTTCGCTCCTTCGTCGTGGTTGTGCCCTTCGAATCTGGCAGGCATCCATCGCGCCCATCACTCGCGAAACGTTACAACCAGGTCGCTCCGCAGTCATTGCACAGATACATGTTAATCTCGCAACAAAATTCCGTGTTCGTGCTTCCGCATTTCGGGCATTTGATCGCGACCGGCTTGCAGTTCTCGGGATCGGGCTGATCGCCTCCGGCGATTGCTGCGAGCGCCTCGTCGGGCACGGGCACCTTCTCTTCCTTGGCGAGCGCCAGCAGCTCGCCGACGCTGCCACACGCGCGGGCCTTCTCCTGCAGCTTGCGGGACAGGTCCTTGATGTAGCTCCCGATGTCCATGGTCGACCTCCTCTTGATGCGGGTGGGTGACGCCGGCGTCTAGCCTTGCACCCTATTATACGCAGGCGGGCGCGCGCCGTTTCAGGGAACCGCGCCAGACATGCGAACCGGCGGCCGCGGGAAGACCCGCAGAACCTCCGGCTGCGGTGTGCAAGTCACCAGTGGGTTCGAGACAATCATAAATGCCCTAGCCCCAGGCAAAGCAACTTGCCCGCCTGGCTCTCTGTCAGTGTTATTGAATAATTGAAACCGCAGGTCATAAGGCTATTTTATTCAGTATGAGAATTGACGTCTTGCGCTATGCTTTGTATACTTGTTGAGGCTTGTGGGTTTTGCGTCAACAAGTGAATATGCATCGGACTGCCATAGAGCAATCCCGCGATACAAGCTCTATCTGTTTTTATTCGTGAAATGAATAGGAAGTTTTATCGTAGGTATACATGAGATCATGATTTGCAAGACAGCTCTGCGACTTGAAAGGAAGCGATTATGGAAAGCAAGCTTTCAGCTAATGCGCTTATAAAATTGACTCTCATGTGTCTCGCTGGCATTACCTTGGTATTCATGCTCGCTGCGCTTCCCGCTAGCGCAGAACAGGCGTGGGCAGACGAGTCGGTAAAGCAGGTCACGGAGGACATGATCGAGCCCGGATTGCAGACGATGTCGCCGAGCGATCTTCCCGGATTCACGAATGTGAGCCATGATGATGCGAAAGCTTTGTACGAAGAATATGTCAAATACGGAGGGGGGTACTTGATCTATTCGATTGACGCCGATGGTACGTCTACTTTCATCAATTTAGATGCGCAATCTATGATCGCGCCTCTCGACCATAACGATGTGCTTGAGATAATGAAAACTCATCCGGTTTTTTACACTACCGGCGGCCCGGCCTACACGTTAAGGTGTCAGGTTTGGGACGTTCCCGAGAAAAAGCCGGAACAAGGCGGTACGGTGAGCGACGGTGGCGACTATAAGACCTTCATCAAAGACACGTTTCATCTGAACGACGAAGTGACGCTCACAGCAAAGCCAGATGAGGGATATGAATTCATAGGATGGGTCGGCAATTTCAAGGAAGGCGACGATGCAGCTGCGGCGGAAGCTGATATCACCGACAACCCCTATACGTTTACAATCGACCAGAACACAATTGTTCTCGCGCAATTCCAAAAGCAAGTGCACACCGTCACCTTCGATTCGATGGGCGGAACCGACGTCCCGAAAGCTCAGGTGACCCATGGTGACACGGTGGCGTACCCCATTCCCGGGCCGGAAAAAGCCGGCAACTTTAACTTGATCAATTGGTACACGGACAAGGACCACGCTAACGTCTTCGACTTCGACACGCCGATTACCGAGGACATCACCCTGTATGCTGGTTGGGGTTACATTCTGGATTTCGTTACTGCGGGAGATGACTATGGCGAAGTGAGCATCGATTCTGGCGAACCCGGTAGCTCAGTACACGAGGAGGTTTTCGAGGGAGCTACCGTGACCCTTAAGGCCACGACCCCCATGCAATCCCTCTTCGTCAATATCACGTGCAAGGACACGGGCGAAGTCCTCTCGACCGACCCCGAATACGTCTTCGTATACGACGGCTCGATGACAGACTTCGTTGCTAACTATAAACCGAACATGACGACACTCACCTTCGATCCCAACGGCGGGCACGTTGGCCCGGAGGCACCGCCTCATACTGCCGATATCCGAGTCGGAGGATCGTTTGTCGAGAAGAAGGTTCCAACATCAAAGGACCAATGGGCTACGCCGCCTGACGGCTACGTTTTCGATGGTTACCAGATCATCGACGATAGGAACAACGTCCACACCTACAAGCCGGGCGACGACGTGGAATACATTTATATCGGGCCAACCGTAATCAAGATGATGTGGGCACCGAAGTCTTCCGATGCAGTTGAGGAAAAAAGCGACAACAAGAACGACAATGCAAACGGAAGCGAAAGCAGTGCCCAAAGCGACAGCCAAGGCAAATCGCAATCTCCGAAAACAGGTGACCCGCTATCGGCGACTCTGCCCCTGACCGTGTCTGCGATAGCTGCGCTTGTGGTTCTAGCGTTGTGCAGCAGGAAGCTTAGAGGAAGCCGTTAAGCATGAATGCGATCGGCTTAATGTAACGAAATGCGAAATAGAGGGCCTCCCAACTGGGAGGCCCTCGTCATTGACCGTTGTCGAAAAATGCCAAGCGTCATCGTTGGTGGAAACTTAGTACTGGAATTGGACCAATCTGCAGCTCTCACAGCAATTGGCTTCGATGTGCACTCGGTGGCTGGGCTTGACCGGCGTTATCTCAACAAACCCCGGCGCTGATCTAGCGTTGCGAACTATGCTTGGCACTTCGTCTGCGAAGCTGAAGGCTCCGTCCTTGGTAGTGAACAGAAAGCCTTGCCGCATCTCCTGACCGCAATTCGGGCATTTCATCTGCGTTCCTTTCCTCGAAACGGGCTGACTCCTGCAGCTCGGGGCTCAGGTCCTTGATGTAGTCTTTGATGTCTATGACTGACCTATTTAAATGTAGCGATGTCCAGTCCACTGATAACCGCAGTCCCTACACGTGTAATTGTAGGTATAAGCACCATGGTAGTATTCTGTGTGACAACTAACGTTCGTGCTCTTGCACTTTGGGCACGTCGCGTAGCCGCATTTCCCGACATCTTGATCGTCTCCGCCGGCGATGACTTCGAGCGCCTCGTCGGGAAGCGGCACCTTGGCCTCCTTGGCCAGCGCAAGCAGCTCCTCGACGCTGCCGCACGCACGGGCCTTCTCCTGCAGCTCGGGGTCCAGGTCCTTGATGTAGTCTTCCAGGTTCATTGCCGACTCCTTTTAACTCCGACTCAGATTGATTGCTCATGTCTAAAATGATATACGAAGCGTTTTGCTCGTTGTTTCAGCTACGGTTCACTTTATGAAAGAATCCAAGCAAGTGGACAAGCCGAAAGCACAACCCATAGCCGGGCTTCTTCTGACAGGGCTGACGGTTCTTCTCATCGTGGGAGTCGCGATCTTCGCCGGGCCGTGCGGGGACCACGGCGGCCAGGGTGCCGAGGGAGCGGCGAGCTGCTGCTGTCCCTTAGGAAGCAGTAGCCGATCTTGCAAAGGCCCCGACAACGGGGTGGCGATCAATGGGTCATTATCACGCCGATAATGAGGTACACGATTCCCATGAACACGATCGCAGTTGCAGCGCCGGCCAATACTCGCAGCGTATCGCGCGCAGCCTTCGGCAATTTGCGGTCGCGTTCGATCTGGTCGGGTTCGGCACCGTCGAGGAACGCCTGCACTTCGCGTATGGTGTCGATGTCGTAGCGCGTCTCGATGCGCTGGGCAACGAACGACAGGGCCACGCCTGCCACCAACAACAGTATCGCGATTGCGAAAAACGGCGATACGGGCGTTTGTCCTTGTTTGCTCAAGATTGCCAGCATCACGCCGCCTACGGCGATGAGTGCCAAAGCAATCCCCATGCTCGCCTTCACCTTGAAACGGTCGAGCTCGTAGTTCTCCATCTTCTCCTGCATGGCCTCAACGTCTCCTTTCACGAGGGAATCGACGGACACCTCGAAAAGGTTGCTCAGCAGAAGCAGGCTCTGCACGTCGGGATACGTCTTGCCGGTCTCCCAATTGCTGACCGTCTGGCGCGAGACGAAGATCCGCTGGGCGAGGTCCTCTTGGGACAGCCCCAGCCTCTCACGTTCCTCCCGTATGCGGTTGCCGATCTCCACTGCGCTCCTTTTGCTGCGTCCTTGCAAGACGATGCTGCCATGCAATGCAAAACGATACCACCAAAAGGCTTTGACATCGGGCGCCATGGCGCAGAAACGTCCTGTCAAAAGGCTTTTACATGGAGATGAGCTGGGGGTTTAGGAAGCACTCACAAGATGGTCGAGCTCATCGAGCCCTATCGCGCGTCCTTCACGTAGATGCCCACGCGCACTTGGTTCCAGGGCTCGGCTTCGGGGTCGACCTTCTGGACGCGCGCCTCGAAGACGCCCTTGTGGCCGTAGAACGCCATGAGGGCGAGCTGCTCGTTCTTGCCGTGGGGAACGTAGCCCAGTTTCCTCTTCTTGTAGCACAGCTTGATTGCGTTGGGGTCGTGGGGGTTGTCGGGTTCGGGCACCATCTTCAGCTTCTTGCCCGGTTTGAGCTCGTCGAGTGCGAAGAGCCCTTCGTGATGCTGGAAACCTGCGATGTAAAACGCGCTGATCTGCCTGGAAGGTTTGAACATGATCCTCTCCCGTCTGCTAGTCCTCTGCTTTCAGTCACGCGTCATGGTAGGGAATGGGGGATGCGTTCCGCGTACAACAAACGGGACAAGGAACCTCCTTCGTGCACAGTTGGCTGCGTTGGGAGATCGGCGCTGCAGATAAGGGCAGCGATATCGAGTGGTTGTACGCACGTGCAGTGCAACTCGTTGAGCGACAATGTGAAACGCGTCGTCTTGTCCCAAATACAGAACACATAAAACCCTTCATCCAGTTCACAATATGCACGTCCCACCGAGAGGGAATTGTGGGAAGGGTGAAGGGTGGCAATCATGAAAGCGGGTAGGGCACCCCGTTGCTCTGCTGATGCGCGATGCTTTCTTCAGCCATTGCAGATTGTTGTCATGCAGGTGGTCTGCGATAGGTGTGCCGCGCGTGGGAAAGCATGATGCGGTCCTTTCACTCAATCAGGAATCGAAGAGAAAGTGAAAGGAGATCGCATGAAACGGCAACTGTTGGTATTGGCAATGGCAATCGTGGTCGCATTCGGCATAGCGGGGTGCGGTCAGTCGAGCCAGACAGGCCAGTCGGGGCAGGCGGCGTCCGGATCGGCATCTGCGAGCGCGGCGGCGCAGAGCTCGGAGCCGCAACCGCTCGTCATCGAGGAGTCGGGCTACACGGTGACCGACCAGGGCTATGTCATGTACGGCTTCAAGCTCACCAACCCGAATGAGAGTTTCGGCGCGCTGTTCCCAACCGTGCAGATCACGGGCAAGTCGGCGGATGGCAAGGTCGTCTTCTCGAACGACCAGGTGCTGATGAAGATCTATCCCGGCGAGTCCATCATGTACGGCACCCAGGCGGGGAACGGGACAGCTCCCGACGTGGTCGAGTTCACGGCGAAGGTCGACAGCAAGAACTGGAAGAAGACCGATGCCAAGCGTGAGGGGCTTTATACGCTGGAGAACCTGAGCGCTAACGGCTCGAACTACGGTATGAGCTCCTACACGGGCGAGATAACGCTGAACAAGGAGGACAAGGAGGCGACCAAGCCGGCCATCACCCTCATTGTGCGCGACGAGTCCGGCGCCATCATCTACGGCTACACGACGTACCTGATGTCGGAGCTCTCGGTTGGGGTTCCGACTCCATTCGAGATCACGGCGTTTGGCGTTCCCGACACGGCGGCAACGTTCGAGGTTTCCGCTACGCCTTGGATGTAGGGCTGCAGCATGTGGCCGCTGGAGGCGCCATGGGCGTCTCCAGCTTGCTCAGGTAAGTGAGGATCGGTTGTTGACGGTTGGCAATGATCAAATGGTCAGTGCACGTCGACAACGGCCGTTATGCCAGAAGGACCCTGCCGAGCACTCTTGGCGCTAATTGGCTTCATTATTCTGACTAGTTTCATGAGAGAATGAAGGGCATAAGACGCGACTCAAACAGTGATGCCAGAATGAGCGAAGACCATCTTTAGGTACGCGAGGTTAGAACCATATGGAAGACAACGTTGCCATGCAGTCGGAAGGTGGGTTCATCTTTATTTCGCACGCCCACAAGGATATTCGAGGGATTCGGCCGATACGGAATGAGCTCGAGGACAAGGGATTCGAACCCATCTGCTTCTACCTGCGCTGCCTCACCGATGACGACGAAGTACTCGACCTGATAAAGAGGGAGATCGACGCACGCCAATGGTTCCTGCTTGTTGACAGCGAAAACGCGAGGAAGTCCACATGGGTGAAGACTGAGGTCGACTATATCAAGTCGAAAGATCCGAGGAAGCTGGTCACCGTCTCGCTCGACGATCCATTGGCAATATCGAGCCTTCTTGAGAGGCTCACTAACAGTATGCGGGTGTTCTTCTCGTATTCCTCAGCTGATGAGGAGATCGTGAAGTGTATCTACGATGCTTGTAAGGAACGCGACCTCAAGGTGTTTGCGGGTGGCTTGGACATCAAACGCGGAGATGATTACACCGAAGTAATCCCAGACATGATAAGAGAGGCATCGAACATCGGCTGCATCGTCGCCATTGTTTCTGAGAAGGCTCTGGAATCGCCTTGGGTGCGCAGGGAATTGCAAACTGCATTTAATCAACAAGGCCTCGTTTTGCCGGTTCTGGTTGATGATGTTGAGCTGTCGGGCATGTTCGGCCATCTACTATTGGAACGTCAATCCTATGCACTGAAAACTCCCGTTTCAGATGATCAGGTGCAGGAGATTGTTGAAATGATCGAAGGATTGCTCATCAGCAGACTGCGCGAAGAAGAGGAAAAGAAAGCCGTGCCTGAGAAGAAAGTCACACCTGAGAATAATACCTTCTTGAAAGAATGGCTGGAAAAAAGAGATCGTTTATCGGGTCGTAAATGATATCGCCGTATTGCCATATGGGCGATAACTTCTGAAGATGTGTAGGCAGTTTTGCTAGGATAGCCCATTGCCAGCGCGGTCATGGTGGAGTCACGAAATTTCACGTTCTTCGGCGAGGCCACCTGCGTGTGCTTTCTCGCATGGGTGACTAACTAGCTGATGCGCGAAAGGCGCTAAGCCGTCCATATGTCTCCTGGTGGTTGACCTATTGGCACCGGGCGTCTGGTACTTTCCTAAGTGCTGGGAAGGCGACAACGCTGAAACCCACTATCTGTAGATGATGGCGCTCTGCAGCTTGGAGCACGATGGAGGTGAGGGCATGGATGAGAATCAAGCAATTGCGATATGGAAGCTTGGATTCGGAAACATGAACGATGTATTGCTCGGAACTGACAAGCCCGAGCGGGAAAAGCGTCGGGCAATAAAGAGCGACTGGGAAACCCATCGGATGCCACGCACCCGGTCGCATTTCGACTTGGACATAGAGCTGTCCAACGACGATTTCGAAACGCTTGCTTGGGGGCACATCCCCGAGGCGATGGAAGACCACTGGTTCATGTGCTTCGACGGCGAGGCGTTCTGCTTCTATCGGAGCTGGACGGGGTTCTGCATCTATCGCGCGTATGTCAAACGATCCGAAAACCCTGAGAATCGCGGGGGATATGCCATCTACCGCGCTACGGTGAATCGCAGTAAGAAGCAGTACGGTGAGGAGAACGATAAACGTGATGCCGTTTTGATTGCCATCTTGATTGGGCAAGCGCTCGGAAGGGACGTGACCAAGCTGTGGGAGCGGTACTTCGAGTTGGGGGAATGATGCGTCTCTCAGATGGCTAGAAGCGATGATGGAAGGAGTTACCAATGCCGAAAGACAACCTGCTCGAAGATGCCGTGGAATTTGCTGCACAGAAACACGCTGGCAAGTTCCGCAAGGGCTCGAAGCTGCCATACATCGTGCATCCGATGGAGGCGGCTGCCATTTGCGCGAGCTTCACCGATGACGTGGAGGTGCTCGCGGCTGCAGTGCTGCACGACGTGGTTGAGGATGCTGGCGCGACGGTCGAAGAACTGGAAGAAAAGTTCGGAAGTCGCGTGGCCTCCATCGTAGCGGGCGAGTCGGAGGACAAGCGCGAGGGGCTGCCGCCTGCGCAGACGTGGAAGGTTCGCAAGCTCGAAGGCATCGAGCACGTGAGAAATGCCGACGACATCGGCGTGAAGATGGTGTGTTTGGGAGACAAGTTGTCCAACATCCGCTCCATCCAGCGCGACTTCGAGGAATTGGGTGATGAAGTGTGGCAGCGCTTCAACCAGAAGGACCCGGCCGAGCACGCTTGGTACTACTCGACGATCGCCGATGTGTTGCAGGAAGATTTGGGGCACACTGAGGCGTGGCGCGAGTATCGCGAGCGGGTGGGGAAGGTGTTTGGGAAATGCCTGGAGAATATAAAGTGAAATTGAGCAGCAAGACGGCTATGATAAGGAAGTAAAAGACCCAAGATAGGAACAGTTATGACTGTCGAGCTCGCGATGTTTGCATCATCGTTGAGTCTCGATCGTATTGTTTCCAATCTTGGTAAAATAGTATAAAAGATGAGTAAAATGACTAACATTTGACTTCTTTAAGAGGTCAAGCTGAACGAGGTACTTTTGCTTACGGGGGATGTTTCCATGTTCGAGACTGAAAAAGCTACTAAAGCTCAATCGGGAAAGATTGCTGTTTGGGAAAATAACCTGCTTGATTTGACGGTCAGAAACACCTTGCTGAGCATGCGATTGGGTAACCGTATCACCCCAATTCCGAATTTGGGTGTTGGCGCCATGGAAGATGTGCTGGCTGATGGCAAGGCGCTCATGTTGCAGCCAAAGCCAGATAAGCTTGGATCTTGGGAAAAGCTCACATTCGATGTTGCTCTAGAAACAGAGTGGGATCCCAATTTGCTGAAAGACGAGTTCGCAAAAAAGAGGTTGCGCACTTTTCTGACCGAAAACGAACTCGAAAAGCGAATGAACTTCCTTTCAAAGCAAGCGAAATCTTCGATTGCTGAAACGGGTTCAAATACTTTGTATCTTGCCTTGGGTGCTCTTAAGTGGAAACGGCCGCAAGACAAGGTTTATCGCTATGCACCATTAATCATGGTGCCTGTTGATTTGTCACGCCAGACGGTGAAATCTTCGTTCTACGTGTCGGCACGTGACGAAGAGACTCTCATCAACATCACACTTCTTGAGATGCTCCGTCGCGATTATAAAGTTGAGATAACGGGTCTTGATCCGTTACCTGAAGATGAATATGGCATCGATATCGATAGGATTCTCAAGAGTTTCAAACGAGCCCTCCAAAGCTTTAAGGATTGGGACGTTGTCGAAACTGCTTGCCTTGGCTTGTTCTCCTTTTCGCGATTCGTAATGTGGAAGGACATTCGCGACAATGCCGATAAGCTTTCCCACAACAAAGTGGTTGCAAGCTTGCTCGAAGGGAAGCTGGCTTGGAAAGCCGAGCCAATGGAGATGGGGGAAGTCGTCGAGGTTGAGGATACTATCCTTCCAGTCGAAGCAGACGCTTCTCAGCTGTTTGCAATCAAAGAATCTATTCAGGGGAAAAGCTTTGTCCTTCATGGGCCTCCGGGTACCGGAAAGTCTCAGACGATTACCGGCATCATCGCGAATGCCCTGGCTCACAATAAGCGCGTTTTGTTCGTGGCAGAAAAAGCAGCTGCTCTGAACGTCGTTTACAACAGGCTAGAGAATCTTGGAATTGATTCCTACTGTCTGGAGCTGCATTCGAATAAAGCGACAAAATCGCACATGCTCGACCAGCTTCAACGAGCGTCAGACGCAGGTGCGAAAGAAACGAAAAGCGGTTTCGAGAATGCCCGAAAGCGGGTTGAAATCGAAGGGAAGAAGCTTGACGAATACGCCGAAGAGCTGCATAGGGTGCAGAAATGCGGCTTTACGTTGCGAGAACTCATCAACCGATATGCCGAGGACGAAGATGCGAAAGGCTTCGTTGAAATAGACCCTGAGATGATCATGGGGCTGTCCAGCCAATCCGAGGTTGACGAGCGTATAGCTCTTGCTGGGGCATTGGCGGTTTCCGTTGCTGATACAGGAAAGCCAAGCGAGCATCCACTTCGAATGATCAAGAATGCTGTAAGTAGCTTCGATGTTGAGCACGTGTTGCCTGGTTTGGTTAATCGCGCCAGTCACGCGCTCGACGCCATAGAAGAGATGTCGATACTACCTGATAGTCAGACGTTCAATAGCAATCCGTCAAGTGCGAAGGAGAGGGAAGAGCTACAGGCGGGTCTTGTGTCTCTTCGCGATCAGGCTAGTCGAGCTGGCGCCTTTGAGAGTGCTAGCGCTATTGCGGATGTAGTCACAATTGAAAGCTTTGTCAAAGCGGCAGAGCGCGTTGTTGAATTATCAGGTGTTTTCAACGAGGCGAGCGACCTACCAGATGATTTTGCAACAGATTCGCTTCCCAAATTTGATGATGATCACGATACCGCTATCGGTCACCTTGAAAACTGTATTGACGAGGCGGAAAAGATAGAGGCTTCGTTCAATGGTTCAGCTGCAGCGAAAACAAAAGACGGCAAATGGTATCTAGATTCTTTATCTCAGCTCAAGAAGTCATCGCGAGAGGCGATTGCTGCATTCGACGACAAATATCAACCTAATGGGTACGAGATGGGTCTTGATGAAGCGTCGTTTGAAAAAATGCGCATTCTCGCAAAAGCGCTTTCTCCATTAAAAGATGTTCCGCGCACATGGTTGAACTGCGATGATTTGGGAAACTGCCTCAAAACTGTGGGTTTCGTACTTGAAGAGCGCGATGCCTTGAGTTCTGTTGAGGAAGAAGCGTCGGCAGAATGGCTCGAAACATATTTTGATCTCGATCCGGATGCCCTCGTTGCCGAATGGAACGCAGCGCAAAATACGAGTCTGTTCAAGAGAGGAAAGGCCAAGCGGGCGTTTGCCGACAAGCTGAACAGTTATGCGCGTACGCCTGTTTCCGAGGAGCATTACGCTTCTGCTTTTGCACTCTTGCGTGATGTCCGGGCACATCGAAATGATTTTGAGAACAAGATCGCCCCTTATCGTGAGCTGTTCATTCCCATGGCGAGATTAAATGAAATCGATTGGAAAGTGGTCAGAGACTCGTACGATAAAGCATGTGCTTCATGGAAAGAATCCTTGTCTGGGATTAGCAAAACA
The DNA here is from genome assembly GCA_045614225.1 of Eggerthellaceae bacterium. Classification (GTDB taxonomy): domain Bacteria; phylum Actinomycetota; class Coriobacteriia; order Coriobacteriales; family Eggerthellaceae; genus UBA9715. Next base: position 8,884 of record JAZLCO010000091.1, on the reverse strand, counting down.
CCGCATTGGACTATCGAGCTCAAGCGTCTTACAAAGCAACTGGCAAACGAGTCTGATTACGCGGCGAAATTGCAGCAGTGCGTCGATGAGTTCGACCGCATTAAAGCCCAGCGAGTTAAAACGATTCACGATGCAAAAACAAGCATGATCAACGCAGGCAAGCACAGGAGTAGCTTGCTGAACCATTCTGCGCAGAATCTTGCAGACAAACTCGATGAAATCAGCCAATTGGCATGTGTGATACGCGCTGCAGTCATCGCTGAGCTTTCAGAAGCCCTGCGCGACGTCGAGCGGTATTTTGGCCCCGACGAATATCCGTCGTTGCTCGACAGCGCCGTCGCGATCGATCAATCAGCTGTTTTCTGGTCACGGGACAAATCTGTCGAAATGAAGCGGGTTGTCGATAATCTCGATAGAACACAAGAGTGGATGACGTGGCTCCATGTCAAAGACCAAGCGCTCAAGCTCAATCTAGATGGGCTCGTGACTGTTTTCGATACGTATGACAATCCTAGTGAAGTTCCGAGCGTTTTCAGAAAATCCTTCTATCGGATGCTGGTCCAGGTTGCAATCGGTGACACCAACAAAATGAATGCGTTCACAGGGACTGTTTTTGAAAACGATATCAAGAATTATCGGGCAGCTGATGAGCGCTTACGTCAAGAGGCAGGCGCCGAGCTTCGAAAGCGTCTCGCAAAACGAGCTCCGAACCTTGTTGAACGAGCGAGAAGCGGATCCGATGCTTCGAAGTTGAAGAAGGCAATGCGAAGCCGAGGACGCGGCACCACAATCCGAAAGCTTTTCAGGGAGATCCCCGACTTGGTTCAATCGCTCTGTCCTTGCATGCTCATGAGTCCTTTGTCCGTGGCTCAGTATCTTGAACTCGATAAGATTTCGTTCGATCTCGTGATATTCGACGAGGCTTCCCAGCTTCGAACCGCGATGGCTGTCGGAGCGCTTGCGAGGGGCAAAGACGCCATTATTGTTGGAGACCCCAAGCAAATGCCCCCAACGACGTTCTTCGAGTCGAACATTATGAGTGACGACCCAACGGAAGACGAAGATCTCGAATCGATTCTGGAAGACTGCCTGGCAATAAGCATGCCCGAGACTTATCTGCAATGGCACTATCGAAGCATGCATGAGAGCCTCATTGCGTTCTCGAACTCGGCGTTCTATGAAAGCAAGTTGTGCACGTTCCCGTCTGCAGATGATGCAGTGTCGCATGTATCGTTTGTTCCGGTTGAAGGTTTCTACGAAGGAAATGGCGTTTGCTCTGTGGAGGCTCGTGCGATTGTCAAGGAAGTGCAACGTCGTTTCAAGTCGAATGATGAAAGCAAGAAGTCGCTGGGCATCATCACGTTCAATGTGAAGCAGCAAAACCTTGTAGAAGAGCTGCTTGAAAAAGCTTATTACTCGAACCCGAAACTCGAAAAATGGGCAAATGACGGAGAAGAGCCTCTGTTTGTCAAAAACCTCGAAAACGTTCAGGGCGACGAACGTGATGTCATTTTGCTTTCCGTAACGTATGGACCTGACAAAACGGGAAGGACGCTCATGCGTTTCGGGCCGCTCAATAATGAAGGCGGTTGGAGAAGGCTCAATGTTGCCATTACGCGAGCAAGAGAGGAGATGAAAGTCTTCTCGGTGCTCGATCCTTTCCAAATCGACGAATCTCGAATCAACTCGAAAGGTGTTCGTGCTTTAAGAAACTTCCTCATATTTGCCCGACAAGGAAATGTGTCACATACAGGAGAGGAACAAGTAGCTTTCGTCGTTGATGGAGGCCAGGATTCGATTGCAGATAAGATCAGCGAAGCCTTGGCTGGATATGGTTATAAAACCGTTCGAAATGTTGGTGGGTCGTCATACAAAGTTGATGTTGCAGTTGTTGACCCAACCGACAAGGATAAGTATCTGGTAGGTATTCTTCTCGATGGCAGCTCATATGGCCGTGCGAAAACGACACGCGATAGGGAAGTTTCGCGGGCAAAAATGCTAGAAGCTCTCGGGTGGAGAATCACGAATGTCTGGGCGATGGATTGGTGGTCCCGTAAGGAGCACGTAATCGAAGGGTTACTGGCCTTCTTGGAAAGCTGCCTTACGAGCTCGAGAAGGAGCAACGCACAACTTTCAGTTATGCAGACTGAGCCCGTGACAGGCGAGCAAACAGCTATTGAAGAACTGCTTGATGAGGTTGCTGAAGAACCTGTTGTGGATGAAGAGTCTGAAAAACCGAGCAAGAACGAAGAAGTTAGATGGGGATGCTCTCCACAGGAAGCACTGGATGAGTTTTTGACAAGCGCTCAACGTGACAGTGGCTACAGTCATGCTGAAGACAATTCGAACAAAGTCGAATCAGATGAATCGGTGAGCGAGGTTTATGGTTGGGATATCGATCCTGATGAATCAGAATCCGAGGATTTCGACTGGTTCTCAAATCAAGATGCTAGTGATGGCGACGCTGCAGAGGCAGATGCCGAAAGCGATGGTCAGGGCAAGAAGCGACTAACGGTTGATGACATCAAATCGATGGCCTACGAGGAGGCAAAGCTTCCCTATACGCCGATTCCAGTTGATGAGTTCCTGAGTAGCGATACTGATAGTTTTATCAGGAAGAGAATTAGCCAAGTACTAGCCGTAGAAGCACCGGTGCAGACCGCCTATCTCACAAACAAGGTGAGGGCGAGCTTTGGTATTGCTAGAAGCGGTGTCAATGTGCAGTACGAAATAGCCTATGCGTTGAAGTGGACTTCCTGTGCCAAAACTGAATTCAATGGCGATGAGTATCTTTGGCGGGTAGATCAGGACCCCGAAACTTATGCTATTTTCCGCACGAGCGATGAAAATGTCCGGGGGATTTTCGAAATCAGTTACGAAGAATTACGTGCTGCTCTGTTATACACCATCGGGCATGCGTACATCATTTCGAAGGACCTTGCAATTTCGCTTACTGCCAACAAGCTTGGTTATAAGAGAGTCGGCAACAAGATTTCAAAGGTGATGGGGAAAGCTTTGAAGCGCATGAAAGAGGAGGGCTATCTCGAGGAGGATGGCAAAGGTCGGCTTCGAGCGGTCGAATAAGCTTGTCGTTTTCGCCAATCCAAACAGAGAGCCGCAGAAGCTCTCTTGGTATGTCATGTGGTTTCGGAGCTTGATACCTCTCACGGAGCATCTGTCGCAAGCGCTAACAGAACGGGCTAGTCATGCTGTTTTAGTTAACGATGATATACTTTAATTTGTATTACATCCACGAGGTCTGGAGCATGCGATGAAGTATGCAGAGCTAGTTGAGAAGAATGTCACCAAGCGAGAAATCCAGGAATATTTGGTGGACGGAGAATCAACGACCATCACGTTGAGAATTCCCGGAAACTTGCACGAATCGGCAAAAGAAGTCGCCGCGTTGCGCGGAATGAGCTTGAGTGCATTTGTGAGGAACTGCATGATTCAAGAACTTAGCAAAAGGGATTAAAAAATGGCGACGCAGGCTATCAACATAGCGGATATCGACCTCGTCGCGCGCGTGCGCAGGCGCTATGGCCTGGACGTGCTCGAGACGCTACTCGTCGACCGGACGACCCGGAAGAACATCATCTGGGCCGACCGCGAGTACATCAACCTCGGCGCGGGCTACGAACCCTACGACGAGATCACGCCGGCCAAGATATCCGACCGCCGCGTCATCGAGCCGCGCGTGGTCAAGTCCATCGACCAGCAGGCGTGGCGTACCAAGGAGAAGGCCGAGGTATTCACGCCGTCGTGGCTGTGCAAGCAGATGGTCGACTGCCTCGACGATGCGTTCTTCGGCGGCGAGCCCTCTGGGTTCGTCGACGGCGCAGAGGCGGGGCTCACCGAGATGCGGATGAAGTCGCTGGCCGTCGACGGGCGCTGGAAGGACTACGTCGACAACCGGTTGCTCGAGATCACCTGTGGTGAGGCGCCGTTCATCTGCTCCCCGTACGACGCGACCACCGGCGAGTTCGTGCCCACGAGCGAGCGCATCGGCTTTTTGGACCGCAAGCTGCGCGTCGTGAACCTGTTCGCGAGGGTCGACTACGAGACGTGGTGGAAGTGGGCCGTGCGCGCCGTGGAGGCGTCCTACGGCTACGAGTACCAGGGCGACAACCTGCTGATCGCCCGCATCAACGTGCTGAACACGGTGTCGGCCTACAAGGAGGACGCCTGGGACGAACAGCTCAGCCCGGACGAGGCGAGGCTGGTGGCGCGCATCGTGTCGTGGAACCTGTGGCAGATGGACGGCCTGCGGGGATGCGTGCCGAGCGAGTGGGACGTGCCCGAGGAGGAGGACCCGCAGATGAGCATGTTCGACTTGGAGGGGTTCCTGGACGAGCCCGAGGAAGACGACGGCGAGCCCGAACAGCCGACGCTGTTCGCGGTGCCGTGCATGGTGTACGACTGGCGCGCGAGGGCGCCGCAGACATGGGAATCGCTGAAAGGATAAGGTGGCTGGGATGAAGAAGTTCTTCGGGGTAATCGGGAATCCGCCGTACCAGGCTGACCAGAATGGAAGGACGCTGCCCGTTTACGATAAGTTCATGGATGCGGCATATGAGGTCGGCGAGAAAGTTGAACTGGTAACACCTGGTCGCTTCTTGTTCAATGCAGGTCAGACGCATAAGCCATGGAACAAGAAAATGCTCGACGATCCTCATTTCAAGGTGTTGGCCTATTATGCGGATGGCAAGGATGTGTTTCCTGGAATTGAATTGATGGGCGGTGTGGCAATATCGCTCCATGATCAACAGGAAGAATTTGGATCTATTGGTGTATTCGTGCCGTTCAATGAATTGCGTAGCGCTCTCGCCAAGGTTCTTCATTGTGGTAGCTTCATTTCGCTTGGTAAGATTGTGTTTACTAGCAGTAAATATAACTTAGCTAATATCTACGAAGAGCATCCTGATTATAAGCAGTACGTCAAATCTGACGGTAAACACAGCCAGATTGATACAAATGCATTTGGGAAAATGCCGATATTCACACAGGAGATGCCTACTGATGGCGATGATTATATTCAGCTGTATGGGCGCTATGACAATAAGCGAGCTTTATGGTGGGTGAAGCGAAAGTTCATTATCGACTCGGGAAATATCGAGAAATACAAGATATTCATACCGAAGGCTAATGGTGCATCGGGGACGCTGGGAGAGAACGCTGCAAGGTTGATTAGCTTACCAGCAATGGGCGAACCGCATGTTGGAAGTACGCAGTCCTTCCTATCAATAGGAAATTTCGATTCAGAGGAAGAGGCTGCTGCTCTGATGAAATATATCAGGTCCAAATTTGCAAGGGCAATGTTGGGAACGTTGAAGATTACTCAGGATAATAGCGCCGAGAAGTGGCGCAATATTCCTCTTCAAAACTTTGCTTCAGATTCTGATATTGACTGGTCCAAGTCCATTGCCGAAATCGATCAGCAGCTTTACGCGAAATATGGGCTCGACCAAGACGAAATCGACTTCATCGAATCCCATGTTGTCTATCTGAAGGAGGCGTAATCATGGCGTTCTCCGACATCACCGGCCATGTGAAGACGTCGACGAAGGCCGTGCCCCAGATCTACTCGTGGTCGACGCTGGACATGCCTAAGTTCGCCGGTTGGACGAAGATCGGCTACACCGAGCGCGACGTCGAGAAACGCGTCTGGGAGCAGACGCACACGGCCGGCGTCACCCCGCACATCGAGTGGCAGGGCAACGCCGTGTTCGAGGGCGGCGGCGCGTTCAAGGACCACGACTTCCACGCCTACCTCGAGATGCTCGGCATCGACCGCGAGGCGGGCACGGAGTGGTTCCACGTCGACGACCCCGACGGCAAGGTGCATTTCTTCGCCTTCAGGGCCAACCGCGGCATCATCGACACGTTGCCCGCGCAGGACTACGTGCTGCGCGACGAGCAGGAACGTGCCGTGGAACAGACGGCCGACTACCGCGACCTGCACGAGCGCGGCGAGTTCCTCTGGAACGCCAAGCCCCGCTTCGGCAAGACGCTCTCTGCCTATGACCTGCTCAGGCGCCTCGGCGCCAAGACCGTGCTCATCGTGACGAACCGGCCCGCCATCGCCAACTCGTGGTACGACGACTACGTCAAGTTCCTCGGGAGCGAGTCGGGCTACTACTTCGTCTCGGACACGCCGGCGCTCGCGGGCAAGCCCCACGTGGTCTCGCACAAGCAGTACATGGACCGCCTGTTCATCGACAAGGAGGAGGGCCGCAGCCGCAACTTAATCGAGTTCGTGAGCCTGCAGGACCTGAAGGGCGCCATCGACTTCGGCGGCAAGTACGACAAGCTCAAGCACATCGCGAAGATCAACACGGGTTGGGACGTGCTCATCATCGACGAGGCGCACGAGGGCGTCGACACCCTCAAGACAGACGTGGCCTTCGACCACATCGACCGCAAGTTCACCCTGCACCTGTCCGGCACGCCGTTCAAGGCCATCGCCAACGAGAAGTTTCCCGAAGATGCCATCTTCAACTGGACGTACGCCGACGAGCAGGCGGCCAAGGAGGCGTGGGAAGACCCGGAGGTCGACAACCCATATGCCGACCTGCCGAGGCTGAACCTGTTCACGTACCAGATGAGCGAGATCGTGCTGGCCGACGTCGAGGCGGGCACGATGATCAACGGCGTGGAGACGGACTACGCGTTCGACCTGAACGAGTTCTTCGCCACCAACGACCGCGGTCACTTCGTGCACAGCGACGACGTTGACCGGTTCCTGGACGCGTTGACCACGCAGACGAAGTTCCCGTTCTCCACACCCGAGCTGCGCGACGAGCTGAAGCATACGTTCTGGATGCTCAACCGCGTGGCCTCTGCCAAGGCTCTGGCGAAGAAACTGCAGGCGCACCCGGTTTTCTCGGAGTACGAGGTGGTGCTGGCTGCAGGCGACGGCAAGCTCGACGACGAGGCCGAGACGGCCAAGTCCTTCGACAAGGTGCGCGCGGCCATCGCGGCCCACGACAAGACGATAACACTGTCGGTGGGACAGCTCACGACAGGCGTGACGATCCCGGAGTGGACTGGCGTGCTGATGCTGTCGAACATGCAGTCGCCATCTCTGTACATGCAGGCGGCGTTCCGGGCACAGAACCCGTGCCTGTTCGAGGAGGGCGGCGAGTACCTGCGCAAGGAAAACGCCTACGTATTCGACTTCGATCCGGCACGGACCCTGACCATCTTCGAGCAGTTCGCCAACGATCTGTACTCGGACACGTCGGGCGGCGGCGGGGACATGGACGCCCGCAAGAAGCGCGTCCTCACCCTGCTCAACTTCTTCCCCGTTTTAGGCGAGGACGAGAACGGCGAGATGATGGAATTGGACGCAGAGAAGGTCTTGAGCATACCGCGCAAGATCCGCTCGGTGGAGGTCGTGCGGCGCGGGTTCATGTGCGACTTCCTGTTCCAGAACATCTCGAACATATTCCGGGCGCCTTCCGAAGTGGTCGACCTGATCGCCAGTCTGCCCGAGTTCAAGGAGAAGGAGCCCGTTCCGATCCCCATCGACGAGGGCACGGCCGACGAGCTCTCGCTCGATGACGAGGGCAATGTCATAATCTCTGACGAGATTGCCATCGGCACGGCGGCCGACCTGTTCGGGGAGAAGGTCTACTGCGAGATCGCCGAGGAGCTCGACGGCGTCATCGAGTCAATCGTCGAGGCAGAGGGCACCGTCGACGAGGAGGACGAGGCGCTCGAGGCGCTGGCCAAGCAGTTCACGGACACGGTGGCGAAACCCCTCGTGGAGGCTGCCAAGGAGAGTTTCGGCGACGAGCTGAAGCCGTCCCAGAAGAAGCAGGTGGAGCGCAAGATTGCAGCCGATGCGCAGATAGCCGTGAACCGCAAGATTGAGGACTACAAGATCCAGCGCACCAAGCTGGAACTGGAACGCGACAAGGCCGTGGCGGCCGCCCAGACCGACGACGAGGAAGACGCCGCCTGGGCGTCTTTCGAGGAGCAGAAGCACGCCGCCATGGAACAGCTGAAGCAGGACCTGGCGGATTCCAAGTCCGAGCTCATACAAGGTGCCGGGTCCGACATCGTCAAGACGGTGCAGACGGCGCAGAAGGAAGCCAAGAAGAAGTCCATCGAGGACGGCATCCGCGACCACCTGCGCGGTTTCTCGAGGACGATACCGTCGTTCCTCATGGCGTATGGCGACGACGACACGACGCTAGCGAACTTCGATGCGAAGATACCCGAGGACGTGTTCAAGGACGTGACGAGCATCACGGTGGAACAGTTCCGGTTTTTGCGCGACGGCGGCGACGTGCCCGGCGAGGACGGCGAGACGGTGCACTTCGACGGGCACCTGTTCGACCCGGTGGTCTTCGACGACTCCGTCAAGGAGTTCATGCGGCTTCGCGGCGAGCTCGCCGACTACTTCGACGAGTCGCAGAAGCGCGATATCTTCGACTATGTGCCGCCGCAGAAAACGAACCAGATCTACACGCCGAAGAAGGTTGTCAAGCAAATGGTCGACCTGTTCGAGCAGGAGAATCCCGGCTGTTTCGATGACCCGGAGCACACTTTTGCCGACTTGTACATGAAATCGGGCCTGTTCATCTCCGAGATCGTCAAGCGGCTGTTCAACAGCGAGGGGATGCGTAAGGCGTTCCCCGACGACGACGAGAGGCTCGCGCACATCTTTGCGAACCAGATGTTCGGCGTTGCGCCGACCGAAATCATCTATCGCATTGCGACGAACTTCATACTCGGTTTCAGGGCTGAGCACGGTGATTTGTTTGAGGCTAACTTCGTGATGGCCGACACGGCTGAGCTGGCGAAGGAGGGCAAGCTGGCTGAGTTCGTGCAAAGGGAGTTTGGTGACAAGCTGAAGGATGGATACGAGGGAAGAGCT
>JAZLCO010000090.1:0-11278 GCA_045614225.1 Eggerthellaceae bacterium | reverse complement strand
CGGCGTTGCCGCACACGATGACATCAGCACCTGCAGCGCAGACGCGTTCGACCGTCTTCACGCCGATGCCGCCATCGACCTCGATGAGCAGGTCGTGGCCGGCTTCGCGCGCCATCGCGACGACTTGCGCGACCTTGTCTTCGCTTCCCTCGATGTAGCCCTGACCCGAAAAGCCCGGCTCAACCGACATGACGAGCACCATATCGAGCTTGCCGATGACGCTTGCAATGACGTCGACCGGAGTGTTGGGCTTGAGCGCCACACAAGCCTGAGCGCCTGCATCGTGAATCATGTCGATTGCACGGTCGAGCCACTGCCCTTCGAGCGTCTCGGCATGCACGGTCACCATATCGGCGCCGGCGTCGAGGAACCATGGCAGCTGCTCAAGCGGATTCGAAATCATGAGATGGACGTCGAGCGGGATGTTGGCAATCTTCTTGAGTTGCTTGACATGCGGCACGCCGATCGTGAGGTTCGGCACGAAATGCCCGTCCATGACGTCGACATGCACGTAACCTGCCCCACCCTCTTCGATCATCTCGATATCGGCTTGCAAGTTCATGAAATCCGCTGACAAAATCGATGGTGCGATTTTCACTGGCTGAAACATGGTCTTCCCCGTTCCTTCCACCTAAATAACTCTCAAAAGGGGACTCGCCCCATTGCCCCTAAGCCTTGCCAATCAACCAAAAAGGACTGTCCCATTTTGGTTACGGCCTTTCCGTCATTCTAACGCACAAGACGTATAATGGGCGCAAGCGGGAAGAAGGCTTGTCATGACCCAGTCGAAATCAACGTATTTCACGTACTCCACGGTTCACGGCCCCATCACGATTTGCGCCAACGGGCGCGGAATCACGCACGTGACGTTCGACGCTCAGCCGCTCGAAGGCACGAAGCAAGCCAGCGAACTCACGAACCGCGCTGCGACGCAAATCCAGGAATATCTTGCAGGCAAACGGACGTGGTTCGACATTCCGCTCGACCCTGCTGGCAGCGCGTTCCAGAAAGAAGTTTGGTCCGAGGTGAGCTATCTGCCCTACGGCACGTCATGCACGGCGGCCGACGTGGCCAACTCGCTCGGCAAAGCGGGTGCGCATCGCTCGGTCGGGACAGCAATCAGACGAAACCCTATCCCCATCCTCATTCCGACGCATCGGGTCGATCTTCCCAACGCCACAGGCAAGATTGCGAAAATCTTCCGCGCCTTGCGCGCCATGGAGCAGAAAAACAGCTAGTTGTCGGCTTTCGCCTGCAAGCGCGGCGTGCGCGAGCCGTCATGCGCTACACTTTCCTAGGAAAACGAGGAAGGACCACTGCATGAAAGTTGTACTCGCAGAGAACGCAGGCGCTTGCTACGGCGTGCAACGGGCGCTCGATTTGGCAATCGATGCTTCGAAGAACCACGCGAAGGCCTACACGCTCGGTCCGCTCATCCACAATCCTGGAGTGGTGGCCGATCTCGAGTCGCTCGGCGTGCATGTCGCCGAATCGGCCGACGAGGTCGACGAGGGCACGATCATCATCCGCAGCCACGGCGTCACACCCGAGGTGTACGCAGCAGTCGAAGCGCGCGGGCTTCCCATTGTCGACGCCACATGCCCACATGTTGCACGCGCCCAGAAAGCAGCAGCTGAGCTCGCCGCGAAGGGATGCCGCGTCATCGTCGTGGGCGAAGAGGGACATCCCGAGGTTGAAGGCCTCAAGGCTTGGGCACTCCGCGAGGGGGCGAAAGTCGATATCGTGGCTTCCCCCGATGCTGTGCCGACCGATCTGCACGCGCCAATCGGCGTAGTGGTGCAGACGACGCAGAAGCGCGAGAACCTCGATGCAGTCGTAGACGCTATACAAAGCCAAGGCATCACGCCCATCGTGAAACGCACCATCTGCTTGGCAACACGCCTTCGACAGGAATCCGCCGCCGAACTTGCATCCCAAGTGGATGCGATCGTCGTCATCGGCGGTCGCAACTCGTCGAACACGACGAGGCTCTTCGAGATTTGCTCTGCCATCTGCCCGCGCACGCACCACATCGAATCTGTCGACGAAATCGACCCGACATGGTTCGAAGGTTGCACGACTATCGGCGTTACGGCAGGCGCATCAACCCCTGAAACTCAAATCAAAGCCGTCATCGATTTCCTGAAAAAGCTGTGAGCCAGTATCCTCCGAAAGATTTCGACCGCGACCTCACCTGCCGCGCGCTCGTCGTGGATGTGATTCCGGAATCACCCGCAGATGATGCGGGTTTCACGCCGGGTTGCTACGTGACGGCTGTCGACGGCACACCCATCCGCGACATAATCGACTGGCGATGGCTCACGTCAGACGATGTCATCACCGTCTCTTACATCGACACCGATGGCGACGTGGGAGAAGTTGAGCTCGAGCGCGAATGGGGCGAAGATTGGGGCTTCGAGTTCGAGGGTTTGGTCTTCGACAGCGTTAAGCAATGCCGCAATGCGTGCACGTTCTGCTTCATGCACCAGCTGCCGAAGGGCATGCGCCCGTCGCTGTCGTTGCGCGACGATGACTTCCGCTTGAGCTTCCTCGTGGGGACCTTCGTGACGCTGACCAACATCACGCCCGACGACGAAGCGCGCATCATCGAGCAACACATCTCACCGCTGCGCGTATCGCTGCAGGTGATTAACGAGGACGTGCGCCGAAGGATGATCGGCAAGCACGCAGCACACGGCATCGAAGTGCTCGATCGCCTGCTCGCAGCAGGAATCGAGTTCCACGCGCAGATCGTGCTCGTTCCCGATGCGAACGACGGTGAAGTGTTGAAGGAGACGCTCGAATGGGCCTATGAACGGCCCGGCATCTTGAACGTCGGCATTGTGCCGTTGGGCTACACCTGCCACCAATCGCGTTTCGGGCATAGCTTCAACGAGCCCGAAGCAGCACGCGCCGTACTCGAGCTGATCGAGCCACTGCAACAGCGTGCGCTTGCCGAGCGCAACACCCCCTGGGTATTCGCCGCTGACGAGTTCTACAGCAACGCTTGGGGAACCGAACTGCTCGACCATGTGCCGGCGACCGAGCATTACGGCGACTTCTCGTTGTTCGAAGACGGCATCGGCATCATCCGCTCGACCATCGACGATTGGGAGGAAGCAGAGGAATCTGGTGCAATCGGCCGATGCGCTGCAGCCCTTCGCGAGCATGGCATTGTCGCGCACATGATAGCCGGTTATGCGCAGGCGGAGTTCCTCACGCCCCTCATCGAACGTTCAGGTATTGCAGATGTCTTCCAGCCACTCTACGTGCGCAACGATTTCTTCGGTGGCAACGTCGATGTTACGGGTCTGCTAGTCGGTCGTGACATGACCAACGCCATCAAGCTGAACGCAGATACAACGGCCACTAGCTCGGACAAGCTGTATCTGATTCCCCGCGTTGTCTTCAATGACGACGGCATCACGCTCGACGACATGACTCTTGAGGATATGGAGAAGGCTGCAGGTCAAACGCTGCACATGGTATCCTGTTCACCAGCTGAATACTTCGAAGAGATAGCGACGTTGTTGAATTGAAGCGCTCTGAAGGTCCGCTGGAAGGGGCGCAGCCGCTTGTGAGGCTTGGGAACGAGAATAGCCAATGGGTTTTGGTTTGAGGAAGGAAGCGAAGCCGCTTGTGAGGCACAAACTAACCATTTCTTAGGTTAGCCGAATTGCTGTAGGCGAGCTTCCTTCCTCAAACCAAAACCTATTGGCCAGCAACAAACACGATAAGGAACAACTATGGCACTGCCACTTGTAGCCGTCGTCGGACGTCCGAACGTCGGCAAATCAACATTCGTTAACCGCATCATCGGCGCCGAAGACGCCATCGTGCATGAAATGCGCGGCGTCACGCGTGACCGCTCGTATCACACGGCTGACTGGAACGGCGTGGACTTCACGCTCGTCGACACAGGCGGCATCGAAATGGGAAGCGACGACGACTTCCAAGCGTCGATCCGCAACCAAGCCTTCACCGCCACGCACGAAGCCGACGTCATTATCTTCCTCGTCGACTCGCGCACGGGCATCAACGCCGACGACGAAGAAGTCGCACGCATCTTGCGCAAGAGCAACAAACCCGTCTTGCTCGCCGTCAACAAGCTCGACACGCCGAACCGCTACGACGAGATGTACGAGTTCTACCAGCTCGGTCTCGGCGACCCCTGGCCCATTTCCTCGCTGCACGGCCATGGCACAGGCGATCTGCTCGACGAGGTCGTCAAACACCTGCGCGAAACCGGCGCACTCGACCGTGCGACTGACGCAGAGGAAAGCGGCATCAACGTGGCCATCATCGGCCGCCCGAATGCAGGCAAGTCGTCGTTGACCAACCAGATGACTGCAGACGAGCGCTCGATCGTATCTGATGTCGCCGGCACGACGCGCGATGCCATCGACACGCCCGTCGACCACGAGGGCAAACGCTACACGATCATCGACACGGCAGGCTTGCGCCGTAAAAGCCAGATCGATGAGGACGTCGAGTACTACGGTTTCGTGCGCGCCATGCGCGCCATCGACCGCGCGGATGTCGCCATCCTGGTCATCGACGGCACGCTGGGTCTTACCGACCAAGATCAACGCGTCGCCAAGTTCGCACAGGAGCGCGGCTGCGCCATGGTCATCGTACTCAATAAGTGGGATATCGTCGACGGACCCGAGCGCAAAGCCGAAATCCGCGAGCGTATCGAAGACCGTCTGACCTACGTCGGCTACGCACCCGTCATCGCCATCTCGGCGCTCACGGGCAAGAACGTGCATCGCATCTGGGGCGCCATCGACAAGGCCTACGAGAACTATTCGAAGACCATTCCGACCAACCAGTTGAACACCTGGTTGGCAGAAATCCGCGAAGAAGGCCATACAGTCTCGCAAGGCAAAGCCGTGCTGCGCATGAAGTACGTCACGCAGACCGGCAACTGCCCGCCCGTGTTCACATTCTTCGCGAACAGGCCCGACCTGCTCACCGACAACTACGAGCGCTTCCTCGAGAACCGCATGCGCAAGCACTTCGATCTCGAAGGCACGCCCATTCGCTTCAAGTTCAAGAAGAAGGATTAGGGGTGTAAGTTGTGATTGCTTTCATCGCAACGTTTATCGTCGCTTTCCTGCTCGGCTCGATTCCATGGGGCCTTGTCATCTCGAAGATCTTCTACGGCAAGGACCTGCGCAATGAGGGCTCGGGCAACATCGGCACGACGAACGCCATCCGCTCAATGGGCAAGGTCGGCGGCTATGCCGTGTTCGTGCTCGATTTCGGCAAAGGCCTGTTGTCAGGTTTCTGCTCTCTGTGGATTGCCGGGCTCTTCGGACTCGATGCAACTCAAACACAAATTGCAACGGCTATCGCTTTCTGGGGCTGCACATGGGGCCACATCTTCACGCCCTGGCTCAAGTTCAAGGGCGGCAAAGGCATTGCGGTTGCCATCGGCTGCTTGTTCGTGACATTCGGCGTCATCCCTTCAGTGATCGAGCTGACAATCTTCGGCGTGCTCGTCGTGCTGACGAAATACGTCTCCGTGGGATCGATGGCCTCGGCGCTGGCGTGCCCATTCCTCGCGCTGTGGGTGTTCTGGGGCAACTGGCCAGCTGTGCTGTTCTGCACCATCGGCGGCCTGACGGTGTTCTGGGCGCATCGCGGAAACCTGAAACGTCTGCTCGCCGGCGAGGAACGCCGCGTGGGCGATGGCAAGAAGAAGTAATTCGTTCCGATTGCGGTGCTGTTAAACCGCGAAGCGGAGGACAACGTGAACGTAGCGGTTATCGGAGCAGGTTCGTGGGGTACGGCGCTGGCGCAGGTCGCAGCATGCAACGAACATGCTGTGCGCTTGTGGGCGCGTCGTGATGACGTGGCCTGCGGCATCAACGAGCAACACCGCAACCCCGATTACCTGAAGGATGCTCAACTCTCTGAATCGATTGTCGCATCATCGTCGTTGCCGGGCGTGGTGGACGGCGCTGACGCAATCGTGGTGGTCGTTCCCTCGAAGTTTCTGCGCTCGACCGCCAATTTGCTGCAGGCAGCCGACGTACCACCGAGTGTTCCCGTGGTCATTTGCACGAAAGGCGTCGAAGGGGAAACCGGCATGGTCCCCGTGCAAATCTTCGAGGACGTCATCGGCGAACCCGGCCGTCTTGCCGCGCTCTCAGGCCCTAACCACGCCGAGGAGATCGTGCACGGCATTCCCGCGGCAACCGTCGTCGCCAGCGAATCTGCCGATACAGCCCGGTTTTTCCAAGACCTGCTCGGATCCAGGACGTTTCGCATCTACACGAGCGACGACGTGCTCGGCGTCGAGCTGTGCGCTGCGTTCAAGAACGTAATCGCCATTGCGGTTGGAGTGTCGTACGGGCTGGGTTACGGCGATAACACAGCTGCCATGCTCATGACGCGAGGGCAAGCCGAGATGAGCCGGCTCGTTGCTGCAGCAGGTGGAAACCAGCTCACATGCATGGGCCTCGCGGGCACAGGCGATCTCATCGCAACATGCATGTCACGCCATTCGCGCAACCGCTCGTTCGGCGAAGCGCTCGCGGGTGGAATGACTGTCGAGCAATACGAGAAGGCTCACCATATGGTGGCGGAAGGTGCGCAAGCGTGTCGGACGCTTGCCACGTTGTCGAACCGCTTCGATGTCGAGCTTCCCATCGCCGACGTGGTTCGAAGCCTCGTTTGGGAAGGCATTGACCCCGCAAGCGTTGCGGAAACCTTGCTGTCGCGCTCGCCCAAACCCGAGTTCTACTAGACAGCTCGTACAATCTGGATTGAAAACATGGTTGGGCCTGCGCCCTGCCCCAACGTGAGCTTAGCTTTCCTTTGCCTGAACCGGCTCAAGCGCGTGCTCGGCGAACGTCTCGGTGAAATCCTTGTCCTCGGGGAACAGGGCGACCATGTCGACCTCATCGGGATCGCAATCGTAGAACAGCGCGAAGCACTCGCGCAATGCGTACCACACGCACCCGTCGAGGCGATCGTCCTTCGGCAGGAAATCGAATTGCTCGAGATAGACCGGATCACCGTACACGATGGTCACTTTCGGGAAGCGCACGCGTTCGCCCTTGCGCTTGATCTTGTCGACGTTGCGCACGGCCAGAGGCAAGATGGGAGCCTTCCCCATACGGGCGATGAGCGCTGCCCCGCCGTGCACGTGCGGCTCGACATTGCCCTTCCCGCGACGCGTGCCTTCAGGCATGATGCTGACGACCTCGCCGTTCTTAAGCTGCTTTGCTGCACGCTTCACAGCCGTGCGGTCGGCTGAATCGCGCTTGATGGGCACAGCTCCGATGTGCGCGAAGATCCATGCGAGCAGCGCATTGCTCTCGAACAGCGTATCGCGCGCGATGAAGCGCGGCCAATGATGTCTGAACATGCTCAGGTACATGAAGACGACGTCGAGATATGACGTATGGTTGCTGATCACCACAACGCCCGATTTCTCAACGAGTGCGTCGAGCTTCTCGCGGTCGTAGGTCTTGTAGCGCCAGAGCACCTTGCAGATGCCACCGACCACACCGACGATGACATACGCTGGAGCACGGCTGAATCGCTTTTCGCCAGTTGAGTATTCGTCTACTCCGAATGGCAGGTCAAACAACCGCTCGTACTTGGGCACTTTCTTTTTCTCGTTTTGCTCTTCAGCCATCAGCTTGTTCCCAAATGATTAGCTCAAATCGACCTACATCGCCTTGCGGGCGAGCTCGCAGATCTGTTCGACGACCTCGTCCATCGTGAACGACGTCGAGTCGATGTGCACAGCGTCCTCGGCAGGCTTCAAGGGCGAAGCAGCACGCGATGAGTCGTACTTGTCGCGCCGAATGATGTCGGTGAGCACTTCGTCGAAATCGGTCAAACCAACGCCGCGTTCGAGGTTCTGCGCCACGCGACGACGTGCGCGCTCCTCGTCGGAAGCGGTGAGGAACACCTTGACCTCGGCATCGGGAAACACGACTGTTCCGATGTCACGGCCTTCGACGACGTAGTTGCCTGCGTGGCCGATGCGCTGCTGCTGTGCCACGAGCGCCTCGCGCACGGGCACGTGCGACGACGCGGGCGATACGGCACGGTCGATCTCGGCTGTGCGAATAGCCTTCGTGACGTCCACCCCACCGATGAGCACGCCGATTGCTTGAGGATTGCCCTCTTCGTGTAGGAACTCGATGTCGTACGTGCGCGCTATCTCACCCATGGCATCGGCATCTTCGAGCGAAACGCCGTTCTGAACGCCCTGCCACGCGATGGCGCGGTACATCGCACCGGTATCAAGGCAATTGAACCCGAGGTTGCGCGCGACCTCTTTCGACACTGACGATTTGCCAGCCCCGCTGGGGCCGTCGATTGCAACGATCATTTACTTCACGAGCCTTTCAAAATCTTTGAGGAAGTCGGGATACGAGACACCAACCGTCTCGTCGAAGCCCTTCACCTTCACGGGCTTGTCGCCGATCAGGCCGAGCAGCGCCCATGTCATGGCCAGACGGTGGTCGCCATGCGCATCGAGCTCGATATCGTCGGGCACCTCGAAACCTGGCTGACCCTCGACGTAGAGGTCGTCGCCCTCGTTCCAAGCATCGATGCCCAATTGGTCGAGCGTCTCGATGATGGCCTGCAAGCGGTCGGACTCCTTGGCGCGCAGCTCGGCGACGTTCCTGAACACTGTGATACCGCGCGCATGGGCGGCCACGAGCGAAAGCACCGGCACCTCGTCCACAAGACTTGCAATCTTGTAGCCGGGGATTTCGCAACCGTGTAGACCCGCCGTGTAGCATGCTGAAATGATGCCGACCGGCTCCTTGCCGGCGGAACCCGTCGTACGCATGGCTACGTCTGCACCCATGCGCTCAAGTGTCATGAGGAAACCGGTGCGGGCGGTGTTCAGGCTGACGTTTTCAACCTGAACCGCGCTACCAGGCTTCAGGCAAGCCGCACACAGCAGATATGCCGCAGCAGACGGATCGCCAGGAATGCGAATCTCTGCGGAGTGCATGGCGCTCGGCCCTGTGACCGATGCCGTGAGCTCGCCGGCAGTCGTCTTCACGCCGTACTCGGGCAGCATGAGCTCGGTATGGTTGCGTGATACCGACGGTTCGGTGATGGTCGTCGTGCCGTTGGCGCAAATGCCTGCCAGCAGCACGGCGGTTTTGAGCTGTGCGGAAGCCATCGGGGATTCGTATGTGATGGCCTTGAGGTTCTTGCAGCCGCGCTCGGTGATGGGAAGCGTCTCAGCCCCTGCGGGTTCGAAATCGACGCCCATCATCATGAGCGGTGCCGTGATGCGCCTCATTGGGCGCCTGGAAAGCGATGCGTCGCCCTCGATGCGCACTTCGATGTCCCACGGCGCGAGCACACCCATGAGCAGGCGCGCAGTCGTGCCGGAATTGGCGCAATAGATGGGCCCGTCCGGCTGCTTGGGGCCAGCTGCGCCCCATCCTTCAATACCGCCGGACAAGCTGCCGTCAGGCTGCTTCTCGAGCGACACTTTGGCACCAAGCTTTTGCACCGCATCGATGGATGCGCGCACGTCTTCGGAATCGAGCATGCCCATGATGCGCGACGTGCCCTCGGCCATGGCCGAGAACAGCACGGCGCGATGCGAAATCGACTTATCACCCGGCACGGTTATGCATCCGTCAAGCGGACGGCCTAGCGGGTTGATCACGCGAGACTCCGTGGCAGCCATGATACGCTCCTTCGCTCAAACAGCTTGGCTGTACATGGCTATTCTACACCAGACGCTGGCGCGTGGCTTTTCACGATGAGAGCGACTCGATTTCCTGGGAGGTGAGCTGGCGCCATTCGCCCTGTTTCAGCGAACCGAGCCCGAGCGTTCCAAAGCGCTCACGATGAAGTTTCATGACCGGATAGCCGATGGCATCGAACATGCGCTTCACCTGGTGATAGCGCCCCTCGTGAATCGTGATGCGCACAGTCGGATGTTTGCGGTCGACCACCTCGACCTCGGCGGGCTGCGTCATGCCGTCGTGGAGCTGAATGCCTGCGCGGAGCTTATCGAGCTCGCTTGCCTTCGGTATGTCCTTGAGCCGAGCGCGATACGTTTTGGGAACGTGGCTGCTCGGATGCAGCAAACGGTTGCCGAGCTCTCCGTCGGTCGAGAAGAGCAACAGCCCCGTCGTGTCGGCATCGAGACGCCCAATTGGATAGAGCCCCGGATAACGGTCCAGCGGAACCAGCTCGGCCACGATGGGCTTATCGGATTGGGCTTTCATCGTCGTGATGACGCCCGCGGGTTTGTTGAGCATGATGGTCACGGACCCATCGGATAGCGAAACCACTTTCCCATCGACGGCTACGACGTCGACGAGCGGATCGACTTTCGTCCCGAGCTCGGTCACCACTTCCCCGTTGACCGTCACACGACCGGCGGTCATGAGGTTTTCGGAAGACCTGCGCGAGGCAACACCTGCCCGAGCGAGGAACTTCTGAAGCCGCATGGGCACGATCTTGCCACCTCGCCCGTCATCGGGCCGCTCTTCGTAAGGAACGTCACTCATCATCTGTATCGAACGTCAGCGAATCGAAGTCGATCTTGTCCACCACACCGAGCAAGCTCGCCCGTGCATTTGCCGCAAGACGTTCGGGCTCTGGCAGGTCGCGCACATCGGGAACGGATTCCTCGAGTGCCTGAGCCGGCGCGCCGAGACGCTCGCGAATAAGCGCAGCGGTCTTCTCATCGGGAGCGAACTCCTCGAGTGGCGGCAAGTCGTCAGGTGAGCGCAGGCCGTACTTCTCGAGGAAGACGCGCGTGGTCGCATACTGCATGGGGCTTCCCGGCGCGTCAGCGGCGCCGGCTTCGCGGATGTAACCGCGGTCGATGAGCGTGTTGAGCGGCGTGTCGGACATGACGCCGCGTATGGCGGAAATCTGCGCACGCGTGATGGGCTGACCGTACGCCACGATGGCGAGCACCTCGAGGGCGGCCTGGGACATGCGGCGCGTGTCCCACGTCAGGACGTACTTTTCTACGAGCTCATGGAACACGGGATGCGTGTACAGGCGCCATCCGCCCGCAACTTCACGCAGCTGGATGCCGCGCGCTTCGTCTTCGAGTTTCGTTGCCAGCTCGATGAGCGCGTTCTCGACATCGAACACGTCGGCCTCGATCATCTTCGCAAGCTCGACGGCGCTCACTGGCTCGTCGGTCACGAACAGCAGCGCTTCGAGCGCTGCCGGCATCTGCTCTGGTTGCAAGCCTTCGATCATCGTTTCATTTCCTCCGTATATCATGAGTGAGTCGGTGCCCTGGCCCCTGACT
>JAZLCO010000089.1:0-4021 GCA_045614225.1 Eggerthellaceae bacterium | reverse complement strand
CCGACGAGTTCATCGAGCGTGTCCGCGCCAAGCTGCCCGAGCTGCCCGACCAGCGCGCCAAGCGCTACGAGCAGGACTATGGCCTGTCGGCATACGATGCGCGCCATTTGGTCGACCATCGTTTCACGGTCGAGTTCTTCGAGGCGGCATGCGAGGCGGCGGGCGACCGTGCGCGCGAGCTTGCGAAACCGCTGGCCAACTTGGCGCTCAACGACATCACGGCGTACGTGAACGCGAACGACGGGGCAGATTTCGCCTCGACGCCGTTCACGCCGGGGCGCGCTGTGCAGCTCGTGGAGCTGCTGGCGGCTGACGAGATCTCGAGCAAGCAGGCCAAGGAAGTGTTCGCGGCCGTGCTCGAGGAAGACAAGGACCCGGCGACTATCGTCGATGAGCGCGGCATGAAGCAGGTGTCCGACACGGGTGCCATCGAAGCCGTCATCGACGAGGTGCTGGCTGCCAACCCCGACAAGGTCGAGCAGTACAAGGGTGGCAAGACGGGCCTCATCGGCTTCTTCGTCGGCCAGTGCATGAAGGCCATGAAGGGGCAGGGCAACCCGAAACTGATCAACGAGATGTTGGCGAAGAAACTGAGCTAATGCGAATGGGGCAAGAAGGTTGATAACTGCAACAGAGACCGGGTCTCCGTTGCAGTGGAGAATCGTCCCCCGAAACAAACAACAGGCCTACCGCCAACCTACGAGGTGAAAAATGGGAACAGAGCAGAACGCGGCACCGAAAGTCTCGATCATCGTTCCGGTCTACAACATGGAACGCTACCTCGGGAAATGCCTTGATGCGCTGACGAAGCAGACCCTCGGCGACATCGAGATCGTCGCGGTCAACGACGGCTCGACCGACTCGTCGCTCAGCATCCTGCGCGCGTACGCGGAGAAGGACCCGCGCATCCGTATCATCGACAAGCCCAATTCGGGCTATGGTGCGTCGATGAACCGCGGCATCGATGAGGTGCGCGGCGAATACATAGGCATCGTCGAGCCCGACGATTACCCTGACCTCGCCATGTTCGGCAAGTTGTACAAGGCAGCCAAGAAGCACAACTGCGACCTGGTCAAATGCAATTACTACCTTTGCTACTCAGATCACGTAGACGTACATTGGAATCTACATGGCTTCGTGTACGGTGTTCCGTTCGATCCAGCAGACAAGCCAGCTATCGTGTGTACGGCGCCAACTGTGTGGACGGGCCTTTATAGTCGCGCATTTCTTAAAAAAGAAGGCATTGAGTTCCGCGAAACGCCAGGCGCAGCTTTCCAGGACACGGCATTCAGCTTGAAGTGCTGGTACGCCGCGCGCAGAGTGGTACTTTTGCGGCGTCCGATGCTTCACTATCGCATGGACAACCCCGACTCGTCGTCAAAGACGACGGACAAGGTTTACACCGTATGCGACGAGCTGGCGGAAGCCGAGAAGTTCCTGCGTGCACGCCCCGAGCGCGTCGAAACGTTCATCGGATGGCACAATGTCGGCAAGTGGGAGAAATACCGCTGGAATTACGAGCGCATTGCTCCATCGGTGCATGAAGAGTTCGCGTCTCGGATGCGTTCGGAATTCGAGTCCAGCGCAGCGGCAGGAGAGCTCGATTTCTCATTGTTTGATGAGACGAGCGCACATCAGCTTCGCGAATTGCTCGATAGCGGCGCATCCGCCTTTGCCCAATCATATCCAAATGGTTATCCCGCGCATTGGGAAGTCGAGCAGGGGCTTGTTCGCGATGGAGGACATGATAATCGGGTTGACCAGATTCCCGATGGGCCGTCGCCTGGGATTACAGTGATAGTGCCGGTGTATAACTGTGCAGCGTTTGTGGGAGAATGCATTGCTTCGTTGAAGCGGCAGACATACCGTGATTTCGAAGCGATTGTGGTCGATGATGGTTCGATCGACGACTCTGTTGCCTGTGCGCGCGAGGCTATTGCTGATGACGAACGTTTTACGCTGCTTCCTCAGCCAGAGAATCGTGGACTATCGGCTGTCCGGAACATCGCGCTTGATAGGGCGACTGGCGAGTACGTCGTATTCCTCGATAGCGATGACTATCTCGTCGATGATGCACTGGCAAAGCTTATCGCACGTGCGCGCACCCAACAGCTCGATGACCTGTACTTCTCGGCGCAATCGTTTTACGAATCGCTTTCGCTGTCTGACACGATGAATGAGGATTTCAGTAAGCGACCGTCATTCGATGGCGTCACCACAGGTCGTGACCTATTCGTGTACTTCGAAGACCGTGACCAGTTCTTCGTTCAAGCGGCATTGCATATGGTGCGTCGGCAGCTAATCGAGGATGAGGGTATTCGTTTTGTCGAAGGTCTTCTGCACGAGGACATACTGTTTACCTTCGAGACGGTTGTGGCATCTCAGCGCAGTTCGTTTATTAACGAGCCATTGTATATGCGCCGATTGCGCGAGGGGTCAATCATTGGATCAAAATGGACAACGCGCCACATCCATGGCCATTTCTACAGCATGCAAGAGATCAAACGCTGGCTTTACAAGAATGGGGAAAGCTGCACGAGCGATTTCTTGCGCGCACTCGGGCATCGCATGGGCGTATGGCGCGAGGTTTGCGCCCATCATTGGGAGCATGACATTTGCGAGGACGAACGTCAGGAATACCTTGATTCTCTAGGTGCGCGTGATCGCATCGATTTCTTCAATGATGTCGTTGGTTCCGGCGGTGCTGCTGATCGAGTGCGCAATGAATATCTCGAGTCGGTGACATATCGATTAGGAGATGCCTTGCTGGTTGTGCCGCGGGGCATACGCAATCGCATGTCAGCTCTTGCTGCAGCGCGCATTGCGCAGCAGGCAACGAATAAAAAGCAGAAGTAGGAGTTGCTTTATCACTCTACTGTGCTAAAGTGCAATGAGTTAACTTTTGTGAGTCATTGGGACAGTCCCAATGACTCATTGGCGAAAGAAGGAAAATGGAGTTCACAACACCGCAGGGATTTCGCGACGTGCTCGCTGACGAGGCGCGAGCTCGCGAGCTGATGGCGCGACGCGTGCAGGACCTGTTCGCGCAGGCTGGTTATTCGCCCATCGAGACGCCAACGCTCGAAAGCATGGCGGTCATGCAAGAGGGCGGACGCGTGCCGGCATCGCCGTTCAAGTTCTTCGATGCTCAGGGCAACCTCGTCACGATGCGTCCCGACGTGACGCTGCAGATTGCGCGCATGTGCGCGACGCGTTTGGGAGATGCGCCGGGGCCATTCCGGTTCCGCTACATGCAGCGCGTGTTTCGCGAGTCGGAAGGCCAGATTGGCGCCGACGCGCGCGAGAAGAAGCAAATAGGCATCGAATGCATCGGCCCTTCGGGAGCCGAAGCTGATGCCGAGGTCATCAGCCTGTTCACGCGTGCGATGAGCATCTGCGGATTGAGCGATTTCAAGTTATCGCTCGCCACCGTTGGTGTGTTGCGTGCGCTGCTCGCCGCATCGAGTGCTCCGGCTAAATGGAAAGAGCAGGTGCTCGACGCATTCCATGAGTCGAACTTCGTCGAGATCGACGCGCTCTGCGATAAAGCTAAGGAAAACGGCTCGAAGTTCGCGCCGGTTATCCGCCAGCTTGCACGCGTGCGCGGAGGGCGCGAAGCCATCGATGAGGTGCGTACCCTCGTCTCACCATTCGACTGCGACGATGCCCTTGACGAATTCGAGCAGACCTACGAGCTGCTCGTGGCCGAAGGTCTGGAGGACCGCATCGTCATCGACTTCTCGGTGATGAGCTCGTTTGACTACTACACGGGTTTCGTGTTCGAGGCATTCGCACCTGGGCTGGGCACGGTGCTCGGCAGCGGTGGGCGCTACGACAAGATGCTCGGCGTCTACGGATCCGATCGTCCCGCGGCGGGTTTCGCGTTCTACCTCGAGGAAGTGCAGGCAGCACTGCGAAGCGCCGAGTTTGCGCGTCGTGGCGACGGCAAGCCGCTGCGCATCGCCGTGCCGAAGGGCTCGCTCAATCCCGATTCGATTGAGGCGCTCGAATCTGCTGGTCT
>JAZLCO010000088.1:0-55467 GCA_045614225.1 Eggerthellaceae bacterium | reverse complement strand
CCTTCCCAGGGAGCACTGTGCCACTCGGTACGAAAGTGGTTTGACCCAATATGAGCAGCCGAAAAGGGGCCGCCCCTTTTCGGCTAGCTGTAATCCTTCTTGAGCGCTGCCCACGCTTTACGGGAGTTCTTGATGCTCTCGGGGCTGATGCAGTAGCTCGCACGCACCCAACCATGGCCGCCGAAGCATGATGCGGGCACGAGCAGCAGGTCATGAGCCTTCGCGGCTTCGCTGAACGCATCATCGTCTTCCTCGAGCGCCTTCACCCAGAGATAGAACGCGCCATCGGGTGGAATGTACTCGTAGCCGAGCTCGTCGAGCATGCTGCAGAGGATCTTGCGGTTTTCGGCGTAGGCGTCGACGTTGGTAGGTTCCTTGATGCACGTTTCGATAACGCGCTGGAACATGACGGGCGCGCAGATGAACCCGAGTGCACGTCCGGCACCGCACACGGCTGCGAACACGTTGTCCGCATCTTGCATGCGGTTGTTCACGTACACATAGCCGATACGCTCACCGGGAAGCGACAAGCTCTTGGCCCACGAGTAGCACACGATGGTGTCATCGTAATAATTGGCCGTGAACGGAACGTCAGCTCCGTAGGTGATCTCACGGTACGGCTCGTCGCTGATCAGGTAAATCGGATGGCCATATTCCTGTTCCTTCTCGACGAGCAGCGATGCCAGCGCTTCGATGTTCTCCTGCGTGTAGATACATCCGACAGGATTATTCGGCGAGTTGATGACCATTGCCGCTGTTTTCTCGGTAATCGCCTGGCGCAGCGCGTCGATGTCGAGCTGGAAATCGCTCGAGCGCATGGGTACCTCGACGAGCGTGCAACCCGCCGACTCGGTCATGACCTTGTACTCGGCGAAATACGGAGTGTTCACGATGACTTCGTCACCCGGATGCGTGATGGCGGCAACCGAGATGTAGAGCGCCGCTGTGGCGCCAGCGGTCAAATACACCTTGTCGAACGTCGCCTCAACGCCGAAGCGCTCGCGAAGGTTGTCGGCAACAGCTTGGCGCGCCGATTGAAGACCGGGAGACATGGTGTAGGCATGCAGCTGCTCAGCCGGTTCCTCAAGCAGCTCCTCAATGCGCGCTCGCACAGCGGCTGGCGCTGGAATGGACGGATTGCCGATGGAATAGTCGAAGACGTTCTCCTCGCCCACCTCGGCTTTGCGATCGAGACCGTATGCGTACAGTTTGCGAATCATGTTCGGCTGGCTTCCCAGCTGGTACATGCGCTCGTTAATCATCCTTGTTCCTTTCGCCTACGCTAAAAGGGGCGACTCCCGTCGCCCCGGTGTTCCTTTAGTCGCCGTACTCGTCCGACTTGTCGAGCGACTCGGGCTTGACGACCAGCACATCGCATTCCATGTTGCGAATGAGGAAAGTCGAAACGCTGCCTACGAATGCGTACTTGACGTTCGACAAACCGCGGACACCGCAGATGACCAAATCGGGGTCGAACGGCTTGATGAGCGCATCGTCAAGCGTGTCGGTAATGCGCCCAGCGCGCACCT
Organism: Eggerthellaceae bacterium; assembly: GCA_045614225.1. GTDB lineage: Bacteria > Actinomycetota > Coriobacteriia > Coriobacteriales > Eggerthellaceae > UBA9715. The sequence continues at coordinate 53,938 of JAZLCO010000088.1, read as the reverse complement.
GCACGTCTACGCTCGGGATCTCCTCGTCGTGGCGTGCGCGTGTGAGCAGCGGCTCGAGCTCTTCCTCGATGCGCGCAAGACCGTCTTCGCACAACGCGCTGAAGTCGATGCCGTTTGCCTCGTACGGAACGGAATCGATGACATGGCCGAACAGGACTTCGGCATTGTTGTCGTGTGCGATGGACAGCGCGCGGCGTGCAACCGCGTACTGGGTCGAAGCGCCGTCAAGCGATGCAAAAATGCGAACGTAACGAGCCATGTCATGCCTCCTATCGTCGTGTGGTACCAGCAATTGTACCGCATCAGCTCGTGGAGCGGCCAAAAGGATGGTAAGCCCGAAATGGAGCTAGCTGAAAAAGAACTGTTCTTGTTGACTAGTGGCGGGGCTTGAGCCATTCCAGATAGGCGGCGCCAACCTCGTCGGGAACGTCTATGAGCTTTACAGACGTGGAACGCGTGCCAGCGGCGGTCATTGCCGAGATGCCCGTGAGGGAAAGGCGACGCTGGAACGGATTGTTGCGCGTTGAACCTGACTGGATTTTCTGGCGTGGGATGATCACGCGTTCGACCGATAAGCCATCGTTGAAAAGCATCAAATAATTGCGATTCCATGTGTAGCCAGACCCGCGCGCCCAGAACACGGCACCCACAGCTCGCCCAACCGTGTAGACCACGCAGATTGCAGCGACAATGCCGACCATGCCATAGAACCCCCTGGCAGCAGTTGTCGAAATGCCGCCCGGCGTGCCGTTCACAAGCACAACCAAGATGCCAAGCGCAATAAGTATGTACAAGCCGGCGTTGTACCAGATGCAACGACGCAGAATGGAGCGCCTGAATGCAGGTGCGGGAAGCTTCGCGAGCTCCTCCATGCGCGGCCGATCGCCCAACTCGGGAGCCAGCCCATTGATGATCTCGTCGACACGGTCGACCTTCACGAACGGATGGACAACGAGACCCCGCGTCGAGCTCGAGTTGTTCTGCTTGCCAGCCTCGTCGCCACCGGCATTGATGCGTCCGAGCGATATTTCGCAATAACCGATCATCCTACGAATGAGCGACTGCCTGATTTCGACCGACTGAACACGTGCGATATCGATACCACTGAAATCGCGTTGGAGCAGTCCACGCTCGACTTCGATGCGCGACCCACGCCTACGCGCACGGAAATTCCCGAACGAAATGGCCGTGCCGAGAACGCCTATCAGCCACGACACCAGAACGGTGCCCAAGACGATGGGGACCATGAAAGCCACCATGGTGCGCGAGAACGAGTCGCCAACGAACGCGATGCTGCCGATGCTGACTGCGAAACTGAGGCCAAGCACCACCGCGACAGCCAGGGGCGCGCTGTGCGAGATGCTGGTGAACATAAGCTCGTGATTCGAAAGGCCCAGTTCGTAGGATGCCGGCTCGAGACCTGCAACCAAACCACCATAGGCTCCACGCCAGTCGCCGACGACTCCGCCGACCGTATCGAGCGCGTTGGGGTTGGCCGTTCCAGCCTGCCCAACCGACCCGCCTGGCATGCCTACAACTGGCGCACCGGGGGCGACGGGCGCCTGTGCGCGACCTTCCTGCATGCGCGCAGCCTCGATCTGGGCACCAGCAATGGATGCCGTATCGGCGTTTGGGTCGTAAGCAACCGCATGTTCCATGCCTGCTTCTACAGCAGCTTTGCGCACGAACAAATCAACGCGCAAGCGCTCGGCGGTCTCGAGCCTCAGGAACGGAACGCGCAGCGCCTTGTTCGACGCACCACCAGCAGAATCGATCGACACCGAGCACACGCCAGCCAATCGCTGAACAATCGTTGCACGGTGGTTGACGGACTGCACGCGCGCATAGGGAATGTGCGTACGACGCTTGGTGATGATTCCGGAATAGAAGCTGAACTCGCGTTCGTCAAACACGTACGACATGTTCTTGTACGCAAGAGCGTAAACGGCCAGGACAATACCGTAGAGAGCAACGAGGCCGACGACGACGCCCACCACAGCGGCAAATACGGGAATATGCACATCGGAATCTCGCAAAGCAGAAATGCCCTGCATGATCCCAGGCATGCTGTTTGCAAGAGCGATGACAGCAACGGCAAGCACGGCAACGACCGGGCCCAACCAAACATAGCTCTTATGCACCTTGTAATGCCGACCGGTCTCGAACGTCACGACGAATGGGCTCGGCTGCGGCGAGCTGACCGCTTGCTCGCTTTCGGCGGCCTGTCTCAGGGGTTGGGGAACGGTGGTGCCGCACGCAGTGCAGAAATTCCCATTGTTTTCTTGCCCGCATTGCGGGCAGAACCATCTGGTCATGTCTTACACATCCTCGCGAGCGAGACGCGCCAGCTCAGCGGCACGATCGCGCAGCTGTTCTGCCGTGTCGAACTGCAGGCCTGGAATCTCGTGCCCGTGCGCTGCCGTCGAAACCGTCACGCTGGCCAGGCCGAACGCGCGCAAGATGGGCCCTTGGCGCGTGTCAGTATTCTGCACGCGAATGAACGGGATGGTGTAGCGCTTGCGCCAGATAATCCCCTTTGCGATGTCCAGATAGTCCTCGGACACTTGGTATCTCCAGCGGGCAAAGCGAATCGGGGGCAACACCACGAGCCAAACGACGAGCACCACGACAAAGCAGATTCCGACCGCCAACAGCAAGGTGCGGCCAATTGACGCAGTTGCATGAGACGCCATCAATATTGCCGGCATCACAGCCAAGCATGCGAAGATCAGGACAATCCAGATGGCATCGTTGATGCGCCACACATTCTTTACGCGAGGGTCGAGCTGGTTTGCAGGCATTTCCTTCATGGTGTCTCCTTCAAGTCGCCTCGTGGTGGGAAACCGCCCTTCCACGATGCTTATTTCCAGGGATCGGGTTCGAAAAGCGGCGATTCCTCACGACGATCGGAATACGGATCGTAACCATCGTCGTCTTCGTTCTCGGCACGCAGGAACTCAGACGATGACTCCGCAGGTTTCGGAACGGGCACAGGCGTCGACCTCTTGCGCAAGTGAGCTTTGTGGGCTTCTTCTTCGTCAATCCTGTTCGTCTCTTCCTCACCCGCTTGCTCGATGTCATACGGTGTCGTCTGGTACACGTAGTAGTTCAACCAGTTCGTGTAGAGCAACTGCGCATGCGCGCGCCAGTTCGAGCTGGGCGGTTGCGACGGATCGTCTTCAGGGTAGTAGTGAGCGGGCACGGCGATGTCGAGTCCACGCGCAACGTCTCGCTCGTATTCGGAATTGAGCGTCGCACGGTCGTACTCGGGATGCCCGAACACGAAGAAATGCCTGCTGTTCGTGCTCTTGGCGATATAGACGCCCGCCTCGTCCGAAACGGCAACCAGTTCGAGGTGCGGATGCCGCTCGATGTCTTCAGCATTTACGTACGTGTAACGCGAATGCGGTGCCCAGAACCGGTCGTCAAAACCACGCAGCAACGGCGAAGTGAGCTTGATCTGACGATGCTCGAACACGCCTGACATCTTCTTGGACAGCTCGTGCTTCTGGATGCCGTAGTGATAGTAGATGCCTGCTTGCGCACCCCAGCAAATATGGAGCGTCGAGTGCACGTGAGTGCGCGACCATTCCATGATGTCGCACAGCTCGGGCCAGTAGTCGACATCCTCGAACTCGAGCAACTCGACAGGCGCGCCCGTGATGATCATGCCGTCGAAATGCTCGTGCTCGATTTCGTCAAATGTGCGATAGAACGTCTCGAGGTGCTGTTCGGACACGTTCTTCGAGTCGTGGCTAGCCATGCGCAGCAGCGTGATCTCGATTTGGAGCGGCGTGTTGGACAACTTGCGCAGAATCTGCGTCTCAGTCGCAATTTTCGTGGGCATAAGATTCAGCAGAATCACGCGCAATGGACGGATGTCCTGGTGCATGGCGCGGTATTCCGTCATGACGAATATGTTCTCGCTCGCCAGCTGATCTGTGGCCGGCAATGCGTCGGGTATGCGGATGGGCATTGTGCAACCTCCTCGGGTGCTTAGCAGTCTGACTATGATAACGCATATGCCTGATTAGAAACCAACGACCTCCCATATAAGGCCTCTCCAAAAAAGGGATAATCCTTCTTTGGTGGTCTTGCATGAAAGGCTCATGAACGTTACCAAGCTGTGAGCGTTTTCTCTAGTGAACGATGCGATACTTGTTTCAATCAATTGTGCACAATCGATTTCGAGGTTCACATGCTGCAGCTTAATAGCATTTGCAAGTCGTACACCACGGGAAGCTTCACGCAGAAAGCGCTCGACGACGTTTCCATCTCATTCCGCGACAACGAGTTCGTCGCTATTCTGGGGCCTTCGGGCTCGGGAAAGACGACGCTGCTGAACATTGTCGGCGGGCTCGACCATTACGATTCGGGTGACTTGATCATCGACGGCGTGTCGACCAAGGAGTACAAGGACCGCGACTGGGACGCCTACCGCAACAACCGCATTGGCTTTGTGTTCCAGAGCTACAACCTTATCCCCCACCAAACGGTGCTCGCAAACGTCGAGCTCGCATTGACGTTGTCCGGCGTGTCGCGCGAAGAGCGTCACGAGCGCGCGGTTAAGGCGCTTGAGCGCGTGGGGCTTGCCGAGCATATCGACAAGAAGCCCGCGCAGATGTCAGGTGGTCAGATGCAGCGCGTCGCCATCGCTCGCGCTCTCATCAACGATCCCGAGATCCTTCTTGCCGACGAGCCCACAGGCGCACTCGACTCGAAGACGAGCGTCCAGATCATGGACCTGCTCACCGAAATCGCCGACGACCGCTTGGTCATCATGGTCACCCACAACCCCGACCTGGCCGAACAGTACGCAACACGTACGGTCAATTTGGCAGACGGCCGGGTCACGTCCGATTCCAACCCGTTCACGCCATCGATTGCGGAAATCGAAGCCGCCAACGCCAAGCCAACGCGACGCACACGCATGTCGTTCTTGACGGCGTTGTCGCTTTCGGCGAACAACCTCATGACGAAGAAGGGCCGCACCATCATGACGGCCATCGCCGGCTCCATCGGCATCATCGGCATTGCAGCCATCCTGGCGCTGGCAAACGGCGTGAACAACTACATCAAGACCACCGAAGAGGAAACGCTTTCAGTCTACCCGCTTCAAATTCTGTCATCTGGCTTCGACTTCACCACAATGGTCGTGGGCATGGGCGGTGCCGATGACGAGGGCGATGACGAAAGCACACCTGTGCAGCTGACAGGCACTTCTGGATCCAGTTCCTCCGCTTCTGCCAGCTCGGCATCGGTATCGAACTTGCTACCCGAAGTCGAGGAGGGCCACATCGGCGAGTTCCAGATGATGACGCGCATGTTCGCCAGCTTCGGCAACAACGATCTTGCATCGCTTAAAGAATATCTCGACAGCGGGGAGTCGGGCATCGATAACTACGTCAGCAGCATCTACTACGAATACGCAGTCACTCCGCAAATCTTCGACGCCGACACCTCGGAAAAGGTTCGCCAGATCAACCCCGACACATCATTCTCGTCACTCGGCATTGGGTCCGGCGCATCGACGAACAGCCTCGTATCGATGTCGATGTCGACCGACATGTTCGCCGAGATGATGGAAAACGGTGTCGTGGCCGACCAGTACGATGTCGTGGCAGGCCATTGGCCCGAGAAGGAAAACGAACTGGTGTTGGTGCTCTCGCAGACAGGTCGCATAAGCGATTTCCTTGCATACGTTATCGGCCTACGCGATAAAGCCGAGCTCGACGAGATGGTAAAGCAGTTCACCGACGAGCAAGAAGTCGTAGCTCCCACCGACCGGCTCGACCTGGTTTACGACGATGTCTTGGGCATGAAATTCAAGCTGGTCAGTGCTACTGACTTTTACAAATATGACGAAGAATACAACGTCTGGGTCGACAAGTCGGGTGACGAGGAATACATGCGTGATATCGTCAACAACGGCGAGGATATCGAAATCGTCGGCATCGTGCGACCCAAACCCGAATCGAATGCGCTAGCCCTGACGATGGGAATCTACTACACACCTGCGCTCACACGCAGCATCGTCGACAAAGCCTCCGAATCCCAAATCGTGAAAGACCAGCTGGCCGATCGCGACCGCGACGTGTTCAGCGGCAAGACGTTCGACGAGATGGATGAGGAAGAGGGCTCCGAGTTCGACATGAGCTCGCTGTTCTCGATCAACGAGAGCGCGCTGCAGAACGCCTTCTACTTCAACTCGAGCGCACTGGATTTCAGCAGCATCGACATGTCGGGCTCGAACGTTCCTCCGATGGACCTATCGGGGATGACCAACATCAGCATGCCGCAGCCCTCACAGGAGGAAATCGCAGCTCTCTTCCAGGAGCTGACGAGCCCCGCCGGTCAAGCTGCCATCACAAACAGCGTGGTGAGCAATCTCGAGTTCACTGACAATGGGGCCGCATTGAACAACCTCGTCGCAGGCATGGGCGCTTGGATGGCCATGCATCCGGGGTCCAACCCGAGCGACTTCTTCAACACGCCGGAAGGCCAAGCGGCCGTCGCAGCCGTCGGCGGCGCAATCAATACTGAGAAACTGCAGAGCGCCGTGACGCAGGCGGTCGCCCAGCAGTTGGGCACTACTCCCGACGGTGTTGGGCAGGTCATGGCCGACCGCGTGGCAAATTACTACGCCGCACAGATGATTCCTGTCCTGCAAGCCCAGCTGACGACGGCCATCCAGGACTACATGACCAATTACATGACGCAGCTTTCGGGTCAGATGACTTCGGTGCTCTCGAACATCGGCAATGCCATGGGCGTCAACCCTGACGCGTTCGCCAACGCGTTCCAAATCAACATGGATCAAGACGAGCTGACTGAGTTGATGATGTCGATGATGCGGGTCGAAGAGCATTCGTACGACAACAACCTGAAGAAGCTCGGCTACGCCGACTTTAACAAACCTTCCGAGATAAGCATCTTCCCGCGCGACTTCGAAAGCAAGGAGCACGTGATCGAAATACTCGATGGCTATAACGCCCAAATGCGAGAAGTCGATGAGGACAAAGTGATCTCATACACCGACCTGGTCGGTACGCTGATGGAATCGGTCACCGACATCGTGAACATGATCTCGTACGTGCTGATTGCGTTCGTGGCCATTTCGCTGATCGTGTCGTCGATCATGATTGGCGTGATCACCTACATCTCGGTGCTCGAACGAAAGAAGGAGATTGGCATCCTGCGCTCGATTGGCGCCTCGAAGGGCGACATCAGCCGTGTGTTCAACGCAGAGACGGTTATCGAGGGCCTCATTGCGGGCTTGCTCGGCGTGGGCGTGACAGCGCTCGGCTGCATACCTGCCAACATCATCGTCTACAACCAGTTCGATGTGCCCAACATCGCCATCTTGCCTGTCGATGCAGCCGTGATCCTCGTCGCGATCAGCGTGTTCCTTACGTTCATAGCCGGCTTGATCCCGTCGCGGAGCGCCAGCCGCAAGGACCCGGTCGAAGCGCTGCGCAGCGAGTAAGACACGGTACGCTAGGCGGTCGAAAACTAAAGCGGCCTGGAAGGGACAGTCCCCTCCAGGCCGCTTTTCTATTACTTACCTGTTCGAGTTTACATGCTCGAAAAGCGTTCGGGGGAAATGGCGACTTGCTCGGCGCCTTCGGCGCCGGAGCCAACATGCGCAGGAGCTTCCTCGAGCTTCTCGGCGACGACACCGGGGTTCACAGCCTTCTTGGCCTCGCGGGCAGCCTTGCGGGCTTCGCGGGCTTCATGCTTCTTGGCTTTCTTCGACATGCCGCCATCGGCGCTCGAAAGCCTTTCCTCCAAGCGACCAACCAAGTTCGCCAGCGGGATCGTGAGCACCAGGTAGAAGATGGCAGCAACAATGTAGGGCGTGATCGAACCGGTGGACGCAACGATCGTCTTCGCATACATGACGATTTCCATAACGCCCACAGCAGCCAGCAGAGAGGTGTCTTTGTAGAGCAGGATGAACTCGCTGGTCATCGTCGGAAGCACGCGGCGGATCGTCTGCGGAATGATGACGAACGCCATAGTCTGCCCGCCGTTCATGCCCAACGAACGCGCGGCCTCGAACTGACCTTTGCTGATCGACTGGATGCCCGCGCGGAAAATTTCGCACTGATAAGCCGCCGAGTTGAGTGCCAGAACGATGACACCCAAAATGAACGGCGGAATCTGAATGCCTGCAAGCGGCAAACCAAAGAATGCGATGTAAATCTGCAGGAACACCGGCGTACCACGGACTACGTTCACGTAAAGCGCGCCGATAGCGCGCAAGATGCCGATCTTGGACATGCGCATGAACGAGAAGGCGAGGCCGACGGGGATGGCGAGCGGGAACGCCACAAACACGATGGCAAGTGCCATGAGGAAGCCCTTGAGCACGATCGGGAAACTCGACACCAAAATCGGCGGGTTGAAGAACAAGCGCAGGAACTTGTTGGAGTTCCACGCTTTCACCCAATCTTGTTGTTCTAGATAGGTTGCGAGCTGTTGGGTGGGTGACGTGACCTGAACGTCGATCGAAGGAATGTTCGGGATATCGTACGTTGTGCCGTTATCGAGCGTGTACGTACCCGTGATCTGCATTTCGCCACCTGCGATGGGGAACTTCACGCCATAGACCTCGATGCGATAGTACAGCCCGGGCTTCGTCGCCTCTTTGAAGTCGACAACCACCGTCTGGCCTTCCGATGTGAATTTGACTTCAGGGTTCTCGCGCGTCATGCGATCGTCACCCGACAAGACGGTCAAGCGAGCGTCGTCGAGGGTGTAATCAGTGCCCGCAGGCAAGGTCAGCGTGATTTGGGTGAGAGACTCATCCCCTGCCGCTTCTGCTTCCCAGGTAATTCGGGTTTCGGTGCCACCTAGGATGGTGCTGCCGGTGTCGGTGTTCGGCCGCGCTGTGCACTTGGCAGTTTCAAGTGCATACGCACTCGGAGCAAACGTTGTGACAACCAGCATCGACAACAGAATGATGGAGAGAAGCGTGTCGACAAAGCGCCATGTGGATGATTGAGTAGAACTCATTCGTATGTCCTAACGTCTTAAGTATAGAAAGCACCATTATAGACGAGGGACAAAAAATAAAAAGCGCACCAAAAGAGTCAGCCCCTTTTGGTGCGCTGAAGTCAGCAGATCGAGTTACGACAGATACTGCTGAACGAGACGGTCGATCGTGCCGTCGGCCTGAAGCTCGGCGAGGGCTTCGTTGACGGCCTTGGTCAGAGCCGGGTTGTCCTTGCTGATAACGATCGCATACTCTTCACCGGTTGCGATGGACTTAACGATCTGAGCGTCCTGATAAGCATCGGCGAGCATCTTCTGCACGACGGCGGCGTTGGTGCACACGGCATCAGCTTGGCCAGCCTGCATGGCTGCAAAAGCGTCGGTCGAGTTGCCATACGGCTGGACGGTGGCCTCGGGGAAGTTCTCCTGGATGTAAGCCTCACCAGACGTGCCACTCTGAACGGCGATGGTGGCCTTGGCCAGAGCCTCGTCAGCGTTCTCGGCGCTGATTGCGCCGTCCTTCATGGCCGCGATTGCCTGGTCGTCGATGTAGTACGTGGAGGAGAAGTCGATCTCCTTGGCGCGGTCGGGGTCGACCGTGAAGCCCGAGATGCCCATGTCGACCTGGCCACCAGCAGCAACAGCCGGGATGATGGCGTCGAACTGCAGGGACTTGAATTCAACCTCGAGGCCGAGCTTCTCGCCAATGGCCTTGGCGATTTCCATGTCGAGGCCGACGAACTCACCGTTCTCGAGGTTCTCGAACGGCGGGTAGTCCGGAGAGGTGCCGATGACGAGCTTGCCATCGGTGAGGAGCTTGATCTCGGTGGCTGCAGCAGCGCTGCTTGCCGATGCAGAGGCCGAAGCGGTCGACGCGCTAGCGGTCGAGCCGCTAGCCGATGCGCTTGCGCTGGACGAGCTGCCCGACGAGCACCCGAAGATGCCCAATGCGGCAATCATGATGCCCACTGCAGCAAGCACGATGAGTTTGCTGGTTTTCTTCATTTGCTTCCCTTCCTTGTTGGTTTCTCCCTCTCGCCCCGCACGGGGGACGATAGTTGAATACTACACCGCTGCACAACTGCTTGTCGATGTGAACGATTATTTTTTTCGGATGAGCACGAAGCGGTATGGCTGGGAAATGCGCGCAGAACCGCCTTGTCGATTAGCCGTGCTTCTTCGCTTTCTTGCCGCTCTTCTTGTCCTTCTTGGGCTTTGAGTCGAGGATGTTGGCAAGCGACTGCATGCGGCCTTCGAGCTCTTCGAGCGTCTTGCTGCATGCGAGCAGTTCGGCTGCGAACTCGTCGCTGCTGATATCGGTCACCGACTTGTACCTCAAATCGTGCTCGAGGCTAGCCCAATAGTCCATGGCGATTGTGCGAATCTGCACCTCGACGGGGATCATCTGCTTGCTGTCCATGAAGAACACCGGGATGCGCACGATAGCATGGAGGCTGCGGTAGCCGTTGGGTTTCGGGTTCTCGATGTAGTTCTTGACACGCACGATTTCGAGGTCGTCCTGACGACGCAAAAGGCCCATCAGGCTTTTCACATCGTTGACGTACGAGCAGATGACACGCACACCCGCCACATCCATAAGGTGCTCTTCGAGGTTCTTGAGCGTGGGGGTCTTGCCGTAGCGAATGAGCTTGTCGTAGATGCTCGCAGGCGACTTGATACGCGATTCGATATGGTGAATCGGATTGCGGTTGCGTTTGAGCGACAGGTCCTTGTCGAGGATTTCGAAACGAACGGTCATCTCGCGCATGGCGGCTTCGTACTTCTGCAGTACTTGGTTGATACCTGCGGAGAACTCCTGGTATTGCTCGAGTTTCTCAAGATCGATTTCGAGCTCCTGCTCGCTGCGCTCGGACGTCACCGAGTTAGGTACGAGCGGCGCTAAAGACCAAGGAGCACCAGGTACGACACCCGTCGGCGTCACACGAATCGTCGTGCTGGGAGAGCCTACGCGGGTGTTCGACTTGTCGTTATCGGGCATTGCTCATCGTCTCCTAGGAGCAGAACGAATCGATGGATGCGACAAAAAGGTCGCATTTTGTCGCATTATTCGTACTGTTTAGCACGTTGCCAGCATTCTTCCATCTCGTCAAGGGAAAGGTCTTCGACGGTTCGACCCATCGCGCGGGCTTGGTCCTCCACTGCAGCGAAGCGGTGGCGGAACTTGTTGTTCGAGGCGCGCAAGGCGCTTTCGGCGTCGATGCCCATCTTCCGCGCAACGTTCACGATTGCGAACAACATATCGCCGAATTCCATCTCGACAGCTGCAATGCGCGGGTCGACTTGGGCAGGCGCCGTCTCGTAAGCGCCCGGATCTTTCGGTAGCACCTTGCCATCGGGCGTCTTGGGAGCTTCTGCATAAGCGGCCTCGAGTTCGGCGCGCTCCTCAGCAACCTTGTCCCAGACATCGTCGATCGTGTCCCACTCGAAGCCCACCGCAACAGCACGGCGCGAGATCTTCTGCGCCTGCAAAAGCGCTGGGAAATGGGAGGGCACGTCGTCGAGCAGATACGAGACCTCTTCCACGCCTGCTTGCTTGCTCTTTTCAGAAAGCTTTACCTGTTCCCACAAGTCTGCCACCTCGTTGGCGTTCTGCGCATTCGCCTCGCCGAACACGTGCGGATGGCGCCGAATCATCTTCTCGTCAATCGCCGAGCACACGTCATCAATCGTGAAATTACCCGCATCAGCTGCCACCTGGCTCTGAAGAACGACCTGCAACAACACATCGCCCAGCTCTTCACGTATGCGATCAGGGTCGCCCGATTCGATGGCATCCGCGGCTTCGTAAGCCTCTTCTATCAGATATTCCTCAAGTGACTCATGCGTCTGCGCGCGGTTCCACGGACAGCCGTCGGGGCCACGTAACGTGGCTATGGTTTCGACAAACGCATCAAAGGCAGGGTGTTGAGATTTGGGCATGCCTTGCTATTCCTTTCCAAGAGTGAGTCGGTGCCCTGGCCCCTGACTCACTCACCTCTACATAATCGAATACAGCGCGTCTGCTGCGGTATCGGTTCCGGCGATGGTCATGTTGTTCATGAAGATGACGTCTTGGATGTTGTTCTCTCGGACGTATTCGGGAATGTTGCGCCACGTCTTGCGGAAATCGAGCACATGAACCGTCTGGTAGTTGTCCACGAGATTCGGCACGAAAGCGCATCCGTACGAGTCCTTGATCACCAGGCACGACGACCCATCGGTCACCTTAGGATTCTCGATGATCTGACGCTCCTGATCGCCCATGATGAACGCCATGTATTTGGCGTTGTCATCGTAAACACTCGCGTCGGCGATCACGTTGCCCTCGAACTCCTCGCCATCAGCGGTCCAGTATGTTAAATCGTTCGTTCCGTTCGGAATGTACGCATACATCGTGTCGGGGTTGTCTGCCATTGCGGGCAACTGCAGCTCCGCATAGAACGAGCCGAGGAACGAGTCGTATGCGACCTCCTCGCGATCGGACAACTTGAAAGGTTCTATTCCCTTGACCTTGCAGAACTCAACGTATGCGTAATAAGCACCAAGCTGTGTCCAGTGATGGTCAGTGCGGAAGAAGATGTACTCGTCGCGGTGAGCACGCAACGCATCGTAGGTTTCGACAACCTTGACACGCGGATCCATCAGGCTGTGGAAATAATCAAGCGCCTGCTTCTGGTTGCTGCCTCCAAGCGAATCGAGCACCGACTCGTCGAGCGTCGCGCCGGAGTTGTTGGGAATGAGAACAGAGTAAACGTCTGCCACACCGTCGAGCTCTTCGGCGCATTTGTTCACAGCCGCACAGTACGTCGTTACTGCAGGCTCATAGAAGTAGTAGACGCTGCAAGCTGTGCCGCCCTCAACATAGAGGCCGTTCATGATGTTGGCCTGCACATCTTCCTGTACCGCCTGGGCCTCGGGAGGAGCGACCTCTTCGCGCTCGACCGTTGCAGGCGCCACCGTGTCACCTTCGACAGGCAGCTCGTCAGCCTGGACGTTGCCACCAACGAACTGCGTTTCAGGCTGAATGCCATATAGGTTCTCGAGCGCGTGGTCGGCCTTGACGAGCGGCTCGCGCAACGGATAGGTGTCTGCGTACCAAAGCGAAAGATCCGAGAAGAACGTTCCGTCAAGGAACGAAGCGACGCTCGGGGTTGGGAAGGCGGTCAGCTCGCGCTTTTCGAAATCAGACGTTGTGGGTCGGATGAAGAATGCCAAACCGATAACGCACCCAAGAGCCATGACGGCCATCACCGCACGCACGCCCCAACGGCGCCACGTGGCAATCTTGCTTCGCGCGTCGTGATTTCCCGCATTACCAGCTCGCCGCCTGCGTTCAGGCACCGTTCCTTCTTCCGCGCCGGCAACTCGCCGCCTGCGTTCAGGCGCCCGCCCCTCTCTCGCGTCGCCGACCCGCGTGCGCGACCTGCGCTCAGACGCGCGTTCAGCATCCCTGGCGCGAGGCCTGCGCTCTGTCGTTCGTTCTCTAGGCTGAGGCATTATTCCCCTCCTCCCGCCGATTCGTCGGAGTACACAATGTCAGACAAAAGCTCGGAAGCATCATATGTTCCCGCGAACATGAGAACGTTCTCGAAGATGACGTCTTGAATGCCGTATTCGTCAACGAGGTCGACAAGCTTCTTGGTCGTGAAGCGGAAGTCGATCGTGTAGATGTCCTCGTAGCTATCGACCATCACCGACACGAACGGATTGCCGAACGAATCCTTCACCACAAGGCACGACGATCCGTCCGTGACCGCTGGGTTGTGGATGTGGGAGAACGGACGGTTTCCGCACACGAAGCAGTTGTACTTGTTGGCATCTTCGTCAGCGTCGCGCAAATCGCTAATGACATTCCCTTCCATGAGCGTGCTATCGTCTGCATCGTTGACCCAATATTCCATGTCGTTTGTGCCTTGGGGAATGCGCGCCGCCACATAATCAGGCGCAAGCTCGATGTCGACGAACGAAGCGTACTCGCCTGTATAGGGCTCGAAGACGAGCTCTTCCCACTTGTCGTAAGGTGCAGGCTCGATGCCCTTCGTATTGCAGAACGCCGTGTATGCGTAATAAGCAGCAAGCTGGGTCCAGTGATGATCGGAGTGGAAGTAGAGGTATTCGTCGCGATGGTCGTACAGCACATCGAACGCATCGACCGTGTAAACATCGTCGTTCATGAGGCTGTAGAAGTAATCGATGGCCTGCTTCTGGTTCGGAACGCCCAACTTGGCAAGCGTATCGTCGTCGAGTAGGATCCCGGCGTTCGTCGGGAGCAGCACCGAGTAGACCTCGGCTTTGCCCTTAAGCTGGCTGGCTGCATCGTTTATCACATCAGCGTAAGCCTCGGTTGCGCCTTGGTCGAAATAGTAGAGCGTGTAAGCCGAACCCGCAGCTGCGTCGACATAGAGGCCGTTCACGATCTGGTCTTCGATTTCCTCAGCGCGGATGCGGACATCGGGTTCGTCAACATCGTGCGAATGCTCGCGTTTTGGCTCGGTCGTGCGCTCTCCTTCGGGTGGCAGTTCGTCACTTGTGCGATTCCCACCGATGAGCTGGGTTTCGGGCTGAATGCCGTAGAGGCTTTTGGTCTTGAAATTCATGCGCACAAGCGGTTCGCGGATAGGATAGGTGTCGGCATACCACAGCGAAACCTGCGAAGTGTATGTACCATCAAGAAAACTTCCGATTGTGAAGTCCGGATAGGTCGTGAGCGTACGGTTCTCGAATTCTGAAACGGTTGGGCGCAAGAAGAACAGCAATCCGATGATGCAACCCAAGCCCATGATGGCCATCGCCCCGAGTACGCCGAAGCGTCGCCAGCTCCTGAGCTTCTGCTGTCGTGCACGCTGTTCTGCCGATTTCGCCACATCGCCACGCGCGCGGCGCGGCGAAGCGGCTTGCCGATCGTCTGCCGCCGAGCCCCGCAACGCTTGATTGCGCTGAGCCTCTTGCGGGCCTTCCGCAGGATTTGCGGCAATCGCCCGTCGGCGCGATTGGCCGTTCATTTCGGCTGCTCTTCGTGATGGCGTTCGCTTCGTCGGCATTACTTCCCCCGCTAGAACTGGAAGTAGATAAACGGGTTGTAGCTCGCACCGGCAAGCGCCGCCACGGCGATGACGAGCAAAATCACGGGTGTGATAGCTTCTGTGATGCCGTAAATCGTCAGAGCAATGTCGTTTCTCTGGGCGGCATCAAACAGCGCCTTGTGCAATCGTTTGCCCAACTCGGTGCACGCGACGAAGCAGAACAGCATCAAGAAGATGTTCTGCATGAACAGCGTGTGCACTTCCAGCCCGGTGAATCCACCGCCGGCGAGGCCAAACATGCCAGCAAGCACCATGCCCAATTCGGCGAAGTTCTCGAACTTGAACAGCACCCAGCCGAAGTACACGACTACAAGTGCGTAGATGTGCCCAGCGATTCGCGGCATGCGACCCCGAATCACAAACTTCTCGAGCAGCAGGAAGACTGCAAAGTACAAGCCCCACAGGATGTAGTTCCAGCTAGCACCATGCCACATGCCCGTCAGGAACCATACGATGAAGATGTTGCGCACGTACTTTGCTTTCGAGCAGCGGCTTCCGCCAAGCGGAATGTAAACGTAGTCGCGGAAGAAACTCGACAGCGAGATGTGCCAGCGCCGCCAAAAGTCTTGAATCGACACAGCCTGATAAGGGTAGTTGAAGTTCTCGAGATAGCGGAAACCCACCATACGGCCCATGCCGATGGCCATGTCGGAATACGCCGAGAAGTCCAGGTAGATCTGCAAGCCGAAGAACAGCATGCCCAGCCAGTAGCCGGTCGTAGTTTGAGTAGCCAAGCTGGCATCACCGATGGGCAACAGCGTGTCGGCAACCGCAGCGCACGAGTTGGCCAGCACGGCCTTTTTCGCCAAACCGATGCTGAAGCGTCGCACGCCGTAGTAGATGTCGTTTTTAGTCGGACGGCGTTCGTCAATCTGTTCGGCAACCGTCTGGTAGCGCACAATAGGGCCAGCGATGCACTGATGGAAGAGCGACGAATAGAGCAGCAACTTCCAATAACTGGGCTGCGCATCAATTTCCCCGCGGTAGACATCGACCACGTACGAAATGAGCTGGAACGTGTAGAACGAGATGCCGATGGGCAGCACGATTTCGGGAATCAACTCGGGCACACCGAATATCGCTTGGAAGTTGGCACAGAAGAATCCCAAGTATTTGAAGATGCCGAGCACGCCCAACAACACAACACACTCTGCAACAAGCCAGAGCTTTCGCTTGCCCGGCGAGTCGGACCGCTCGATGAGCAGGGCGAACCCCCAGCTGGCAAGCGTGTTGCCCATGAGCAGCACGAGGTAGCGCGGACCACCCCACGAATAGAAGATAAGCGAGGAAACGAGCAACACCACGTTGCGGTATCGCTCATCGACCATGTGGTAGACAAATAGATGGATGGCCAGGAACAGGAACAGGAATACGAGGCTCGAAAAGACCATATGACGAACTGCTCCGCTTTCTCTTGGTACGCAACGAAACGAAAATAACTAAACGAGAGTATAACGAATTGCAAGCTCGCCAATAGGGAACAGTCATGTCAAATACGGCGTCTGTAACACCTTTTCATCTTATACTTTCACCATGGCCGAACTACTGCGCACAACAACACTGGACGACCCACGCCTCGACCCCTACGTGAGGCTCACCGACGTGCAGCTTCGCAGCCGAATCGAACCCGAAAAAGCTGTTTTCATCGCAGAGTCCATAGAGGTGATCGGACGGGCTCTTGACGCGGGCATGGAGCCGCTTTCGCTTTTGACCGCCGAGAAGTACCTGCCATCGCTGGAAGCAGCCAACATTTTGAAACGAATGTTGCTGGCAAACGAATCGGCTTCGCTGTTTGTGGCACCCGAGGATCAGCTCGAGCAGCTAACGGGCTTCCAGCTCACACGAGGCGCCCTCGCCGCATTCCGCAGGCCCCTCGAGCGACCTGTCGCCGACGTGGTGCGCGACGCGCGCCTCATCGCCGTCCTCGAAGACATACGTAACCATACCAACGTCGGAGCCATTTTCCGTTCGGCTGCCGCACTTGGCGCTGACGCGGTGCTCGTCTCCCCTGCTTGTTATGACCCGCTGTACCGACGCGCCGTGCGCGTGTCGATGGGCACCGTTTTCCAGGTACCGTGGACGCGCATCGGCTCCGACCCCCACAATTGGGCTCGAGATGGTGTGCCCTTGCTTCACGAGTTGGGGTTCACAACAGCAGCCATGGCGCTATCGGACGATTCGATCGCTCTTGACGACGCGCGCCTCAAATCATGTGACCGCCTCGCACTCGTGTTCGGAACCGAAGGCGACGGCCTGGCTGAGTCGACAATCTCGCGCTGCGACTACACGGTGCGCATTCCCATGGAACACGGCGTCGATTCGCTCAATGTCGCCGCATCGAGCGCTGTCGCTTTCTGGGAGCTGCGCAAGTCCACGAAAACCGAGAGCAGTACATGAGGACGTCTTTCAACATATTCCTGCGCGACTTGAAAGCTCTCGGGCGAAACCCTGCAGCATTGCTGGTCGTCATCGCGCTGCTCGTACTGCCAGGTCTCTATGCCTGGTATTGCATCGTCGCCAACTGGGACCCATACTCCAACACAAGCAATGTGCCCATCGCCGTCGTCAACGAAGACGAAGGAGCCACAAGCAACTTGACCGGCGAGATAAACCTCGGCGAACAGGTCACAGACAAGCTACGCGACAACCACAACATCGATTGGCGTTTCTACGATAGCGAAGAAGAAGCCCTCGAAGCCACGCGCAGATTTGAATGCTACGCAACACTCGTGATGCCGAAAGACCTCAGCAAGAACGTTGTCGGCATCTTCGATGGATCTGACGAACAGCCTGTCATCTACTTCTACCCCAACGAAAAGCAAAACGCCGTCGCTGTCAAAGTATCCGATTCGGCCGCGCAGACGTTGGTAACGCAGGTCAACCAACAATTTGCTTCGACCGTCAACGAGGCTGTTCTGAAGAAGGTGCAGGAAGGCGCCGACAAGGTAGAAGAACAGGCGAGCCAGACGCGCGGTACGCTCGCGAGCGAAGTCAAGGACACCCAGGCTCAAATCGCCAACGTGACCCAATCGCTCGATAGCACCATCAGCGCCATCAACGGTTGGAGAGAGTCCGTCGCAGGGTCGCAAGCGTCTCTTTCGGCAGCCGCGCAGCAGCTACCAGCGTTACGCACATCGCTTGCGGACAGCAGCGCCACTTTGAACAACCTGCGCGCAGAGACCATAGCGTTCGATTCGGTGTTCTCCAAGTCGCTTTCGCAGACGAATCTGGCACTTGCCAACCTTTCGTTGCGCATCAGCGCGGATATGAGCGCGACCGAAAGCGACGTGGCTCGTGTGAGCGCCGACCTGGACAAATCAATTGAACTCATGTCCGCTGAGCTCGCTGCCCACGGCCAGAACGAAGTCACCGAACAACTCCAAGTCGCACTGCAAAAACTCCAGAGCGCCTCGGACCACCTGCAGAGCGCGGTGGCGCTTGCCGACGCCTCGACCCAGAACATGAACGCCAACGTGCAAACCATCGTCGACAAGACGAATGCCGCGAACGACACGTTCTCGCGTGAAGTTCTGCCAGCATTATCGAACGGCACGTACGACCTGGGGATCTCCCTCTCGGGGCTTTCGAGCGCCGTTGGTCAGTTCGAGCCGCAGATCGTCGAGCTCCAGGAAGTCCTCGCCCAAACCGATGCAGCGCTCGTCGATGCAATTGCTGCAATTGAGCAGGCTAAGGCGCTGCTTTCGAACGTGAGTGCCCATCTCGAATCGACCTCGACCGACCTGAACGCCATGGGCAGCGCCTTGAAGGTCGACCAGATAGCCGAGCTTCTCGACGTCGACCCCGACAACCTTGGCCAATTCATCTCGTCGCCCGTCAATCTGGTCACCGAGGAGATTTACCCTGTTTCGAATTACGGCACAGCCGTGGCGCCGTTCTACACCTGCCTCGCGTTGTGGATCGGATGCTTCATCTTGATTTCCCTTATCAAGCTGGAAGTCGACCGAACGGGCTTCGAAAGCGCAACGCCTACACAACGCTATTTCGGCCGTTGGCTCCTGCTCGTGTTGCTTGCTTTGGTGCAATCGCAAATCATCTGCGGCGTCGACATTGCGCTCGGCATCGACTGCGCCCACCCGGTCGCATTCATGGCATCGGGTGCGGTGTGTTCGTTTGCATTTATGAACCTGCTCTATGCGCTCGCCCTCACATTCCGCAACATCGGCAGGACGCTGTGTATCTTGCTGCTCATCATGCAAGTTCCCGGGTCATCGGGCATGTATCCCATTGAAATGATGCCTGCATTCTTCAGGGCGGTCCATCCTTTCCTGCCGTTCACGTACGGAATCAACGCGATGCGCGAGGCTCTCTGCGGCATGCAGGGAACCGCCTACGCCACCGACTTGATTGCCGTAGCGCTCATCATCCCCCTCGCACTTCTCATCGGCTTGGTGATACGCCCCTACATGATGAACGTGCTGTTAATGTTCGACGAAGAGCTGAGGAAAACAGGATTCTTTGCAGGCGAACTGCACGGCCAAGGCACTGACAACGCACGTGTGCGCGGCATGATGCGCGTGCTCGCATCGCATGATGCCTACCGCGACAGCATCGAACGCCGAGCGCTGACCTTCAACCGACACTATCCCCGTTTGCGCAAAGTCGGTAGCGTCGCCATTTTCGCAATCCCCTTCGCCTTGCTCGTCATCATGCTGCCGTTCAACCTGATCCTGGGACCAGATGTTTCAACTGACGCAAAGCTCACAGCGCTGATCGTCGCACTCATTTTGGTCTTATGCGTGCAAATCGCCCTCATCGTCATGGAGTACCTGCACCGCGTCGTGCTCGACGAGGCGAAGCTCCTCGGCGATAACCTGGTAGCAGAAGCACCTGAATACAACACGCTCATCGACGCGGTCGACGACAAGCGCCGAGCAGTCGAGGACGGACGCGCGCAGGCAATCGAAAACTTCAAGAACCAGACGATCAACGACCTGTTCTCGGTCGCCCCGCCGTTGCCTTCCTCACTCGTATCGCCCGAAGCTCCCAACGACTCACCCGCAAACGAACCCGACCTTACTGAACAACCGAAGCGATATGGTGGCGCTGCACGTGACATCTTCTTCACCGACATGCGGCTCGGCTTCCAGAGCGTCATCGGCGTCGTGGTCATCATGCTGCTCGTCATCACCCCTTCGCTTTATGCTTGGTTCAACATCGCCGGCTGCTGGGACCCCTATAGCAACACGGGCAACCTAAAGGTGGCCGTTGCAAACGAAGACGCAGGCTACAAGAGCGAGCTCATTCCTGTGCGCGTGAACGTGGGCGACACGATAGTCGCCCAGCTACGAAGCAACGACAGCTTCAACTGGGTGTTCGTCGACGAGCAACAGGCTGTGGACGGTGTCACCGACAGCTCTTACTACGCTGCCATCGTCATCCCTGAGGACTTCAGCAAAAACATGATGACGTACCTGACTGACGGCGCTCAATACCCCGATGTCGTGTACTACACGAACGAGAAGGAAAACCCCATCGCCCCCATCATCACGCAGAAAGGCGCTGATTCAATTCAGGAAGGCATTAGGCGCACGTTCACCGAGCGCGTCGACGAAACCGCTCTGGCAATTGCCGCCGATTTGTCCGAATACATCAGCAGACCCGAGGTGGGAACCTACCTCAACAAGATGGCCGGGCATCTCGACGATGCTGTTCGCGACTTGAGGAATGGGGCTTTCGAGCTTCGATCGCTCTCGAGCCTGTCGGGCACGGTTTCAAACGTGGTAGCAACCGCAGGCTCGACGATGAACGGCGTCAGGGCTGCGGGCGAGACGGCGCGAAACGCAGTTGCAAGTGCGGAAGAAGGCGCTCAAAGCGCCACGACGGCGTTCGACCAAGCGTCAGCTGTAATTGAAACTGCTCTTGTTGATAGCGAAACTGAACTGAACAGCATCGCCTACGACATCGACGGAGCCCTTGCAATGCTCGAAACCAGCACGGCGGAAGTTCCGGCCTCCATATACGAGGCAGCCAACGTTGCCGCTGGCGCCGGCAAAGCCATGCACGAAACCGCACGCACCACGCGCGAAGCGGCCGAGCTGCTAACCGACGAGACCGAACGTGAGAAAATGCTCGCAGAGGCAACAAGGATCGATGCCATCGGCGATTCGTACGATACTTTGTCCAGTTCGATTACAGCCATGGCCAGCCGCTCGGAAAGCCTCGGCCCCAACATCGAGCAGACGCGCGCAGAGCTAACGCAGCTCGTCGACGACGCAGATGCTGCCATTACTGAAGCGCGTACGTACTACAACAACAATGTGAAATCGTCTGCCAGCAGCATGTGGAGCACGGTTGAGACGACATCGGCATCCATCCACAGCATCGTCGATGGCCTCGACACCGCAATCGGTGGCCTTGCAAACAGCACAGATGGATTGAACGGCCAGCTGACTTCGCTGGAGAACGGACTTACCCAAGCAAGCACCGATCTCGACGAGGCCAGCGGCCGGCTCTCCAGTGCCAAGAAGAACCTCTCTGATGCCTTGACATCAGGCGACCTGAACCAAATCAAGGCAATCGCCTTGAGCTCCGACGTCGAGGACCTCGCCGATCGCCTTTCGGCTCCGCTGGAAGTGAAGCGCCAGCCGATTTATCCAGTGTCCAATTTCGGATCGCAAATGGCCTCGTTCTACACGGTGCTCTCGCTATGGGTTGGAGCGCTCGTCACGATTTCAGCCATGCGTGTGCGCATCGTCGAAGAGCGCCTCGAGCAGCTGCGCTTGCATTACCGGACCGTAAGACCGCGCCACGAGTTCTTCGGGCGTTACGGAATATTCGGCTTCATCGCTCTGTTGCAAAGCGTTCTCGTGCTGTTGGGCGACTTGATGTTGCTTCACATCCAATGCGACAACCCGATAATGTTCATGGTGCTCGGAGTGTTCATCGGCCAGGTGTTCTGCCTGTTCGTTTACACGATGACCGAGCTGTTCGGCAACGTGGGCAAGGCGCTGTGCGTCATCCTGCTCATCATGCAAGTCGCCGCATCGGGCGGGACCTTCCCCGTCGAGATGCTCGACCCGCTGCTCAGCAGCATCGTTCCCTACTTGCCCTTCTACCATGGCATGTGCTTGCTGAAGGAATGCGTAGCGGGCATTTACTGGCCGGCCGTTGGCACGAACGCCGCCTTCTTGCTGATTGCCGTCGGAATCTTGCTGCTCATCGGCATCGTGATTCGCAGACCGTTCCGCATTGCCGACGACTGGCTCGAACGCCAACTCGAGAAAACTGGCTTCATGTAAACGGATGGCACAGAGCTCCTTGGGAACGGGGCGCCATTCGAAAAAGTGGCACACCCTTCCCAGGGAGCCCTGTGCCACCACGTAAAAACAACGCCTGCGGCGATATCATCCCCACAGGCGTTGTTCAAATCTCTTTCGAAACGCGTTACATCAACTTGCAGATTTCCTCCGCGAAAGTGATGGGGTCTTCGACCGGCAGGCCTTCGACGAGAAGCGCCTGGTTGTACAGCAGGTCGGTGTAGAGGCGCAGCTTCTTCTTGTCGTCTTCCGCAAACGCAGTCTTCAGTGTCTCAAAGGCGCTGTGCTGGGCGTTGAGCAGCAGCACGCGCTCCGCTCGCGGAATCTGATCGGCATCGGGGCCCATGGAGAGGATGCGCTCCATCTCGAGTGAGACGGGGCCGCCCGCGGTCAGACGTGCCGGGGCCTCCATCGACGTCGCCGATACCTCAATCTTCGAAATGTTGAGGCCGAGGATCTCCTTCATGGCCTCGAACAGTTCCTTGTTCTCTTCGGCCACCTTCGTCGCGATTTCCTTCTCGTCGTCGCTGGCCAAATCCAAATCGGCAGTCTGGATGTTCTTGAGCTCCTTCTCCTGCCAAGTGCCCATGGACTTGAACACGAATTCGTCGACATCGTCGGTGCATAACAGCACGTCGAAGCCCTTGAGCTGCAGAGTTCTCACATACGGCAGGTTGCGCAAGCGCTCGATCGAATCGCCCGCCGCATAGTAGATGTCTTTCTGGTCCTCGGGCATGGCTTCGAGGTACTCGGCAAGCGTGATGTACTTTTGCTGGGCAGACGAGAAGAACATGAGCAGCGGTGCAAGCTCGTCGGCCTTGGTGCCGTAGCTCTGGTAGATGCCGAACTTGATCGAACGGCCGAAGTTGTCGAAGAACAGCTCATAGTCTTCACGGTCGTTGTCACGCATCTTTTCGAGCTCGGTGGTGATCTTCTTCTCGACCTTCTTAGCGATGGCGCGCAGCTGGCTGTTGCGCTGCAGCGTCTCACGCGAGATGTTGAGCGTCAGGTCGGACGAGTCGACGACGCCACGCACGAAGTTGTAGTAGTCGGGCAGCAGGTCGGCGCACTTGTCCATGATCAGCACGTTGCTGCTGTAGAGCGCCAAGCCCTTCTCGTAATCGCGGCTGTATAGGTCGAACGGCGGACGGCTGGGGATGAACAGCAGTGCCTCGTAGTTGAGCGCACCTTCGGCATGCACGCTGACCACACGCTGCGGGTCCTCGAAATCGTGGAAGTCGGACTTGTAGAACTCGGCGTACTCCTCGTCGGTGACCTCGGACTTGCGGCGCTTCCAAATGGGAATCATCGAGTTGATGGTCTCGATTTCCGTGTAATCCTCGTACTGGGTGACGTAGCTGTCGTCAGCGTCTTCGGGCTTGGGCACCTCGCGCGACTTTGTGACCTCCATGCGAATCGGATAGCGCACATAGTTGCTGTAGCGCTTGATGAGCTCGCGCAGCTTCCATTCGCTCAGGTATTCGCTGTAGTCATCCTCGTCGGTATCGTCCTTCAGCAGCAAAATGATGTCAGTGCCGTGCGTGGGCTTGTCGTCGTCGGAGCCCTTCGTGATGGTGTAGCCTGCGACACCGTCGGACACCCAGATGTTCACCTCATCGCTACCGAATGCTCGGCTGATGACCTTCACCTTCTTGGCCACCATGAACGACGAATAGAAGCCAACACCGAACTGGCCGATGATATCGGCAGCGTCGGTGCCGGTGAAGTCGTTCTCGTCCTTGAACTCCTGGCTGCCCGAATGGGCGATGGTGCCGAGGTTCTTCTCGAGCTCGTCGGCGTTCATGCCGATGCCCGTGTCGGACACGGTGATCGTACGGGCATCCTTATCGAAGCTGACTGCGATTTCGAGATCGCTCTTCGTCAGCTGCACCTCGCTGTCGGTCAAGCTGCGGAAATACAGCTTGTCAACGGCATCGGACGCATTGGAGATGAGTTCGCGCAAAAAGATTTCGCGGTTCGTGTAAATCGAGTTGATCATCAAATCGAGAAGCTTCTGGCTCTCTGTTTTGAACTTACGCATAACGGTTGGTCGCTTCCTTTCAGTGCTAAAAACGAACAGTGGGGAACGTCCCCACTGCCAGGTTTTAGCAGTCTATCCTTACGAGTGCTAATTTGTATTGTAGTACGACGTAGCTGAAAGAGTCGAACGGAATCGTGACGATTTGATGACGATAGCGTGGTAGCATTTCCGTATACGCATTTCCAGCTGACTGCGGAAGGAAAGGGCCACTATGGCAGAGTTCGAATACGAGCACCTCATCGTAAGCATCCCCGACTACCCGATACCCGGCGTCGTCTTCAAGGACATCATGCCGTTGCTGGGCGACCCCGATGGTTATGCTGCCACCATCAAATGCCTCGCTGACCCATACCGCAATGCTGGCGTGACGAAAGTCGTCGGTGCTGAAGCGCGCGGCTTCATGGTGGGCGCTCCTGTCGCACACGAACTGCATGCAGGCTTCGTTGCAGCGCGCAAACCGGGCAAACTCCCGCGCGAGGTGGCATCAGAGGAATACGCACTCGAATACGGCACCGATTCGCTTCAAGTGCACCTGGACGCATTCGGCCCCGAAGACAAGGTGCTCATCGTCGACGATCTGATCGCCACAGGTGGCACGATGGTCGCCATGATCAAGCTCATCGAAAAATTGGGCGCCGAACTCGTAGGCATCTCTTGCCTGATGGAACTCGAGTTCCTCAACCCGCGCGATGTCGTAGCCGATGCAACTGACATCGAAATCCACTCTCTCGTCAAGGTGTCATAGCTTTCACTGTTTAAAATGCGCGAACGGAAGAACACAGTACTGCTCTTTTCGAAGCTCCCCGAAGTCGGGCTTGTGAAAACACGTTTGACCACACTCAAGGACGGTTGGTTCGAACCCGAGGTGGCCTCGGCGCTGTACCATTGCATGCTGTTCGACGTCGTCGAAATCATTTGCGCGGCGCTCGCAGATCTCGAGGCGGCCGATGCGGAAGGCGATGTTCGCGACACGTACGAGCTTGTCATCTCAACAGCACCTGCGCGAAACCTCGAACCCATGCGCAAGCTATTCGAAGACGCGGGCACCTGGCCACGTGAAATCGTGTTCATCAACGACGAAGGCTCGAACTTCGACGAGCATTACAACCACGCGTTCCAACAGGCATGGGACCGCGGGGCAGACTGCATCCTCTCGATGGGCGCCGACATGCCAGCGCTCACCAAATCCGATGTGAAATTCGGGTTCGAGCAGCTGCACAAACTCGACGCCCTTCCCAATGGCGGCATCGTGCTGGCGCCCGACCAAGAGATGGGTGTCTCGGTCGTCGGATGGACGCGCAGCACCGACTTCTCTCATACAGGCGTGTTCTACAACCAGACAGGCCTGACCGTGCTGCCTGCCTATATCGAAAAAGCGCGCCTTAGCAATTTGCCGGTGCTCTGGCTACCCCCAATTCCCGACGTCGACACCATGGCAGACTTCTATCACAACGTCACGCTGGTCGAAGCGCTTTGCTACTGCGCGGAATTCGACGACGTCTGCCCTCCGTGGCGCACCTCCCAAGCCCTTGAGGAAATCGGCTTCAACCGCATCTACGTCGCGCCGAATGACCTGCGCGATCCCCGCGACGAGATTGACCAATGACATAGAGTTGTTACCCCATTATTTCCGTTTCAGGGTATGATGGGTCTTGCGAGGGAACCACGACCTTCATGGAGGTGAACCGTGGCCAACACAACTACGTACCAGTGCCCTAACTGCAACGGAAGGCTTGTGTTCGATGGATCCGAAGGCAAGCTTCGTTGCGAGTTCTGCACATCGCTGTTTACCCCTCAGGAAATTGAGGAACTCTACGCCGCCAAGCAGGAACAAGCCGATGCCAAGGTATCGGGAGACCGCAAGGACGAAGTCGCTGAGGGCCAGGTTTCGGCTGCGGCCGCATCGACAAGCGAAGCGGTGCATGTGCAACCCGCGAAGACCGAGTTGACCGGCGATCCGATTCAAGACTACATCGCCCAGTCGAAATGGAGTTCGGCGGAAACCGACAACCTGCGCGCGTTCAACTGTCCCGCCTGTGGCGCCCAGCTGCTCGTCGACCAGGTCACAGCGGTCACCAGCTGTCCGTATTGCGGCAACAACGCCGTCGTTCCCGGCCAGCTTTCCGACGTGCTCAAACCCGACTACGTCATCCCCTTCAAGCTCGACCGCAATGCTGCCATCGCAGCGCTGAACAGCTTCTATGGGGGAAAGCCGCTGCTTCCCGACAACTTCACGGCCAACAACCACATCGAGGAAGTCCAAGGCGTCTACGTTCCGTTCTGGCTGTACACCGGCACGGTTGATGCGAGCGCGTCGTTCGATGCCATGAACATGCGCACCTGGTCCGATTCGAAGAACCAATACACCGACACCGACCACTTCGACCTCTATCGTGAGGGCACGATGAAGTTCCAAGGCGTTCCAGTCGATGGGTCCACCAAGATGCCGGATGCCCACATGGACGCCATCGAGCCGTTCGACTATTCCGAAATGGTGCCGTTCAGCGTCGCCTACTTGCCCGGCTACATCACCGACCGCTATGACCTGGACGTCCAGGAGTGCAACGACCGCGCGACGAGGCGCGTTTCGAGCACAGCCCTCGAGGAAATAGAGGGCACTGCGACCGGCTACATGGAGATTCACACCGACAGCCACAGCGAAAAGGTCACGTGGACCCACATCGCCTACGCGCTGCTTCCCGTGTGGATGCTGCATACCAAATGGAACGGCGAAGATTACCTGTTCGCCATGAACGGGCAAACGGGCAAGCTCATCGGCGATTTGCCGATTGACAAGGGAAAGAAGACCAAGCGTTTCCTCATGCTGTTCTTGCCCATCATGATTGTACTGGCGATTATCATCATCGCCATCTTCGGAATCTAAGGAGGTGCTCAGATGAAATCTTTGAAGAAACTCGCTTCTTGCCTGTTCGCAATCATGCTGGGCGCCTCGCTCATGGCGGCGCCTGCCACGTTGGCATTCGCAGACGAAGCCTCGAACGCTGCAGCCGACTCGATAAGCCAAACGCCGTCCGTTACCTCCGAAAACCTTTCGGGCGAAGCCGATGCTGCGGATACCGTGTCGGATGCTGCTGCGGCAATCGAATCAACTGACCAGCCTGCTATAACGACCAACGAATCGAGCATGCAGGCGATCTCGAGTGGACAGCACGTCATCAGCGAGGATGGGCTCGTCCCATCGAGCGATCTCGATCGCCTGAACTCGATGGCAAAATCGATTGAGAACTCGTTCCAAGTCGATGCGTACTATATAACCGTCTCCAGCTTGCAGGGCTCCGACAGCGCTGCGACGTTTGCCGAGGAATACATCTACGCCTATGGGCTTGACGAGCGCCACGCAAACGGTTGCATCGTATTCCTCGTGTGCCTCAACGAAGGCAAGTACTCGCTGGTCTCGATTGGAAACGTAGCCGACACGCTCACGGACGACATGCTCGATTACATGGACAAGGACCTGTTCCCCTATCTGGGGCGCAGCGACTGGTCGGGTGCCGCAGAGACCTTCTTCGGCGATGTCGAAACGACGCTCAAAGGTGGCAAGCCCAACTCCACATCCGACGTCAAATACAACGGCACCTTCGTTACCGATGCGTACGGCCTGTTCAGCGATTCTCAGCGCGCAACACTCGAAGCCAAAGCCACCGAGCTGGCCGAGAAATACAACATGGGCGTCTACCTGCTGATCGTCGACAAGATGAACGGCCTCGACAACCCCACGCAGGCTCAGCGCACGAACTTCGCCACGAGCTTCTACCGCGCGAACAACCTTGGCTTGGGTTCGGGCAGGGATGGCATCATGTTTGTCATCGCTGTCGAATCGCGCGACTACGTGACGATTGCTTTCGGCCAGGGCTCGTACTCGTTCTCGGATGAGGGCGTAGCTTACATGGAGGACGCTGTCAGGGAAGAGCTCGGGTCAAACCAGTGGTACGACGGTTGCGAGGTCTATTACGACAAGATCGGCGAGCAGCTCGAGTACTACAGCGTCAAAGGCGAACCGTGGACCGAACCCAATCCCCTCTCGTTCTTCCTGAAGATCCTCGCCATCCTGGGCATTCCTGCCGGTGTTGCATTCAGCTCGGTCAAGCGTCAGGAAGAAGCGATGTTCACCGCGCGTGAGAAGACTGAGGCCTCGAACTACCTCGTCCGCGGCAGCCTCGAGCTGAAACAATCGACCGACCAGTTCTCGCATACGACACACGTGGTCACCCCAATTCCGCAGCACGAGAGCAGCAGCGACAGCGGTGGCAGCAGCTTCGGCGGAGGCGGCTGGGGCGGCGGCGGAGGCGGCGGCTTCAGCTCATCTGGGGGCGGCAAGTTCTAGCGCACGCCGGATGTCATCAAAAGAGGACTGACATCCGTATAAAAAGGGACGAAGGGAACTATGACGAAGGAGTATGATGTTCCCAGTTCATAAAAAGAAAGCGCCCGTCGCAGCGCCAGATGCGGCAGAAAGCACAGTGTAAGGAGCAACTATGGGTTTGATTCACGCGATTGCAGGCGCAGCTGGCGGCGTGTTGGCCGACTCCTGGCGCGATTTCTTCTATTGCGACGCTCTCAATGAGAACGTCCTCGCAGTGAAGGGGCAGAAACGTACTTCTGACCAAGGGCGCAGCTCGAACATCAGGGGCGAGAGCAACATCATTTCCGATGGCTCGATCATCGCCATCAACGATGGCCAGTGCATGATCATCGTCGAATCCGGCGAGATCGTCGACGTCTGCGCCGAGCCCGGCCAGTTCGTGTATGACCGCTCCACCGAGCCGTCCATCTTCTACGGCGACCTGGGCGAGGGCATCAGGGCTACGTTCGAGCGCATCGGCCAGCGTTTCACCTTCGGTGGCGACACGGGCAAAGACCAGCGCATTTACTACTTCAACACGAAGGAAATCATCGGCAACAAGTACGGCACCAGCTCCCCCATCCCGTTCCGCATCGTCGACGCCAACCTCGGCCTCGATATGGACACGACGGTCCGCATGAACGGCGAGTACTCGTTCCGCCTCGTCGACCCGCTGATCTTCTACAAGAAGGTTTGCGGCAACGTCGAAGAGCCTTACACGCGCGACCGTCTCGAGTCGCAGATGAAGAGCGAGCTGCTCACCGCATTGCAACCCGCCCTCGCACGCATCTCCGAGCTTGGCGTTCGTTACTCCGCCATTCCGGCCCACACCAAGGAGCTCGCTGGCTTCTTGAACGATGAGCTGACGAATGAGTGGTTCGAGCAGCGCGGTATCAAGGTCGAGAAATTCGGCATCAACTCCATCACGCTGCCCGAGGAAGTCGAAGAGCGCATCGCAGCACGTCAGATGGCTCAGACGATGGTCGACCCGAACCAGGCAGCTGCCGTCACGGCGAACGCCGCGGCCGACGCCATGCGCGACGCCGCCAACAACGAAGCTGGTGCCATGACCGGCTTCATGGGCATGGGCATGGCCCAGGGCATGGGCGGCGGAGCTGCAGCCCAGATGTACCAGCAGGGTGCTGGCCAGCAGGGCGCCTTCCAGCAGCCGCAGAGCAACTACCCGATGGCCGAGGGCGGCGGATTCGGCGGCCAGCCCTTCCCGCAGCCGCAGCCTCAACCGCAGCCCGAACCTCAGCCGCAGCCCGCTCCCGTTGCTGCAGCCGCTCCCGCTGCCGACGCTTGGATTTGCCCGCAGTGCGGCTCCGAACAAGACGGCAACTTCTGCAGCCAGTGCGGTACCGCAAAGCCCGCCCCCGAGCCGGAGCCCGAGGTCCCCGCGACATGGTTCTGCACGAACTGCGGCGCCGAGAACAACGGCAACTTCTGCGGTCAGTGCGGTAAGCCCAGGCCGTAACCAAGCGAAGCGAACTCAACATATCGCGTAGCATGCAAAGCGCCTCCCGACTGGGAGGCGCTTTCCTTATCTTATTGATTCCTACCTGGTGCAAATCGGTCCACCAGCGCTCTTTTTTGCGAGCCGCCGAACGCAATGAGACGCTCGAAGAACGAAAAAAGCCCGGACAAGCCGGGCTCTTTTCGTTGCAAATCTTTGCGTAAGAACTAGTCGAGCGCCTCGATCAGCTTGGCGACCTGGTTCTCGCCGAGGCCCTTCAGCCTACGGTCTTCAGCGATGCCGATCTCGGCCATGAGCTTCTCAGCCTTCGCCTTGCCCCAACCAGGGAACGACTGGATGAACTGGGTGACCTTGATCTTGCCGACGATGGGGTCGTCGCGCTTGGCAAGGGCCTTCTTAGCCGTGATCTTGCCAGCCTTGATCTTTGCGCGGAACTCGCTGCGCTTCTTGCGCGTCTCAGCCGCTTTCTTCAGTGCTTCAGCGCGTTGCTCGTCGGTCATCTGAGGTAATGCCATTGTTTATCTCCAATCTATTCAATAATTGCACTTGCTACGAGGATAATAGTACCATTGCGGCCGCGAGCTTGCTAGATGCTACGCCGTCGAAAGTCCACTCTTCCACGATTGTTACTTCAGCAGGTTGCGTTCCTTGAGTTCGGCCAGGACAGTACGGAACATGAGATCGGTGTCATCGAGTCCCAAATGGCGCTCGGCTTCGTCGGCAGCGAGCGTGCCGCGCCTCTGAGCCCAAGCCTCGAGGCTCGCCGGATGCGCCTCCCACGACATGAACTTCACTTCGGGATCGAGCGAGCGGCACAAGTCGCGCGTGTCGATGGGAATAATCTTGCCCGCCTTTCGCGCTTCCGCATAGCCGGGCAAATTGAGCAGGAACCATGCGTCCTCGAACGCGGCGTTGTGCGCCAAGTACGGATGCGACTTCAAGGCCTTCAGCAGCTTCTCCTGCAGTTCTGCATCTTCCCTGAACGGTTTCTTGTCTGCGACGTCAGCCCATTCGATCTTGTGGATCTCGGCTAAGGGGACACCCTCTTCTTCGTATTGCTCGGGAATGCCGCAGAAATACGATTCGCTATCGTGGACCTCGGCACCATCGGCAAGCTCCATGGTCTCCCAGCCGATATTGATGATGTAGCCGCGGTCCGGGCTATTCGACGTGGTTTCGATATCGACGCCGACAAACGTGCCCTTTGCCGGCTTGCTGCCGTACAAAACGCCACGCGTGGCGTTCATGCCGGCCATCTCCTTTTCGAGCGTCTCGACACGACGATGCTGAAGAGCTGCAATGCCGCGGATGATGTCGGCATCTGAAAGGCCGCTCGGCAGGTTCCTGCTGCGCGACCGATCGCCGCCAGCCGTTTCCGACGGCATCATGTCGCTGATGCTGCGATTGCGATCGGCCAAGTCGAGTACCAAATCGAAACCGAACGACGGGTTGGGATTCTCGAAATATTCCTCGATGAGCAGGTGCAATGCCTCTTCGTTTACCGAGCGCTCGCCCTCGAGCATCTCCTCGTCCATGCCAAAGAGGAACTCCGGGATGAACAGTGTGCTTGCGTGTCCAATTGCTTCGCTTAGATTCATGTCTTACGCCTTCCGTTCTTTTTCGCAAGGCGTTAGTTTACGTCATTAGTTTTGAGTCATCTGAAAATGCCCGAAAAGACCGCGTATCATTATTACTATGAACTTCGTTATCTGCACTATCGATAGCAAAAAGTCTGTTATTATTCCTAGTACTTTTCTAGGAATAAGGAGGATGCATGACACTTCAGCAATTGAGATATCTCATTGCCATCAGCGAACACGGTAGCATCAACGCGGCCGCGCAAAGCCTTTATGTATCGCAATCCAACTTGTCGACAGCTATTAAAGAGCTCGAACGCGAGCTTGGAATCACCATCTTCACGCGCACAAACCGAGGCGTCACGCTCACAAATGACGGCACCGAGCTGCTCGGCTATGCGCGTCAGGTCATCGAGCAGGCCGACATGATGGAAGCCCGCTACGAGCGCGGCCATGCACGCAGCATGAGGCTTGCCGTCTCGACACAGCACTACTACTTCAGCCTGCAGGCATTCATCAACGTCGCCGAAGGATGCGCGTCGGAGAAATACGACTTCATCCTGCGCGAGTGCGCAACTGGGCAGATCATCGAGGATGTGCGCACGTTCAGAAGCGAAATCGGCATCCTTTACCTCGACGGCTTCAATACGCGCGTGCTGCGCAAAGCGTTCGATGACGCCGATGTCGCGTTCTTCCCTCTCTTCGACGCACAGGTGCATGTGTTCGTCGGCGAACATCACCCGCTCGCTTCGCGTAAATCGCTGAAGCTCGCCGATCTTGAGCCTTACCCGCGCTACTCCTTCGAGCAGGGTACGACCAACTCGTTCTATTACTCGGAAGAGCCCTATGGCTACCTGCGCCACGACCGCAACATCCAGTTCTCGGATCGCGGCACGCTCACAAACCTGCTCACAAGCTTCAACGGCTACACGATTTCGACTGGCGTGCTTTCAAGCGAGATGCATTCCGGCATCGTGTCGATTCCGCTTGAGGTGGATGAGACCATGCAAGTGGGTTATATCATGCACAACGAGCGCAAGCCCGGCGATTTGCTGCTTCGCTACATCGACGAGCTGCACAAGGTGATTGCCGAGAACCCGACTGTCCAAGCGCGGAGTTAGGAGTGAGTCATTGGGACTGTCCCAATGACTCATTAGACAGCCAGAGGCTGGAATGATTCTTCCCCGACGAGCATTACGGCTGCGCCGTGGGTCAGTTCGGTGATTGCTGCTTCGATTGCGGCGGCTTCGGAGGCAAGCACACGAATCTCGACGGTCACATCGGCGGCAAACGCCGTGTCGAGGATTTGGATGCCCTGGCTCGTCAGCCAGTGGTTCAGCTGGTCGTAAAGCGGATAATCGACGCTCACGACGATATCGCGACACTGTGCGAACGTCACAATACGAGCAGCGGCGAAAGCGTCTTGCGCTGCTTTCGTGTAGGCGCGGACGAGGCCTCCCGTGCCAAGCAACGTGCCCCCAAAGTAGCGCGTCGTCACGCAGATGACGTCCTTGAGCTCGGCATGTTCGATGACCGAAAGCGTAGGAAGGCCACTCGTGCGCGCCGGCTCGCCATCATCCGAATAGCGCACGCGGTTGTTCGCCCGCAGTACATACGCATAGACGTTGTGGCGCGCCATCGGGTTGGCCGCACGCACGCTCTCGAGGAACCCGACTGCTTCCTCCTCGGTTTCGACATGCGCAACCTGGCCGATGAAACGGGATTTCTTCTCCTCGTACTCGGCTTGGGCAGTGCCTTCTATCGTTTTGTAGGAATCCATGTCGTCCTAAGCAGTCATCCAAGCAAACCTTGGCGACTAAAAACTGCGCGGGGAACATTTCCCCGCGCAGTCGTTTCGCTATTTCGCAGCTAGCATCTCGCGGGCAGCGTCCAAAGCGGCATCGAGCCCGTCGGGGTTCTTGCCGCCAGCTTGGGCCATCTGCGGCTTGCCGCCGCCACCGCCCTGGATGTGCTTCGAAATTTCCTTGATGATCGCACCTGCGTTGAAGCCTGCGGCAACGGCCTCGTCGGTGCCAGCGGCCATGATGACGGGCTTGCCATCCTTCACAGTGCCGATGACGAGGGCGCCCGGCTTCGGGAGGCGTGAACGCACGATGTCCCACGTGTTGCGCATCGCGCCCGTGTCCATGTCGTTCACGCGAGCGATGATGAGCGGGTAGCCCACATCGATGACGCCCTTGAGGAAGTGCGACAGATCGGCTTCGGCCGCTGTCTGCTTGACGTTCTTTGCCTTCGTCTGTGCTTCCTTGATGGCCTTGATGTTGGAAGCCGTGCGCTCGGAGACGTCGAACAGCGGCACGCGCAGCATGTCGGCGGCCTCGCGCAGCTCGGCCTCCATCTTGTTCATGTACGCAAGAGCATCGTAGCTGGTAACAGCTTCAATACGACGCGTGCTCGCGCCAACCGATCCTTCGGAGGTGACCTTCAAAAAGCCGATTTCGGCCGTGTTCTTGACATGGCAGCCGCCGCACAGCTCGCGTGAGAAATCGCTCGCCTCGACGACACGTACCGTCTCGCCATACTTCTCGCCGAACAAAGCCGTCACGCCGGAGGCGCGTGCCTCATCGAGCGAGGTCTCGTAGATGTTGAGCGGGATGGCCTTCATTATCTCGTCATTCGCAAGCTTCTCGATACGCGTAATCTCATCGCGCGTCACTGCCTGGAAATGCGTGAAGTCGAAACGCAAACGGTCGGGGCCGACGTACGAACCGGCCTGGTTGACATGCTCGCCGAGCACTGTGCGCAGCGCTGCATGCAGGATGTGAGTGCCAGTATGGTTGCGCGTGATGCGGGCGCGGCGCTCTGCGTCGACTGTTGCCAGCACTTGCTCGCCCTCGATGAGACGGCCGCTGGTCACCTTCGCATAGTGGCACGTCAAGCCCTTCTCGGGCGCCTTCGCGTCGTACACGTCCGCAGCGGAGTCGCTCGTGGTGATCGCGCCGGTGTCGCCGACCTCGCCGCCCATCTCCGCATAGAACGGAGTGGTGTCCAGCACGATTTCGCCTTCTTCGCCTTCAGCGAGCGATGCGACGCGCTGGCCGTCCTTGATCAGCGCTACGATGCGCGCCTTGGTCTCGGTATTGTCGTAGCCCACGAACTTCGTGGCGCCAGTCTCCTTCAGGATCTCGGCCTGAACGCTGCCGTACGTCGACCATGCGGCTTCGGCATCGTCCTTCGTCGCGGCACGAGCGCGTTCACGCTGGGCCGTCATCTCGACCTCGAAGCCCTCCATGTCGACAGCCATGCCGCGCTCTTCGCAAATCTCACTCGTCAGCTCGACGGGGAAACCGTACGTGTCGTGCAACTTGAACGCGACGCTGCCAGGCAGCGTGCCGCCCGCCTCGATACCCTCGAGCGCCTCATCCAGGTAGTCCTGGCCGGTGCGCATCGTGCGACCGAAACGCTCCTCCTCAGAGAGGATGACGCTCTCGACGAGCTCACGGTTATCGACGATTTCGGGATAGACATGGCCCATGAGCTCGATGATCTGAGCGAAGTACTCGCGCAGGAACGGCCCTTCGATGCCCAGCTTGTGTCCGTGCATGACCGCGCGACGCAACAAGCGGCGCAACACGTAGCCGCGGCCTTCGTTCGAGGGAAGGATGCCGTCGGCAATCATGAACGAGACCGAGCGGCTGTGGTCTGCGCAGATGCGCAGGCTGAGGTCGGTCTTGGCCTGTTCAGCGGAAATGGCACCCGGAATCATATTGCCGTCGTAGGTCTTGCCCGACAGGCGCTCGCCCACGGCAACCAGGCTGCGCAGCACGTCGGTCTCGTAGTTGGACTGGACCCCCTGCATGATGGCAGCCGTGCGCTCGAGGCCGAGGCCGGTGTCGATGTTCTTAGTGGGCAGCGGTGCGAGCGTGCCGTCCTCTTGACCGTCGAACTGGGTGAACACGCAGTTCCAGTACTCGAGGAAGCGGTCGCAGTCGCAACCAGGCGCGCAATCCGGCTTGCCGCAACCGAACTCGGGGCCCTGGTCGTAGTAAAGCTCGGAGCAAGGACCGCACGGGCCGGTCGGGCCAGCACGCCAGAAGTTGTCGTCCTCGCCCAAACGCGAGATGTGGCTCTCGGGAATGCCGAGCGACTTCCAGATCTCGATGGTCTCATCGTCGTCCTCGAAGACGGTGAAGTACAGCTTCTCAACAGGCAGCCCCAACACGTCGGTCGAGAACTCGAGCGCCCAAGCACACATCTCCTTCTTGAAGTACTTGCCGAAGCTGAAGTTGCCCATCATCTCGAAGAACGACAGGTGGCGACCAGTCGTGCCGATGATGTCGATGTCGTTGGTGCGCACGCACTTCTGGACAGTGGTCGAACCGATGTAGGCAGGATCGAATTCCTTAACATGCAGGAAGTACGGCTTGAACTGAACCATGCCAGCGCTCGTGAGCAACAGCGATGGATCGTCGGGAATCAGCGACGAGGAGGGCATGCGCTTGCAGCCTTTTTCCTCGAAAAATTGCAGGTACTTTTCGCGGATTTCCGCGGTCGTCATATATTGCATGGAACAGCCTTCCTATTTCTTAGCTGGTTTGTCCTCGTCTTGTTGTTCGATTTTGGGAAGTTTACCTGAAAGATCGTCGATGAAGGGGAAGCTTCCCGTCGCACTCGGCGAAATTTGAGGCGATGGCGCAGTGGCATCACCCACCGGATCGACATGGACGCCCTCATCCGCGGCGCCCTTGAAGAACACACCATCGGGTGAAACGATTCGACGCCCGGTGTTCTTTTCGAAGTAGTACACGAATATGGATTTCGCCATAGCCGTAAGAGGAATCGAGAGCAGGGCGCCGATAAGCGCACCCATCAAGCCGCCCATGACCGTACCAATCCCAGAGCCCGCCATCAAGGCGATGAACGTGAGCGCCGGATGGATGTCGACCGAGTCGCCCATGAGCTTCGGCGACAGGAATGTGTAGACCAACTGCTGCACGATGACGGTGCCGACGAGCGCGATGACAGCAGTTAGCGTGCTGGTCGGAATGCTGACGACGAAAGCAAGCCCGCCGCCGAGCCACGGACCGACGATGGGAATGATGTTGAGCAAACCGGTGAGAATGCCGAACACAACCGGACTCGGCACGCCGAGAATCGCGAACATGATGCCGCACACCACGCCGATGACGGTGCACTGGATGAGGGTCGCCTTCAAGTAGCCGCCCACGACGCGCGTAACCGTCAAATGCAGCACCTCGGCATCGTCGTGGTGCTTCTCGCCGATGATGCGATAAGCCTCTTTGCCGAGGTTCGGCAGCTCGATGAGCATCCAGAACGCGATGACCAAGCCGAAGCCGATGCACATGACGATGTTGACGATCGAAGTGCCTGCAGCGACGATGCCCGTCGCACTGCTTGCTGCAAACGATTGCAGCCATTCGCTGAAGGCCTTGAGCATGCTCGCGACCGTGTCACGCACTTCGTCACTTTGCAAGAAGTCGGCATAGCGCGCATACATGTCGGTCGCCCACGCTTGGAAGTCGGCGGCGTAGGTGGGCAAGCTGGTCATGAGGTCGACGAACTGGTCTCGAATGCCGAAAATCGGCGAGAACACGACGAAGAGCAAAATGGCCAGTACCACGATGAGCAAAGCAAAGGCAAGAACCGTGCCAACCGTCCGGTTCACCCCATGCTCATCAAGCCAATTGACAGGACCGCGAAGCATAAACACGAACACGGCCGCCCATACGATGATGCCGATGGGAATGATGAGAATGCCCGACACGTAAATAGCAACCGCGAAAAGCAGGATTGCGCCAACCCACGTCCAAACGCTGATAAGGCGCCTGCGCGCCTTATCGCTTACGCCCGATTCGTTGGAATTGGACTCGAAGGTATTTTTGGTATCAGCCATCGGGGCTTAGATTGCCCTTCCTATTCCTCAGCTGCCTCGGCGATCTCTTCGGCTGCTTCTTCCTTGATTTCGATGTACTCGACAGGCTCCTCGACTTCGTCATCAGCCTCGGTTTCCTTTGCAGCCTTCGCAGCTTCCTTTGCCTCGGCTGCCTTGTAGTCTTCAAGAGCGCGGGCAACAGCAACGCGCTGCTCGGCGAGCTGCGCGGACTCATCGCTGGCGGACTTGGCTCCGAGCTTATTCTTGACCTTGGTGGCCACGCTGCTGACCGCCTTGACGGGCGCGCTGGCGATGTTGTCCACCGCTGTGGTGGCCGAAGAGGCCGTATCGGTGATCTCGGTGAGATCCTCGAGGATTTGGTCGACGCGCATCATTTCGAGGTTGACCGAATCAACCGTGAGCGTGATGCGCTCCATGAGCGGATCGACCCTCGTCATAGCGGGTGTCAAGCTAGTCGTCATGCTCTCGACGTTCTTGAGCGTCTGGTCGAGATCTTCGACCTTCTGACGTGCGATTTTGATCATCTTCACGAGCTCCAAGAAAAGCACGGCAAGGGCGACGAGCGCCACGATTCCTGCAACGATTAGCAATGCAAACAGAATTGAGTTGACATCCATATTGGCCTCCTAGAAATCACGTGGCAGAACTATAGCACGTTTTCACGCTAATTGCGCGTCAGACCAGCATCAACATATGGGAAACCCCGTCTCCGAACCGGAAGGATGAACCCACCCCGAAAGGTGGGTGCTCGCAGCTTGCTGCCTGGCTTTCGCATCAACAGATGCGAATCCCCATTTCACGCGCAATCTAGAGCTCCCTTGCATAGTTATGTCGGTCCACCGCTAAAGTACGGTTTCGAAAACGGGGCCTAGCGTCAGGCTAGCGCATGACCTGCGGAAAAAACAGTCTTGACTTATTCTTGCTAATCCTCATTGCTGCCGCTAGACAGCATGTCAGGCGCGTTGTTGCGCGTGTAGGGAGCAATCGCGCGCAGAGCAGCGTCGCGTGCCTCGCGCGCATAGGTCGCTTCCTTCAGCACGAAACGCATCTTCGCCCAGATGCCGTATTCGCCGATTTGGGTGATGAGAATCCATGGGTCCTTTTCGAGAGGCGTCACTTTCTCGATGGCCTGCTTCGCAAGCAGCTCCATCTCATGCGTCATCTCATCGAGATCGCGGCCGTCATTCACAAAGGAAATCAGCGTGATGACGAGGAGGTCAGGATCTATTTTTTGCACAGTCGTCGCGTTGATGACTGCATTGGGAATCAGATGAACATTATTGTCGTAATCCTTGACAACCGTCTGACGCCAGGTGACGTCTTGGACGATGCCCTCGACGCCGTCAACGACAACATGATCGCCCGGATGCACGATACCCATGAGCGTGACCTGCAGGCCGCCAATGAAGTTTTTGATCGTGTCTTGAAGGCCGAGCGAGAGCGCGATGCCGCCAACGCCCAGCGCTGCAAGAAGAGCATTCACATCGACGTTGAAACATGCGGAAAGCATGATGGATATGCCCAAGACCCAAATGACGATGCGAACTATGTTGACGATGATGGAACTCTCGGGAATCGGCAAGCCATCAACTTGCATGAGTCTTCTGATGACACGGGTAACAATTGCGGACACAATCGCAGTTGCCAAGATGATGAGCGCCGCAACCACCCACGCTTGCAGGCTATCGCCGTGTATGAAGTTTTTAACCCACTCGACTACGCCGTCCAAGGCAACGCCCCCTCCCTACTCGACCGTTCCGTAAACTTGGCCCCACGCATGGCCGACAATAGACGAATTCAGCTGATCGCACAACCGCATGCGCGTATAGTTGCCTGGAGGCAGCAACGTGACGATTTCCTGCAAGTCGGCTGGCAAGTCGCTCGACTCCGCAGCGATGACCACGTCGAGCCGCCGCACCTCATAATCGTGGGGCATGCCTTCATACAAATCATCGACGATAAGCTGCAACGCTCCAAAATCAGGACTCGGCTGGACCGACATCGTTCCCTCCATTCGTCACACTTCGCAACCTTGGGTGGCACACTGTTCCCAGGGAAGGTTGTGCCATTTCGCAAAGTGGCACGCTGTTCCCTGGGAGCTACGTGCCACTTGATAAACCTATCAATTCTTGTGCACATCAAGACCCGCGACAGTCGCAGCAAGCGCTCCTGTGTACGCGGGCGTTGCAGCGCCCGTTGCGCGCAGGAACTGCACGCCGGCACCGTACAGCTTCACAGCAACAGGCCCCATGGTGTCAGGCGTGTACTCCTCGATGTCCGCCAACGGGACGAGCGGGCTTGTCTTCTTTCCCTGCAGCGTCGGATCGACGTAGAGCTGTGCGAGGAGCGGCAAGCCCGTCAAGCGCGCCGCCTGCTGCGCGTACTCCACTGCTTTGGGAATCGGATCAGCCGTCTCGAACCCGATGACATCGGCACCCAGGTCTTCCATCGCCGCCACAGCCTCGGGCCACTGCTCGATTGGCAGCGGCGTACGAGGTTTGCGTGCACCTGTGAACGTCGGCACCTCGACGGGTTCGTAGAAGCTGAACGCATGGGAAGCAGACTGGTCGGCCGCATCAGCATCGGTGCTCGAACCATCGGAGGGCACCGTAACGGGCTCGAGTGCCACTTCCCCGATGACCATCGAAGCAAAAACGGGTTTGTCACTCACTTGCGCGACCCCCATGAGCGCACATTTCATGTCGGAGATGCTGGTGAACCCGCTGAGAAAGAACGCGTCGAAGCCTTCGTTTCCGAACAGCCGCGCGGCATCAGCGTATTGGGCACGGTTCTCGTTGAGCGATGCCTTCGAAGATGAATTGAGCGGCAAACCAGTCGGCCCGATCTCGACGAGAATATGTTGGGGCGTGGCATCGTTCGCGATGGCCAATGCTTCACGAGCGAGGCGCTCCGCGTCATCGTCCATCCGCACGTGAGCGAGGCGCGCACGCGTGATGTCCTCGGTCGTTGTGACGAGGCATTGAGCTCCAGCGACCATCTCGAGGTTCAGGGCGTCTTGCACCACATCGGGCTCCATCAAGTTGAGATACTGCCTGTCGCGTGCCGAATCAATGCCCTGACGGGCCAAAACAGCATCGATCGGCGCCGAAAGCACCAGCATGTCCTTGTCGAAGCGCAACTCGATATCAGGCATAGCTTCTCCTATCCTCAAGATGCCTCTTTGCCAATGATACCCTGTTAGAAAGGTTACGGCTAAGTGACACGTTCACCGTTTGTTCACAGCCGCTTCGCAAATTGAGCGAATCCGCATCATACCCACTTCAAAACGCTTTTTTATAATGGGTTCAGCAAGAGGAAGGCTCCCCTCCTTCCAATTGCAACTGCTTCGAGCAGTAGCGGTGCCAAGACACCGCATCATCCCCTCCTTAGACGAGGCCCGCTCTTATGGCGGGCCTCGTCGCTTCTCGGTTTTAAATCAGAGCGCCACCGCAACTGGATCCGAAACCAGCAGAGCAGCTGTAGCACAGCGGGTTCGTGCGCACCTGCCGCGGCGGAAGCTGACCAGTCAACAAGTCGTCAATCGTCGCATCGCGACCATCGACCTGGATGGGCAAACCCAGCACATGGTTCGGTTCGCAATCGTACAGGCGGCCATCGTAGTCAATGTTGACCATATCGCGACACATGAGGCGCGTGATGGCCATGGCGTTGAAGTTGTCAGCAAGAAGCGCCAGGTAATCGTCGAACATGCCCATGTCAAGCAGGTCGGCCGCAAAGCGCCCGCATGCCCAATTGTTGAACGCGAAGAGATGATCGAACTTGACGCCTTGATCGCGCTCGAGCACTTTGTGGTAGATGGACTCGATCATGTCCTGTGGAAGCGGCAGGAACGGCCCGGCCACGTTGTAGACGAGGTCGAGTTTGAGGTCGCCGCCTTGTCCGTACCCGCGCTTGTTAAGTTCGCGGATGCTCGCGATGGCCCGCTCGAACACGCGCGAACCACGCTGGCTCTCGGTACCCCGTGGGTCATAGAATGGAAGCGATGCCACAACCTGTGGACCGACTTCTGCGAACACATCGAGGTAGTGCGCGTATTCAGGCTGCTGCTCGAGTGTCAAGTTGGTTCGCACGATCACATCGCCAAGTTTTGCAGACTCGCGCAGGAACCATTCGAAATCGGGATGCAGCTCGGGACTGCCGCCCGTGATGTCCATAATCTTGAAACCGCCGGCCTTGAAAGCTTCGAGGCACTTCTCGAGCGTTTCGTACGACATCGCCTCGGTTTTCTGCGGAGTGCACTCGAGATAGCAATGACGGCATGCCAGGTTGCATGCATAGGTAATGTTCACCTGCATGGTCGTCTGATGCTCGCAGGTCTGAAGCAGCGTGGGTTGGCCAACGCGCTCCTCGAACGTCAAGTAGTTTGCACGGTCATAGGCGTCTTCGAGCATCTTCAGATCGACGACGCGCTTGCCCTTGCGTACTTCAAACGCCTGCTGCGCGCGCTCGGCATTGAACGCACCGCGATGGAGGCGCGCCGGCGAAACCTCGAAGTATTTACCGTAGCGTGATGCCTCGAGCATGCGAGCCGTGTTGCCGCTCACAGCACGCGGCTTGCCCTTCACGAAGCGCAATTCCGAATCGAAATCGAAGTAGCGCGGCATCTCGGGCATGCCGCCAAGGTACGTGGCGTGCTGGCCGTAGTCCTCTTCGGTCTCTTCCAACCCGTCGCACTTGATGGCGCGGATAGTGCGTGAGCGAAAGCTTGTAAAACCGACGCGCGTCTCGATGGCCAGATCGCCTACGTACATAGGGTCGTCGACCGTCCACACAACATGCGGCCAGCCCGCTCGGCGCATGAGCTGACGGAAGTCTTCTGCATATGTGGCACCACCCAAACATTCGCTGTGCAACACGGGATCGTCGCGCAGTTCGTCGGGAAGACGACGGCTCGCGTAAACGTCGGAGAAGTACAGCTCGCCACCAGGCTTGAGTACGCGGTAGACCTCGTTCATCACCAGTTCTTTGAACGGAGACAGATTCACGACGCAGTTCGACACGACGAGGTCGATCGACTCGTCCTCGATGCCGATTGCTGCAAGGTCTTCGATGTAGCCAAGGCGGAATTCGACGTTCGACTCCTCGAATCCGAAGCGTTCAGCTTGCTCCTGCTGATAGCGCTCAGCGACCTCAAGTTGCTCGGGCGTCATATCGACGCCGATCACACGCCCCGTGGGGCCAACGAGTTTAGAAAGCACATAGACATCGCGGCCCGTACCGCAACCCAAATCGAGCACCGTTGCGCCTTCGAGCGCCGGCGGAATGGGGCTTCCACACCCGTAAAAACGCGCGACAATCTCGTCGGCAATGAGCGGCATCACGTCGAGTACGTATTTCGGTGGCGGCACCGCTTCGCAATGCGGCGCATCGGTATGCAGGTCATCTGACCCGGCAAGCGTGCGCCCGTAGTATTCGCGCACTTCGTCATGTATGGTTGTCAGTCCCATGTGCCCCTCCGGGTCAAGCTACGCCTTCTCGTGCGTCGAACGAGCGGGAAGGCTGGTGATTCATCTATTGTGCCACGAGCAAAGCCGAACGACTATTCGGCATACCTTGAGGCACGACCGCCATTGCGGCGGCCTTCGTCA
Source organism: Eggerthellaceae bacterium (assembly GCA_045614225.1). Classification (GTDB taxonomy): domain Bacteria; phylum Actinomycetota; class Coriobacteriia; order Coriobacteriales; family Eggerthellaceae; genus UBA9715. The sequence goes on along the minus strand of JAZLCO010000088.1, from coordinate 10,639 downwards.
GCGAACCCGAAGCATTCGGTGAAGATGACACGGCACTTCAGGTTGTACTTCGACTTGATGGCGTCCATAGCATCTTCGGCGATATCGCCAAACGTCTCCGACTCGCACACGGCGCGTGCGTTCACCACGATGGCGATGCCGGAATATTCTTGATCGAGCTTGCGCTCGAACTCCAGATCGTAATCGATGCCGACGATCGAGCATTTCACGAAGTCATCGCCCTCGCCTGCCGCAAACAATTTCAGATGCGGAACGTTGCGCTTGGCCTCGATAAGGCCCTCGCGGATTGCCTCCATGAAGTCTTCGATGACCAGATTGAAGTCGATGTTCTTACCGTTGCGCTCCTCAGCGAAGAAGCGGCGGTTGTACCAGCACATCTGCGCCTCGGCGGCGTCGAACTCCTCGGAATCGGTGCCCAGGTCGCGCGGTTCGGCGGAAGCTTCATGTGAAAGCAGGTAATCAACCAGATCCTCGATGCCCTCGCCCGTACGCGCCGATATCGCCATGACCGGGATGTCGGGATATGCCTTGCGAATGAACTCCAGGTCGGCCTCCCGCTCTTCGTCGTCGATGAGGTCGATCTTGTTGAGAACGATGACGTCCGCTTCGGCCAGCTGCGCATTCAGCAGGAAACGCATTTCCTCGGGCAGATGGATGTCCTCCTTTTGCGGCAGTATCATGCGCAGGCGCATCGGATCGACCAGGCATACGAGCGGCAGCAGGTCGAACTTGCCCGGGTACTGCTCCTTCAGCGGCACATACACATGGTTCAGCGCGCCCACACCGCAACCAGGGATGTCCGACACCACGATGCCCGCACCATCATCGGCTAGCCGGTTGATGTGGTACACCAGATCGTCGGTGATGTAGCAGATGCAGTCGCCGGGAATCTCGTCGATCGGCACATCAGCCGTGCGCGTGTAATCGGCATCGACCAGATTCTTCGCACCAAGATCGTTCGCAATGATGGCTACATGACTCGGCTCCCCTTCTTTCTGATCGCGTGCGTTGACGGCACGTGCCATAGCGATCATGGCTGTGGTCTTGCCCGACCCGAGAAAGCCGCTGAAAATCATGTACTTGGTGCTCATTGTTCCTCCCGCATAAGAAAAGTGGTAGAGAGTACTCTACCACTTCGTAGATTAGTTGACTATGTCTATTAAATGACCAGAAAGCTGGTCAACAGGCCGATAGGCCGCATTCAAGCGCAGTGTTGCTTAGTCCTCCGGCTCGAGATAACGACGATACAGTATGTTGTTCGTCTCGAGCCATGTATCAATCGTGCCAGTGTCGAAGCCGTCGGCGGGATCGATGACGAGCGCGTACATCTCCTCTTCCTTCAGCACGGCGTCGAGTGCATCGGTCAGCTGGATTTCGCCACCCACGCCAGGCTTCTGGTCGGCAAGCAGCTCCATAACACGCGGCGAGAGCAGATAGCGTCCGAACACTGCAAGATTCGACGGAGCGTCTTCCGGTGCAGGCTTCTCAACGAGCGAATCAACCTTCCACACGTCATCGGCCACCGCTTCGCCGGCGATGACTCCGAAGCGTTTCACTTGCTCCTGAGGTACCGGCATGACTGCGATGACGCTCGCGCCGTCATGTGCGTCGGATATCTCCTGCATGCGCGGAAGCATCGCGTTGTTGGGCACGAGCACGTCGCCGAGCAACACATAGAACGCTTCGCCACCCGTCTTTTCGGCGGCGCAACGCACGGCATGACCAAGGCCGAGGGCCTCTTCCTGGTACACATAGCTGACGTTCATGTTGCCGACACGCTCAACCTCGTCAGCATAGGCGTTCTTGCCGCGTTCGCGCAACAGCGCGACAAGCTCGGGATCGGGTGAGAAATGGTCTTCGATGATCTTTTTGGAATGGCTGTTGATGATGACCACCTCATCGGCGGCACTTGCCAGACCCTCCTCCACTACATACTGGATTGCGGGACGGTCGACGACGAGCAGCATTTCCTTCGGCTGAGCTTTCGTTGCAGGTAGGAAACGCGTGCCGAGGCCGGCTGCGGGAATCAACGCTTTCATGGATGGTCCTTTCAAACAAAAACAACCTTTACATTATAGCGGGATGAAATGTTGAGATGATGCATCGTCAAAACAAAGGGTAGAAAAGGTATTGACGAGCGTGATAAAATGCCCGCCGAACATTTTGCATGCTGAGAGCGAAAAGAGAACCAATGGACCTTGCACAACAAGCTAAAATCGTCGATTCGATCCACGACACGTTGAGCGATTACGTTGGCCAGCGCCTGCGTGTTCGCGCGAACATGGGCCGTTCGAAGATCATCGAGAGCGAAGGCGTTTTGACACAGGTGCACCCACGTCTGTTCATCATGGAGATGGATCGCAAGCGTGGCCGCACGGCACGTCAATCGTACCAGTACGTCGACGTCTTGACCGGTACGGTCGAGCTGTCGCAAAACGGCGAGCCGCTGTTCGCCCCATTCGTCATCGAGGCGGACCTCGAGCCTGCCCCCATCTCGATTGACGGCAGCCTGCTTATGGACGACGCCGGGGAGCAAATTCTCGCGTAGTGTCGCAAGCGAGAACCGATGCCTTTTGATTCCGTTGCAATTTGTTGGAATTGAATGGAACGGCACATTTTGTTGACAAACACCGTCGCTACCCGCAAAATACTTTTTTGCGCGAAAGCGCACATACACGTGGGGATGTAGCTCAGCTGGGAGAGCATCACGTTCGCAACGTGGGGGTCGTGGGTTCGAATCCCATCATCTCCACCACGGAAATTGTACGGGCCGGGAAGTCTCCCGGCCCGTATTGCATCACGGCGCAGGTTGCTGATGATGGGGTTCGCTCGCATCAAGGCTACGCGGAATTTGCTTCGCCAATTCCGCTCAACCGCTTCGCGGCAACCTTGACCCTCGCCGCAACCGGCGGTAGCCCATGCTACCGCCGTAGTCGAACCGATGAGGCGGGAAAACCTCTGACCTGCTTTGCATTTCTCCTGTTTCAACTCTCGCCTTGAATTCGTAGATTCCGATAAGCAGCGTTCGAAAACTCATGGGTACACCTTCGCGTGGTTCCCGCGATACCCTATTGGCAAAACACGGAAACGGATTCACAGTATGTCTGCCAACTGGAAAACGGAGAACGGCGATGACGGCAACCTTCAAACACGAAGATCCTGGTAACACAACGTACGAGGCGGGGACTATCTCAGCCTCCGACTTTGCCCAGCTTGATTTATCACAGGTCACGGTCGTTGACTTGCGAGACGAAAACCTTCGCATAGCCCAGGGCGAAATTCCCGGTGCGCGAAACGTGCCACTTTCTGAAATCGGCACAGGGTTGAAAGGATTGCCAGAAGACATACCCGTCTACGTCATCTGCAACTCGGGAGATTTCAGCGGCGAGGTGGCCGAGGTGCTCGCCGACCGCGGATACGAAGCGTACGACGTCGAAGGGGGTTTCAAGGCATACCGCAAGGCGGTGGAGAATGCTGCTCCCGTGCAGGTAGACGCGAAGGGGCTCAAGTGCCCCGGGCCCATCGTCAAGGTCGCCGACGCCCTGGCAGGGCTGCCCTTCGGTCGCCGCGTCGTCGTGCAAGCGACCGAGGGCTCTTTCGCGAGCGACATCCGCGTGTGGTGCGAGCGCACGGGCAACGCGCTTGAGTCGCTCGAAGTGGACGACGGCGTGATAACGGCCCACATCACGAAGGCAAAACCGAGCACCTCCCCTGCCGCTGCAGGCGAAACCCACAACGGCAAGACGTTCATCGTGTTCAGTGGCGATCTGGACAAGACCATCGCGGCGTTCATCATGGCAAACGGCGCAGCCTCCCTTGGCCGCGAGGTCACAATGTTCTTCACGTTCTGGGGGCTCAACATCTTGCGCCGCCCGGAACGCGTCAAGGTCTCGAAAACGCCCATCGGCCGCGCGTTCGGCGCCATGATGCCTCGAGGCACGAAGAAGCTGGGCCTTTCACGCATGAACTTCCTTGGCGCTGGGGCCAAGCTGATTCGCTCCGTCATGAAGTGCAATGGCATCAGCTCTCTCGAGGAGCTCATCGACCAGGCGCGGGCCCACGGGGTGCGACTCGTGGCATGCCAGATGTCTATGGAAATCATGGGCATCACGCAAGCCGAGCTCGTCGACGGGGTCGAGCTCGGAGGCGTGGCGACGTTCCTCGGATCGGGCGAGAAGTCCGACATGAGCCTGTTCATCTAGGAGGTGTCCCATGGCGCTGACCGACGAGCAACTCGAACGCTATTCGCGCCACATCATCTTGAAGGGCTTCGGCGTGAAGGGGCAGAAGCGCCTGGCGGCCGGAAGCGTTCTGATTGTCGGGGCTGGTGGCCTCGGATCGCCTGCGGCGCTGTACCTCGCTGCGGCGGGTGTGGGGCGCGTGGGCATAGTGGATTCCGATGCGGCCGAGCTCTCGAACCTGCAGCGGCAAATCGCGCATACGACCGACGGTGTCGGCAAACGCAAGACTGCTTCAGCCGCCGCCGCTATGCGGGCCATCAACCCAGATGTCGAGGTGATCGAGCATGACCTATGGCTCGACGCATCCAACGTGATGGACGTCATCGCCCCTTATGACTTCATCATAGAAGGCGTCGACAATTTCCCGACGAAGTTCCTCGTCAACGATGCGTGCGTGCTGGCGGGAAAACCTTTCTGCCACGGCGGCATCCTGCGTTTTCAGGGGCAACTCATGACCTACGTGCCGGGACGGGGGCCCTGCTACCGCTGCGCGTTCAACGAAGCGCCTCCCGAAGGCGCCGTCCCCAGCTGTTCACAGGCGGGTGTCATCGGGGCGGTTGCCGGCGTCATCGGTAGCTTGCAAGCGCTCGAGGCCGTCAAGTTCCTAGCGGATGTGGGAGAACTGGCCGTCGGCAAGATTTTGACCTACGACGCCTTCTTCGGAGATTTCGACGAGATCCAGCTGCCGGAGCGCGAACTGAACTGCGCCGTATGCGGCGACCGCCCCACGATCACCGAGCTATCTGATTACGGACAACCAGCTTGCAGGGTTTGAGTCCGATTCGGGAACACGACGCAATGAGACGGTTTCGCGCAAATGGGGGTTCGCGTGCCTCGCGCTAAACTCCACCACGGATTGAAAAACGGGCCGCCTTATGGCAGCCCATTTTTTACTTGCTGATGCGGGATGACGGATTTCGAGCCGATGAAGCGGAAGGCTCAAACGGCTACTCGTCCTTCAACAGACGCACTTCCAGACGTCCCTCGAATGAGGCATTGAAGCTGAATTTGTATCACGCTATTGAGGTGCTGAACGCTCCCCTCGCCCAGACCCGCGTGATCAGATGATACCCATGGGAATGAGCACGACCAGCAGAACGGCAACCAGTCCCCAGATTCCCACCAGGAAACGCGTGCGCCTTTTCGGCTCCCAGTCGGGCACGTAGTTGGCTGCCAGGAAGAACGGAATGTAGGTGGTCACGAAGACGGGAAGCACACCCCACCACTTGTAAACCCAGATGAACGAATGGTTGCTCGTTCCCGCAAGGAAGCTTTCGACCAGGGCGAACAGAAGGGCCATTCCCAGCGCCCCCGCGAGTTTGGCGCTTATCCCCTTGCGGCCGCCTTTGGCGAAGTAGCGTGCTTTCGGATCGGCTGGCAACATCTTGTAGGAAATGATGCCTGCAATCGAGAACATCATCGACAGCTCCCAACACACGCCGATGAGCAGTATGAACGTCGTCGATTCGTTGCTGACGGACCAAAGCGGATAGCCAGCGAAATGGCCGATGATGGCGTTGGCGATCTCATACAGCCAGTGCACGCCGTACAAAGCGAGCCCGGCGAAAACCACCTTGTACTCCTTCTTGTGAATCTCGCTCCAGTACACGTAGAAGACCACAGCTAGGATAAAGATGAATGTCCAGTTGAAGTTCTCGGTGCTTCGAACCACGATGGCGTCGACAAGGTCCTTGGCTAATTGCGAACCATCACCCCAGAATACGAGCATGTCGCCTCCTTGCATCTGCGTGCCGATCTGTGTGCCGATCTGTGTGCCAATCTGTGCGCCGATCTGTGCACCTTTTGCTCAGCGATTTAATTTTACGCCCGTACATGACGTATGCCAACCAAGTGGGGCAACGCGTAAAAACCAACCTCACAAGACAAGTTTGGCAATGAGGGCGTTCACCTCATCGGGACGATCGGTGTTCGAGTTGTGGCCCGCACCCTCAATCCATGCGAGCGGCAATCCTGTCTTCTTCGTCCATTCACGGTTGTAGCGCTTCGTCGAACCGGCAGCATCCTTATCGCCGCAGATGAGAAGCGCCGGGCAATCGATTTCGTAGGGAAGCTCGAGTTCGACTGCTTCCGCGAGAATGCGGAAGCCATGGCCTGACAACACGCAGAATTCCTCGTGGTCGTACACGCTCCAAATCTCGTTCATCAACGCACGGCCGTATTCCGTGGTCGCGCAGCCGTTTACACCATCGCGAATAAGTGCCTTGTGCGGATAAGCGCGGTATACAGGGGTCATGCGTTTGAGCAGCCAGATCTCTGCTGAGGTGTAGTACTCGCGCTTGAGCGGAGCAGAATCGATGCAAACGAAGCCCGCTGCCTCACCGGGATACTGCTGGATGAACATCTGACTCACGTAGCCGCCCATCGATTGACCGACGAGAACGAATGGCCCAACGCCCTCGAGAGCAAGGATCTCATGGAGCCAGCGCGCCTTGTCGGCAAGCGAGAACGACAGCTCGAACGGCCGCGACGCAGCGTGTCCGGGCGCGTCCCATACGAGCACGTTGCAGCGCGGCTCGAAGAACTCGATCTGCTTGTCGAACAGGCGATGGTCTGCAGTGAGTCCCGGTAGGAACACGAGGGTTATCGCCCCGGGCTTCAAGTCGTTCACCCAATAGCGAATGGCACCTTTTTCCGTGGCGTAGCTCTTCTCGTTCATGCGCGGGCCTCCTTTGAGTAAATGCGCTGCCGATGCTCGATAATTGTTGGTCGATTCGGTCAACAGAAAGGATACCGTCTTTAACCGATTGCGAGAAGGCGGAACCCGAAAGACGCCGAAGGAAAACCGCCCGCGTAACAGCATGACAACCGCTGCGGTTGTGCGATAATCGCCCGTACACCAAGGCAAATCGACGAGGCGCAAACGTCAAAGCGAATTGACAAGGCATTGCCCAAAATCCAGCTCGTGAAAGGACGCGAACATGGAGCGAAACAACGTATCGTTTTTGAAGCCAAGAGCAATCGGCCTGATCATCAAGGCATCCGGCCTTCTGCCATCAACGGTCGCGTTCGTCGCGCTCTTCCTCGTATGCTCGGTCTTGGTGGCGTTGTTCGAACCGAACGTCAACGGGTTCGCCAATTCGCTGTGGTTCATGTTCCAGGTGGTGAGCACCATCGGCCTTGGCGATTTCACCGCGACATCGTTCGTAGGACGGGCGGCGACAATTGTCTTGTCGGTATACTCGGTGTTCTTCCTCGCGCTCATCACAGGCGTGGTCGTGAGCTTTTGTTCCGAGCGCATGCGCGCTCGCCGTGGAGAGAGCATTGCCCACTTTCTCGACCAGCTCGAACATCTTCCCGAGCTGAGCACTGAAGAACTCGCCGAGCTGTCAGAGAAGGTAAAGCGCTTTAAAGGAAACGCCAAACGCGACAGCGAGCCCATCACGTTGCATTAGAAATCGAACACCTCTCCCACCTTTGCCTGGATGCATAGGTCGGCATAGCGGTCGCGCGGCGTGGGCGCCAAATTGATGATGACTAGATGGTTGCCGGAGAAGTAGTCGATGAGACCAGCTGCAGGATAGACCGCAAGCGACGTGCCCGCAATCACGAGCAGATCGGCACGTCGGATCGCCATCACCGACTCCTCGAGTACGTGGCCATCGAGCCCCTCCTCGTACAGCACGACATCAGGCTTCACGATGCCGCCGCACGAAGGGCAGCGCGGCACGCCGTCAGCCGAAGCCTCGTGCAGCTCCGTGATTGCATCGAGGTCGAAGAAAGCGCCGCACGACATGCAGTAATTCCGCAGCACACTGCCGTGGAGCTCCCACACGACCTTGCTGCCAGCCGCTTGGTGCAAGCCGTCGATGTTTTGCGTGACGACCGCTGAGAGCGTGCCTGCTTGCTCGAGTTGCGCAAGCTTGAGATGCGCTTTGTTGGGCAGCGCGTCACGCGCGATCATGCGGTCGAAGTAGAACTCGTAGAACTGCTCGGGATGTCGGTCGAAATACGTGCGCGAGATCATCTCCTCAGGCGGCACGTCCCCGTATTTCTGCGCATACAACCCATCGGGGCTGCGGAAGTCGGGGATGCCGCTTTCGGTCGAGACGCCTGCCCCTCCAAAGAACACCATGCGCCCTGGTTTGCAATCTTCAATCCACGTGTGCAGCGTTTTGACGTTCTCGTTCATGGCGCACCACCTTCATGTCGGCAATCGCAATTCCATCTTGAGTTTATCCGATTCTTCTCGCAGCTCGAAGCACACCGCGAAGGTAAAATCGATACGGAATCTACCTGCTGTCATCAGCGGACATGTTTGATCAACGAGAGTTCGGGAGGATGCGCGTATGACAAAGCCTGCGCCTTTCTACGTGCGCATCTTGTTTTTCGCGATTGTCGCCCTGTTCGTGCTGCTTCTTCTGGGTGTCATCTCGTTTTTTGCCGACCGCGCGATTCTCGGGCAAACGTATGCACGAGTTCCCGTGACAAATCCGAATCTCCTTACAACCTATGACGATTACGCAGGCAGCTATGAGCGCGAAGCCGTCGAGTTCGAACTTGATGGCAAGACGTTGTGCGGTTACGTGTACGGGCCGAGCAACACGCGAGGTCTTATCATCTTCCGTCACGGCATCATGAGCCAGCATCAGGACTACCTGCCCATGATCATCGCGATGGTCGACAAAGGCTGGAAGGTGTTCGCCTATGATGCCATCGGTTGTGGCGAGAGCGATGGCGACGATGTCATCGGCTTGTCGCAAAGCCCCATCGACGTGGCAGCAGCCGTGGATTTCGCCCGCAAGAACGGTATGGCCGATGGTATGCAAATCGCGCTGTGGGGTCATAGCTGGGGCGGATATGGTGTTGCCGCGGCCTTGGACGAATGCGCAGATGATGTTTCGGCTTGCGTAACGATGTCGGGGTTCGACACGCCAATGAAAGAGCTCGAGGTTGGCGCGCGAAGCACCCTGGGGCCGTTCGCGTTCACGCAGGCCCCCACCCTCTGGCTCAACACGTTCCTGGTTTTCGGTTCTGGTGGAAACCGTTCGGCAAGCCAAGCAATCATCGATTCGGGCGTGCCGACGCTTGTCATGCATGGCACCAACGACCCCGTCATCCCCTATGAGGACGCAAGCATCCTGAGCAACACGATGATTGATGGCGACCTTCCCACCAACGTCTCGGCCATGACGTTCACCGAGCCCGGACGAAGCGAGCACAATTCGTACTTCTATTCGGCTGAAAGCCAGCACTACCTGAACGAATGCTTCGATAAGCTGCAGAATCTTCTCGATGAGAACGACGACCCGAACGCTCCCGAGGTGGTTGCGTTCATGAACACCGTCGACAAACACAAGGCCAACACTGCCGACCCTGCGTTGATTGATGAGATTGATTCGTTCCTTGGAGCTGCAATCTCCTGAGAGCCCGCCTGTATTGCGCGGTCTTAAACGAGCTTGGACGCATCGACGGCAGCAAGATGGCCATCGGCATCTTCGAACAAGCAGAAACGACCGTCGCGGCTTTCGTAGAGCAAGGTGATGCGCGCCAGGGGCACAGCCGCCTCTTCTGTTGTCTCTTCCTCGTAAACGAAGGTGCGCTCATCAGTCGTCATAGCGCACCTCCCAGAACACGAGACCCTGCGCGGGAGCCGTCTCACCAGCAGCTGTCCGATCGCAGGCGGCGAGCGCTTCGGCGACCCAGCTCTCGGGCTTGCGGCCCCGCCCCACTTCGACGAGCGTTCCGACAATCGTGCGCACCATGGAATGCAAAAACGAGCTGCCGACGACCTTGACGATGACGAGCTGTTCGCCAAAACGCTCCTCTTCGCTGAACGAGACTTCCATCACGTTGCGACACGTCGGCTTGTCGACAGCAGATGACGCACGGCAAAAGCTTTTGAAATCCTGTTCGCCGATGAGACAGCGCGACGCCCGCTCCATTGCCACAATGTCGAGCGGACCCACATGCCATGCGAAGTCGCGCATGAAAACGGGCGGTGTCTCGTCAACCGCCAATGCATAGCGGTACTCGCGTGCTTGGGCGTCGAAGCGTGCCGAGAAGCCGTCGGCAGCCTGCCAGATTGAACGCACGGCAATGTCATCGTGCGTGATGGCATTGAGCGATCGGCGAAAGCTGGCGAACCGGGCGCGTTGCGCATCGCGTTCGTCCATTTCCGCAAGCTCGTCTTCGTAAACCTCGAAGCTCACAACCTGCCCACGCGCATGGACGCCGGCATCGGTTCGGCCGGCGCAGGTCGTCTCGACGGGACGGCGCAACAACATCTCGAGCGCACGCTCGAGCTCGCCCTGAACAGTCAGCTGCTCGGGCTGCCGCGCGAACCCAGAGAAGGCCTCACCCCGATAGGCAACCTTCATCGCAAGAGTGTGTTTCGCTTCGATTTGCATGGCGAGAATGATACCAAATACCGCAGACCA